>JBKPNC010000001.1:0-10648 GCA_046732435.1 Actinomycetota bacterium
ACGTTGCCTGTGATAACCCCGCCGTGGGCCCGCTCCCGCGCCCCCTCGGCTCTGACTTATCGCGGCGCCGTCTCGGACCCCGGTGGCTGCGGCGACCAGCGCCAGTCCCGGATCTCCGGCATGTCGTCGCCGTACTTCGAGATGTACTCCCGGTGCTCGATGAGGCGGTCGCGGAGCTCCTGCTTGACGTACGCGGCGCTAGCGCCGAGCTCGGGGACGCGGTCGATCACGTCGTCGACGAGGTGGAAGCGGTCGAGGTCGTTCCGGACGACCATGTCGAACGGCGTGGTCGTCGTCCCCTCCTCCTTGTAGCCGCGGACGTGCAGGTTGTCGTGGCCCTTGCGCCGGTACGTGAGCCGGTGGATCAGCCACGGGTACCCGTGGAACGCGAAGACGATCGGCCTGTCCGTCGTGAAAAGCGTGTCGAATTCGTTGTCCGACATGCCGTGCGGATGCTCCCGCTCGGGCTGGAGCTTCGTCAGGTCGACGACATTGATGACTCGCACCTTCAGGTGCGGGAAGTAGCCTCGGAGCAGTTCGACGGCCGCGAGCGTCTCCTGCGTCGGGATGTCGCCGCAACAAGCCATGACGACGTCCGGCTCCGACCCGCGGTCGTTCGACGCCCACTCCCAGATGCCGACGCCCGCCGTGCAGTGCTTGATCGCCGAATCCATGTCCAGGTACTGCAACGCGGGCTGCTTGCCCGCAACGACCACGTTGATGTAGTTCTTGCTGCGGAGGCAGTGGTCAATCACCGACAGGAGCGTGTTCGCATCGGGCGGCAGATAGATGCGGATCACCTCGGACTTCTTGTTCATGACGTGGTCGAGGAAGCCCGGGTCCTGGTGCGAGAAGCCGTTGTGGTCCTGGCGCCACACGTGCGAGGAGAGCAGGTACGTGAACGAGGCGATCGGGCGGCGCCAGGGGATCTCGTCGCGCGTCACCTTCAGCCACTTCGCATGCTGGTTGAACATCGAGTCGACGACGTGGACGAAGGCCTCGTAGGTCGTGAACAGCCCGTGCCGGCCCGTGAGCAGGTACCCCTCGAGCCAGCCCTGGCACGTGTGCTCGCTGAGGATCTCCATCACCCGCCCGTCCGGGGACAGATTGTCGTCCTCGGGCAGCGTCTCTGCGAGCCACGTCCGCTTGGTGACGTCGAACGCCGCGTGCAGCCGCTGTGACGCCAGCTCGTCCGGCGCGAAGAGGCGGAAGTTGCTGAACTCGTGGTTGCGCTCCGCGATGTCGCGGACGAAGTTGCCCAGCACCTTCGTCGCCTCGCCCATCGTCACTGCCGGCTCGGGGATGTCGACCGCGTAGTCGCGGAAGTCGGGCATCCGGAGCTCGCGGAGCAGGAGCCCGCCGTTCGCGTGCGGGTTGGCGCCCATACGCCGGTCGCCCTTCGGGGCGAGCTCGCGGAGCTCGGCGAGGAGCCGGCCGTTCTCGTCGAAGAGCTCGTCTGCCCGGTAGCTCTTGAGCCAGTCCTCGAGCAGGGTGATGTGCTTCGGGTTCCCGGCCAGGTCGGCGAAGGGAACCTGGTGCGAGCGCCAGGAGTCCTCGGTCTTCTTGCCGTCGACCTCGCGCGGGCCCGTCCAGCCCTTCGGCGAGCGGAGGACGATCATCGGCCACTGCGGTCGCGTTGCGGAGCCGCTCTCGCGCGCCTCGCTCTGGAGCGACCGGATCTCGGCGATCACCGTGTCCAGCGTCTCGGACATCTGCCGGTGCATCGTCTTCGGGTCCGAGCCCTCGACGAAGTAGGGCTTGTGTCCGTACCCGACCAGCAGCGACTCGAGCTCGTCGCGCGGGATGCGGGCGAGCACGGTCGGATTCGCGATCTTGTAGCCGTTCAGGTGGAGGATGTTGAGAACGGCGCCGTCGCCGATCGGGTTCAGGAACTTGTTCGAGTGCCAGGCGGTCGCGAGCGGGCCGGTCTCGGCCTCGCCGTCGCCGATGACGCATGCGACGATCAGATTCGGGTTGTCGAACGCCGCGCCGTAGGCGTGCGAGATCGCATAGCCGAGCTCGCCGCCCTCGTGGATCGACCCGGGCGTCTCCGGAGCCGCATGGCTAGGGATCCCCAGCGGAAACGAGAACTGCTTGAACAGCTTGTTCATCCCCTCCGTGTCCTCGGAGATGTTCGGGTAGAGCTCGCTGTACGTCCCCTCGAGGTACGTGTTCGCGACCATGGCCGGGCCGCCGTGGCCGGGGCCGCAGACGTAGATGACGTCCAGGTCGTACGCCTTGATCACCCGGTTCAGGTGGACGTAGATGAAGTTGAGGCCCGGCGTCGTGCCCCAGTGGCCAAGTAGGCGCGGCTTGACGTGCTCGAGCCGTAGCGGCTCCCTCAGCAGCGGGTTCGCCATCAGGTAGATCTGGCCGACCGAGAGGTAGTTGGCGGCGCGCCAGTACCGGTCGATCCGTTCGAGCTCGTCGTCCGTGAGCTCGGTGCGCTCCAGCTCGGGAGTAGCGGTTGCCATGCGTCCTCCGTTCTTTCTTTCTCAGATCCTCGTGTGATCGATCGCGAGCGCCCATTATCCGATGTTTTATGTTTGGTGCAATGCCCGTCGACACCGACCTGAAGGAAAGCGTTTCGCGGCTCGCACTCTTCGCCGATCTCGACCGCGACGAGCTGGACGCGGTGCTGCCGCACGTGGACGAGGTCTCGTTCGACGAGGGGAAGTGGGTGGTGCGGCGCGGCGAGGAGGACGTCGGGCTGCACATCATCGTCGACGGCGAGGTTGGGGTCGTCCTGGAGGACGAGGAGCTCGCGACGCTGAAGAAGGGCAGCTTCTTCGGGGAGATCTCGGCGCTCCTGCACGAGCCGACCGTCGCAGACATCATCGCCCGTTCGGCCGTGCGCTGCGTGATCGTGCCGGCGGCCAATGTCGAACGCTTCCTGCTCGACAACCCCAAGGTGATGTTGCGGATGCTCCAGACGGAAGCCCGCCGCGTGCGGACGACCGACGAGCTGCGAACCTGAGCGATGACGACGACGCGCATGGAGACGGTCGGCGTCCGGACGAGCGCGCGCTCGATGGACTACCTGCCGATCGCCGAGCACGGGATCATCGGCGACCTGCACTCGATCGCGCTCGTGGGCACCGACGGGCGGATCGACTGGTATTGCTGCCCGCGGTTCGACTCGCCGAGCGTGTTCGGCGCGATCCTCGACAAGGAGCGCGGCGGCTTCTACCGCATCACCTACGCCGGCGAGGACTGGGTGCCGAAGCAGCTCTACTTCCCGGACACCAACGTCCTGATCACGCGCTTCCTCACCTCGGGTGGCGTCGGGGAGGTGCAGGACTTCATGCCGATCCAGGAGGGCGCCGCCCAGCACCGCCACCGGCTGATCAGGCGCGTGCTCGGCGTCCGCGGCGCGATGCGGTTCCGGGTCGAGGTCTTCCCGCGCTTCAACTACGCACGGGATCCGCACGAGACGATCTTCTTCGAGAACGGCGTCCTCTTCCGCTCGCCCTCGATCTCGCTCGCCCTCGAGACGACGATCCCGCTCGACTTCGCGAACGACGGCGCCCACGGCGAGTTCACGCTGCATCCCGGCGAGACGGCCACGTTCGTCCTGGAGCAGGTGCCGGAGACATACGTCCCGCGCTGGTACTCCGAGGACGAGACGCGGCAGGCGTTCGAGGAGACTGTCGCCTACTGGCGGCGCTGGCTCGCCCAGACCCGCTACCAGGGCCGCTGGCGCGAGACGATCCACCGTTCGGCGTTGACGCTGAAGCTGATGACCTACGCGCCGACCGGCGCGATCGTCGCGGCGCCGACGACGAGTCTTCCCGAGGCAATCGGCGGCGAGCGGAACTACGACTACCGCTACACCTGGATCCGCGACGCCGCGTTCTCGCTGTACGCGCTGCTCCGGCTTGGCTTCACCGGCGAGGCGACGGCCTTCATGGACTGGCTACGCGAGCGCTTCCGCGAGCCGCGCCCGGCCGAGGCCGGGCCGCTCCAGATCATGTACGGCATCGACGGCGACACGGAGCTGCCCGAGGAGATCCTCGGCCACCTCGAGGGCTACCGCGGCTCGGCGCCCGTCCGGATCGGCAACGAGGCCGCCGACCAGCTGCAGCTCGACATCTACGGCGAGCTCATCGACTCGGTCTATCTCTACAACCAGCACGCCTCACCGATCGCGCACAAGGCATGGATGGACCTGACGCGGATCGTGGACTGGGTGTGCGAGCACTGGGACCAGGCGGACGAGGGCATCTGGGAGGTCCGGAGCGGCCGCCAGCACTTCACGTACTCACGGCTGATGTCCTGGGTGGCGATCGAGCGCGCGATCCGGATCGCGATGGCGCGCGGATTGCCCTCTGAGCTGGACCGCTGGCGAAAGAGCCGCGATCTCATCTACCACCAGATCATGGCGCGCGGCTGGAACGAGGAGCAGCAGGCATTCGTCCAGCACTACGACACGACCGTCCTCGACGCCGGCGTCCTCGTGATGCCTCTCGTCAAGTTCATCGCGCCCGACGATCCGCAGTGGCTCTCGACGCTCGACGCGATCTCCGAGTCGCTCGTATCGGACAGCCTTGTCTACCGGTACAACGTCGAGGTCTCGCCGGACGGACTGGAGGGCGAGGAGGGGACCTTCTCGATCTGCACGTTCTGGTACGTCGAGGCGCTTGCGCGGGCGGGGCGGCTCGACGAGGCACGGCTGGCGTTCGAGAAGATGCTCACGTACGCGAACCACGTCGGGCTGTACTCGGAGGAGATCGGCCGCACCGGGGAGGCGCTCGGGAACTTTCCGCAGGCGTTCACGCACCTGGCGCTGATCAGCGCCGGACATTACCTCGACCGTGCGCTCGACTTCGGCCGGCGAGACCGGCGCGGCTAGGCCTCGCGCCCAGTACCGCGTTAGAGTGCGTCGTCCCCAACGCTCCAGGAGGTACGAATGCCAGTCGTGCTCGTTCATCAAGGCCCTGACGTAACGCGGGATCGATACGAGCAGATCGTCCGCAGCATGATGGGGAAGGATCGCGCCGAATCGCCTTCGGATTGGCCGGTCGAAGGGCTGCTCGTCCATGCGGCCGGAGACGGTCCGGACGGCTTTCGGGTTGTCGACGTCTGGGAATCCGAGGAAGCAGCATCGCGCTTCGGCGAGAAGCTAGCCCCGCATCTCCAGGAGGCGGGCATCACTTCCCCGCCGGAGATGTATCCGGCGCACGCGTTCGTAACGGCCTAGCGGCCGACGGCGAGCTGCCGCAGTAGCCAACTGCGTCTGAACGAGTGCAGCATTATGCATTGGCCGATACACTTTGCTGCATGCGTACAACCGTCGACTTGCCCGACGAGTTGCTTCGCGAGGCTCGGCGCCGCGCCGCCGACGAGGGAACCACGCTGACTGCGCTCCTCGCGGAAGGGCTTCGGCTCCGACTCGCCGGGGCCGGTGGAGCGCGCGGCCGGCGCCGCAAGCTGCCCGTGTCGGACGCCGGGGGCGGACTTCAGCCGTGGGTCGACCCGGCGTCCAATGCGTCGCTGTACGACGCGGCGAACGGCGACGGTGCTGCTGCCTGACGTCAACGTCCTCCTCGCCGGCTTCCGCCCCGACCACGTCCACCACCGTCAAGCGCGGACGTTTCTCGAGCGCGCGCGATCGGGGAACGAGGCGATCGGCCTCGGCGACTTCGCTCTCACTGGCGTCCTGTGGCTCGCGACGAACGCTCGGGTGTTCGTACGGCCCGACGGCGTCGGCGCCGTCATCGACTACCTCGACGCGCTGCTGGAGCCGCCGGGACAGCTCGTGCGCGCCGGCGCGACGCACTGGGCGCGGTTCACCGAGCTGTGCCGACGGCTGCAGCTGCGGGGCAACCTCGTGCCCGATGCGTACCTCGCCGCGCTCGCACTCGAGCAAGCGGCCGAGCTCGTCACCTTCGACCGCGGGTTTAGCCGTTACGCGGGACTCCGCTGGCGTTGCCTTCTCGACTAGGCGCCTACGCAACGCCGCCGGCGGCCTCCGCGCGGCGGACGCCGTGTAGGGCCCAGAGGATCACGAAGACCATGATCCCGGCGAGGATCCCGAAGGAGAGCGCCACGTCGGTGTGGTTGCCCGAGATGAACCCGCGACCCGCCTCGACGATGGGCGTGAACGGGTTCTTGGAGGCGACGGTGTGCAGCCAGCCCGTGAGCTGATCGAGCTCCACGAACACGGGTGTCAGGAAGAGCAGAAGGAAGATCGGCAGCGCCATGAAGGGCGCCGCCTTGAACGAGCGGATGTGCAGGGCGCACCCCAGCGACCAGAGCGTCGTCGCAAGCGTGAGCAGCGCGGCGAGCGCGAAGAGCGCGACGAGATCGAGGGCGGTGCCCTCGACGTGCATGCCGAGGGCGAACCCCATTGCCGTCAGCACCGCCGCCGCGATTACCCCCCGACCGAGGATCCCGACGGTGTAGCCGGCGAGGATCGCCGTCCGGTGGGGCGCCGTCGTCATCAGCCGGGGCATGAAGCCGCTCTCGAAGTCCTCGGCCATCGCGAATCCGCCCATCGCGCCTGTGAAGCCGGCCGCCTGCAGGAGCGCGAACACGTACTGGAACGCGGTGTAGTTCGCGCCGCCGAGAACCTTCGACATCGCCGAGAGCGCGCCGGCGAACGCGAGCAGGAAGAAGAGCGGGAACAGCACCGTCGGCAGCAAGAGCGCCGGCGTCCGGATGACGACGCGGACGTTGCGCCAGGCGACGAAGCGGGCGACCGAGAGGTAGCCGGAGCGCTTCATGCGCGCGCCAGCCTGCTGCGGAGCGCCGCCGACGCGCTGAGGAGGCTGAGGACGACGAGCGCGACGACGAAGATGAAGCCGTACAGCAACGCCTGCTTGTCCCAGCCGAAGATGAAGACGCTGCGGATGCCCTCGACGAGGTACGAGACCGGGTTCACGGTCGCGATCCAGTAGAACCAGTCGGCCGAGATCAGGTTGCGCGGAAAGATCACGGACGAGAGGAACAGGAAGACAAGCATCATCGGCGCGACGCCCTGGACGGCCTGGCCCGAGCCCGTGCGGAGCCCGAGGAACAGTCCGAGTGCGCCGAAGCCGATGTCGGCGAGGAGGAACATGGCGGCGATGACGAGCACGCCTTCCCACCCCGCCTCGATGTGCGCGCCGTAGGCGAACCCGACGCCGAAGAAGAGGCCGAGCTGGATCAACCCGAGCACGGTCGACCCGGCAAGCCCGGCGAAGAGCAGCGCGGCGCCGCGCATGGGCGTGAGCACGAGGCGGTCGAGGAAGTTCGTCTCGATGTCGGTGGCGATCGACGCACCCGTGCTGCCGACCATCGAGAGCGCGCCGTTCACGAACGCCAGCGTGAGCGCGAACGTCGGCATCGACTTCGTCGGAAATCCCGGCAGGCTCGTCGCCTTCGTCAGCCCCGCAGCGATCACGAAGTAGAGGAGGAGCGGGATCAGCAGCGCGGGGGCGATCGTGCCCGGGTCGCGCAGCGTGCGGACGATCGACCGGCGGGCGAGCAGGCGGAACTGTCGGCCGAAGCCAGAGCTCACGCCGCGGGTGCGCCTTCGCCGTCGTCGGGCCCGGCCATCGCCTGAACCTCGATCGACGTCTTGCCGAGGGTGATCGTGTGCCCGGGATCGGCCCGGGTCGGCTGGGTAATTCGGTGTCCGTTGATCCAGGTGCCGTTCATCGAGCCGAGATCCTGGACGACGACCGAGCCCTCGTGCGGGTACACGGCAGCGTGCTTGCGAGAGGCCTCCGGATCCTCGATCACGAAGTCGACGCCCTCCCGTCCGAGGATGAGCCTGCCGCCGACGGCGACTCGGTGACCGGCGTTGGGCCCGTCCTGCACGACCAGGACGGGCACGCCGGCGGCGCCGCTCGAGGCGGCGCCCCGAACCTCGGACAGCCACTCCTTGACGGCGACGGACGTGGCGCTGACCCCGAAGGGCGCCGCGCGGGCGACGACCGCCTCCTCGGACTCGAGCACCGGCTCCGCCTCGGGCGACTCCTCGGCCGCGCCCTCGAGGGGCCGCCCGGTCTTCTCCAGGAAGACGTCGTCCAGCGTCGGAGCGCGGAGCGAGAGGTTGTCGATCTCGAGCCGCTGGGCGTCGAGGGCCCGCACGACGTCGGCGAGCGCGCCGGCACTCTCGAGCCGGACCGCGACCGTCTCGGGCGCGGCGGCGGCTTCCTCCCCGAAGCGCGAGAGCACGGACGCGATCCGGTCCCGGTCCTCCTGGCTGGCGGGGTGGACCTCGACGGTCGGTCGCCCGATCTCCGCCTTCAGCGACTCCGGCGTGCCCTCGGCGACGATGTGGCCCGAGTCGATGATCCCGACCCGGTCGGCGAGGACATCCGCCTCCTCCAGGTACTGCGTGGTCAGGAAGACGGTGACATTCTCCTCACGGGCCAGCCGCGCCACCTCGTCCCACAGCGCGGACCGGCTCTTCGGGTCGAGCCCGGTCGTCGGCTCGTCCAGGAAGATGATCGGCGGGTGGTGGACGAGCGCCATGGCAAGGTCGAGCCGCCGCTTCATGCCGCCGGAGTAGCCGCCGACCTTCCGGTCGGCCGCTCCCGTCAGCGCGACGCGTTCGAGCAGCTCGTCCCCGCGCTTCTTCGCGTCGCGGCGCGAGAAGCCGTTCATGCCGGCCTGGAGGAGCATGTGCTCGCGAGCCGTCAGGAGCGGATCGAGTGCCGCCTCCTGGAGCGCGACGCCGATGATGCGGCGCACCTTGGGCCCGTCGCGGACGACGTCGAGCCCGCCGACGGTCGCGCGGCCGCCGGTCGGCGGCAGCAGCGTGACGAGCATGCGGACGGTCGTGCTCTTACCGGCGCCGTTCGGCCCGAGGAACCCGTAGATCTCCCCTTTCGCCACATAGAGGTTGACGCCGTCGACCGCCCGCGGCCCGTTCTTGAACTGCCGGACGAGCTCCTGGGCCTCGATGGCGTGCTCTGTCGTCTCCACGACCACGGGCCGCTAAGGCTCTCGCGCCGACACCGCCCCGTCAAGTTCCCGCTGTTCTACGCCGCCGATGCCGGCTGTGCCGACGTCGACCGGCAGGCGTCCGCAGGACTCGTGTCTGCCTACGCAATCAAGGTCGGCCGGGGAGGGCTGGCCCCTCCCTGGCCGAGCTGTCCCCCACGTCAAAAGGAGTAGTTCATCCGCTTCTTGACGTCGGCGAGCGCCACCGTGCGGAAGGCGACGCGCTGGATCTGGTCGCGGAGGAACGTCGCCATCGGGTTCTGCCAGCGGGCGAGGTCGCCGATGCGCCGCGAGCGCATGACGAACCAGGCCGTTCGCGGGATGCGCTCGGCCTCGTAATCGCGCAGCGCGCCGACGACGTCGTCGCGGCCGGCCAGCCTGTTGGCCAGCACGACGCCGTCCTCGATCGCCTGGCACGCGCCCTGGCCGAGGTTGATCGTCATGGCATGCGCGGCGTCGCCGACGAGCGTGAACCGGCCTTCGCCCCAGCGCTCGGCCGGGTCCCGGTCGGCGATCTCGCGGCGGTAGATCGCGTCGCCGTCGGTGGAGTCGAGCAGCGTCTCGGTCGGCTGCGCCCAGTCGCGGTAGTGGGCCAGGAGCAGCTGCTTGTCCTGCGCTGCCTCACCGCCTCCGGCCTCGCTGAGCGCTCCTTCCGGCAGGTTGATGATCGCAGACCAGTACACCTCGCCGTCGCCGACGGGGAAGAAGATGAAGCGCTTGCCCGGCCCGTCGATCTCGCGGAACGTCTTCGCCCCGGCCCAGCCGTCGCCCTGCGTGACGCCGAACCAGAGCCCGTACCCGGCGTGCCGCGGCTTCGTCCACCCGCCAAGGTGCTGCGAGCGGACCGTGGAGTTGATGCCGTCGGCCCCGACGAGCAGGTCGCCCCGCTCTTCGCCTCCGCCGGCGAGCCGCACGGTGACGCCGCCGGCGTCCTGATCGAAACCGGTCACCTCCGCGCCGAGCCGCAGCGAGTCATCGCCGACCGCGTCGACGAGCACGCCCTGGAGCCGCATGCGGCGGATGCCCACGGTCGGTGTCCCCAGCTCGCGGCCGATGTCGCCGACCGGCCACGAGGCGAGCTGTGTCCCCTCCGGCGTCCGCCACTCGAACCGCTCGAGCGCGACTCCCGCGGCTGCGACCGCGTCCAAGACCTCGATCCGCTGGAACGCGCGGGTGGCGTTGCTCCAGAGCACCATCCCGCCGCCGAACTCGATCATCTTTGGGTCGTCGCGCCGCTCGAAGACGGTGACGTCGTAGCCCGCGCGGCGCAGCGCGATCGCGGCGGTGAGGCCGCCGATGCCGGCTCCGACGATCAGCGCCCTCTTCCCCATCGGCGGGTGCGAGTATCGCACGCGCCGCGCCGTGCATTCCAGCGGACGGCGTTAGGATCGCGACGGCCGAATTACGAGGAGGGAGCAGGATGGAGATCAAGGGCGAGATCAAGACGATCGCTGCGCGCGAGGGGTCGAGCGGGATCCTGACCGGCGACATCGAGGGCCTCTACCAGGGCTACCGCTTCGGTAGCACGACGCCCGACGAGCGCGAGTTCACCATCGATCTCCCGAACGGGACGATCGCCCTGCGGATCCGCCAGGGAATCGTGACGCCGCTGCCCTCCCGGCCCGCCGAGCATCCGTTCGCGGACGGCAAGGATCCGTTCGAGGCGCTCGCCGCGGGCGGCCCGCCGCCGGGCTTCGGGCCGCCGGGCCACGGC
>JBKPNC010000002.1:0-11801 GCA_046732435.1 Actinomycetota bacterium
GCTGGTGTTCGTCCTTGCGCTGGGCGGCGCCGGAGTCGTGCCCTGGCTGCGACGCCTTTTCCATCAGAGAAGGCGAGAGCCCGAGCATGCAACACTGTCTTACAGCTCGGGGCCCGAGGCATCGGATGAGCCCATGGTGCGCGCCGACGGGCTCACGAAGGCGTTCGGCAGCGTCGTGGCCGTCGCCGGGCTCTCGCTTGAGCTGCGGCCGGGCGAAGTAACCGCCCTCATCGGGCCGAACGGGTCCGGCAAGACGACCGCCCTGCGCCTGATCTCTGGCGCGACTCCGCCCGACGCCGGACACGTGCTCGCGGCCGGCCGCAACGTGACCACGATCCCGACGGCGGAGCGCGTGCGGCTCGGGATCGCCAGGACCCTCCAGACGACCTCCGCGTTCCCGGAGCTGACGGCCCTCGACAACGTCCTCGTCGGCAGGAGTGTCAGGCGCAGCTACGGCGGGATGCTGCGAACGGCGGCGGCCACTCCAAACGCGAGAAAGGAAGCTGCCGAAGCCCAACGGGCGGCCCTCGAGGCGCTCGCGCTCGTCGGGCTCGGCGACCACACCAACACTCCCGTGCCCGAGCTGACGAGCTCCCAGCGGAGGCTCCTCGCGCTGGCCGCGGCCCTCGCTACGGAACCGCGCGTCCTGCTCGTCGACGAGCTCGCGGCCGGCGCGGCGCCCGACGAGCTCGAGGAGCTCGCGGAGGTCGCGGGCCGAATCCGGGAGCGCGGAATCGCCCTCCTGCTCGTCGAGCACAACCTCCGCCTCGTCCGGCTGGCCGCCGACCGGGTGATCGTCCTCGCCGCCGGGAGGCCGATCGCGGAAGGGACCGTCGCCGAGGTCCGCGAGAGCGACGCCGTCCGCGAGGCCTACCTGGGCGGACAGCGCCTGTAACCTCTCGGCGTGCGCCGGACCGCCGTTCTTCTCGCCGGCCTGGCGCTGCTCGCCGCCGGATGCGGAAAGAGCTCTCCTTCAGGAGTCGGCAAAGTCGTGATCGCCGTCGACGTGCCGGTGACTGGCAGCCCATACATCGCGCAGACGATCCGACACGGGGTCGAGCTGGCTGCGGGCAACCTCAACGGCGGTGGCGGCGTCCTCGTCGGCGACCGCCGGTACAAGCTCGTCGTCAAGCTCTACGACAACCACCAGTCCGCCCGCAGTGCCGTGGCGGACACCCGCAAAGCTCTCGACGCAGGTGCGCTCGCGATCGTCACGGACGCCACCGGCGTCGACGCAACCTGGCAGCTGGCCCAGCGCGACGACACCGCAATCGCGATCACCTACGACGGCGGTACCGGCCTGGTCGACGCGAGCAAAAGGCCGAACGTCTTCCGCATCGCGCCGACCAATCACGGCATTGCGTTCCGCTACGCCGAGTACCTGATCCCGAAGGGCCTGAAGGTCGGGCTCGTCCACGACGACAGCGCGTACGGTCAGGAGGGCGCGGACGACCTCGACCGCGCGTTCTCCGAGAATCCCCGCTCGGTCGCGATCCGGATGACCGTCCCCGCCGGCGAGACCGACCTTTCGCCGCAGATCCTCCGCGCCAAGCGCTCCGGCGCCACCGCGCTTCTCGTCTGGGGGCAGCCGCCTGCGATCGCGGCCGTGCTGACCGCTGCGCGGAGCATCGGCTGGAAGGTTCCGGTCTACACGCCGCCCACGGGAGCCGACCCGTTCGTCCGCCAGCAGCTCGCAGACCATCCGAATTGGGTGGACGGGCTCACGTTCGCGTCGGGCCGGCTGACCGCCGAGGTCGGGACCGACCCGTTCACCAGCTTCGCGTCCCAGTACGAGGCCGCGTACGGGTTCGACCGGGTGGGCGTGAAGACGTCGAGCGGTCAATCGGTCGTCGCGCCGCCGGAGTTCGCGATGTACTCCTACGACTTCGTTCACGTGCTCGTCGCGGCGCTCACCCGGACCGCTTCACCCGACCGCGCGAAGGTCCTCGCCGCGCTCAACGAGGTGACGACCGAGGGCGCGAACGGCGACGAGCGCGGCTTCAACGAGCACAACCACGAGGGCGTCGTCGACGACGACGTCTATTTCGCGCGCTTCCACGACATGACCTGGGCGCCGGTGAAAGACGACCCTCTATCGTCCACGCTTCCCCCGATTCCGCAAACCCGTTGAAGGGAGAACGATGCGTCGCTGCCTGCTGATCATGACCCTGGTCGTCGGCGCCCTGGCCGCCGGCTGCGGCGGAGGTGAAGAGAAGGAGAAGGAAGAGGCCGGGAAGGCCTGCGGCACTCCTCCCGCCGAGCTGTCGGGCAACCCGTCGCTGCCGGAAGGTTTCCCGACCCCGTCAGAGGTCACGTACACCGCCTCGGCGAAGAAGGGGCCGTCGCAGGTCGTCAAGGGCTACTACGACGGCGACATCGACGCCGCGTTCGAGGGCTACAAGGACGCGCTCGGGAGCGCGTCGGGCTACAGCGTGACGAAGGACGAGCACGAGGAGGTCGACGCCGAGGTCAACTTCGACGGCCATGGGTCGAGCGGCCAGGTCAAGCTCGTCCAGGAGTGTCGCGATCGGACGTCGGTCAGGATCACGGCTCGGCCGGAGTAGCGCCGCTCTCGCGGTAGTAGGGCTCGCTGTGGCGGCACCGGCGGCCGCGCAGACGCAGCAGGCCCTGCTGCCCGGGCCCACGCCCTATCCGACCGAGAGCCCGCCGCTCGTCTCGAAGAACTCCGCGCCGCCGGCGTATCTGGCCTTTCGCGTCCGCGCCAGGAGCACGCAGCGGGTCCTCGTGGCGATGGACGAGAGCGGGCGGCCGGTCGGCGTGCGGGTGCGGCAGCGGCTGCTGCTGACCGGGAAAGGCGACTACCAGCTCGCGATCGGGGCGCCCATCGCGGACGTTCGCGCGGGGCCGGGCTCGGAGTCGGAGCCGGGCCTACGTGCCGACCAGCTGCTGTGGGCCGGCTTCTCGCCAGGCCGGAAGGTGCTCACGGCCGACGTAACCGTGCGCACGCAGGCGGCTGCTCGGTACCTCCCCGTTCGCGTCCGGATCCGGCCCGCGCCGGACGGCGTGATGCTGACGGTCACGAATGCCACTCGGACGCCCGAGATCGAGTACACGGGCCGCGCCCGGCCGCCGGAGTTGGCGAGCCTCCTCGACCGCACGTGGCGGACAGCCCTTGCGGGCGCGCGGCTGAAGCCGACTTACGCGACGTTCGAGGGCCTCGTCGGTGTGAGCAAGAAGCCCGCCCAGATCGAGGCGCCGCTTGAGGTGGAGGGCGAGCTCGAGTTCCCCGGCCGCTCGCCGGTCAGGTTCCGGCACATCCTCGGCGACGGGCGTCCGCTCGGATTCAGCGTCAAGGCGCGCGGCGAGGGCACTCCGCAGGTGCGCCTCCGGGTGACGCCCGCACAGGTCGTGCAGCTTCTGCGGCCACCCGGTGCCTCGACGTGGGCCAAGGCCGTCCGGCGCGGGGCGCTACCGGGCACCACGCTGCTGAAGCGGCTGATCGAGACCCGGATGCGGCTCGTCCGCTCGGACCAGTACCAGAGCTTCCTCGCGAACCCAGACCCGAACGGAACCAGCCGGAGCGTCTACGTCTACGAGACCGTTGCGGCGCGGGCGCCGACCGTGCGGCCCACAGAAGACGAGCAAGGCGGCGACGCACTCCTGATCGCGCTCGTGGCCATGGGCTCCGTGGTCCTCGCAGGCGGCGCGGTCGTGCTCTGGGCACACTCCTAGCAGGAAGCATCCGGCCAGTCCCGAACCCGCGCGTATGGCCGACGTGCCCGACGCGCTCGTCCTCAAGCGCGACCGCGACCTCGAAGGCCGGCGCTACGAGATCTGGGTCCGCCGCGGCCTGATGGCGCTCATCGCAGCGGTCCCCGTGGTCGCCCTCTTCAACGTCTTCGGCCAGCGCCCCGAGTCGCACACGCTCGTCTCGCCCGCCGCGTCCATGAAGATCTACGCGCCGTCTCGTCTCCGCGGCGGCCTGCTTTACGAGGCCCGGTTTCACATCACCGCGCGCCAGAAGATCAAGGACGCCTTCCTCGTACTCGGTCCCGGCTGGGCGGAGGGGATGCAGATCAACACGATCGAGCCGAGCCCCGAGGGCGAGACGAGCGACAACGGCCGCCTCTCGTTCGAGCTCGGTCCGATCAACGCCGGCGAAAGCCACATCCTCTTCATGCAGTTTCAGGTCAACCCGACCAATGTCGCCTTCGGCCGTGAGCAGACCGTCTGGCTGAACGACGGCAAGACGCGCCTCCTGACCTTCGAGCGGCACCTGACGATCTTCCCGTAGCGCAAATGGACATCGCCCTCCGAGCCACCTTCCTGTTCTTCTTCGTCTATCTGCTGATGCGCGTGCTCGGGCGCCGCGAGCTCTCGTCGCTCGAGCCGTTCGACATGATCCTGCTCGTCGTCCTCGGCGACGCGATCCAGCAAGGCCTGACGCAGGACGACTACTCCATCACGGGCTCGGTGATCGTGATCAGCACAATCGGAAGCCTGGCCGTGCTGACCTCGTACCTGAACTTCAGGCTTCCATGGATGCGGCGGGTCCTCGACGGCGACCCGGTCGTGATCCTCCAGGACGGCAAAGTGATCGAGGAGAACATGAAGCGCGAACGGATCACCCTCGAGGAGCTCGCCGAGGAGGCGCGCGGCCAGCAGATCGCCACACTCGAGGACGTGAAGTGGGCGGTCTTCGAGCCGAGCGGCAAGATCAGCTTCATCATGAAGTAGTGCCGCTGTACCTCACCGAGGCCCAGGTCGCCGAGCTGCTCACGCCCGCGGACGCGCTCGAGGCGGTCGAGGCCTGCTTCCGGCGGCTGGCCGCGGGAGAGATCGACAACACGCCGCGGAAGCGGGCGCGGGTCGACGGCGGCGTCTTCGCGGTGATGTCGGCCGTCGACCGCGAGCTGGGGCTGGCCGGGCTCAAGTCCTACGCCTGGCTCGAGGAGGCGACGCCGTTCGTGGTCGTTCTCTTCGACACCCAGAAGGCGGAGGTCGCGGCCGTGATCGAGGCGGACAAGCTCGGCCAGCTGCGGACGGGGGCGGCGAGCGGCGTTGCGGCCAAGCACCTCGCGCGCGACGGCGCTGCTTCGCTCGGCGTGATCGGCTGCGGGTGGCAGGCGCGTAGCCAGGTCGCATCTGTTCGCGAGGCCGTGCCGTCGATCGAGTCGGTGGTCGCCTACTGCCGTAGCGAGGACCGGCTCCGCGAGTTCTGCACGGAGGTTGGGGCCGAGCCCGCCGAAAGCCACCGCGAGGCGGCCCGGCAGGACGTCGTCGTCACCGCCACGACGTCACGCGATCCGGTGCTGCGCGGCGAGTGGTTGCAGCCGGGTGCGCTGGTCTGCGCGATCGGCGCCAACGATCCACGTCACCGCGAGCTCGACAACGTCGTCCTCGAGCGAGCGGCGTTCGTGTGCTGTGACTCGCGCGAGCAGGCGCGACTCGAGTCCGGCGATCTGATCGAGCCCGTCGAGTCGGGCGTCCTCGACTGGCTCGAGGTCCACGAGCTGCAGGAGGTCGTCGCCGGCGAGCTGCCCGGGCGGCAGGCGGACGAGGACATCGTCCTCTTCAAGTCGAACGGGCTCGCGGCGTGGGACGTCGCGATCGGGGCGGCGGCTGTCGAGCGCGCCCGCGAGCGCGGAGTCGGAACGGAGGTCTAGGGCCGGCGTTCCCGCTCGGTGGCGACCACGCCCTCTCCGAGCGCGTGGATCAGCTCGGGCCGGTCGAGGAGGCGCGCGAGCTCCGCCTCCGTGCAGCGGTTGCGGATGTAGGGATCCTCGAGGATCTCGGAGAGCCCGCGACCGCGTTCATGCTCGCGGATGATGTACGTGGCGATCCGGTCCTCCTTGCCCGTGCTCGTGAACAGGAACGAGAACGGGTTCCGCAGGAAGCTCGAGAGCCTGGCCACGCCCCGGATCCTAGTTAGAGTGAGTTCGTGAGGAAGCCGTCCGCGTCCCGGTTCGCGGAGCGTGAGGTGCACGGGGTCGACGACCGGGGCGAGGCCGAGCGGGTCGTGATCTGGATCGAGCGCCTGCCGGGTGCGATGTGGGCCGTTGGTCGCGCGGTGAACCCGCAGTACCGGCGCAGCGACGAGGCCCGGCGCGACGACTACATCTTCCAGGGCTACGAGCTCGCCGACGCGCTCGAGGCTGCCAACGGGGCGCTCGAGGACGACGCGCGGGTCTCCGAGCAGGACGGGAGCAACGAGAAGGTGAAGCCGTTCGTCCGCGACGAGCTGCTTCGGCCTCTGGAACGCTGGTTCTTCGGGCGCTAGCCGTTCGCGAGGAGCTCGTCCGGACGCTTCAGGCCATGGCCGAGGGCGGGCTCGTGCGCGATACGCAGGGAAACGCGAGCGCGCGCGCCGGCGAGCTGGTCGCGATCTCGCCGTCGGCGTTGCCCTACGAGACGCTGCGGCCCAAGGACGTCTGCCTGGTCACTCCGGACGGCGAGCTCGTGGAGGGCCCGAAGCCGAGCGTCGAGCTGCCGATGCACCTAGCCGTGCTCGCGGCCAGGCCGGACGTCGGCGCGGTGGTGCACACGCACTCGCCGCGGGCGACCGCCCGACCGCCGGTGCCGGTCGCCGAGCCCGAGCCGTCGGGGACACCGGAGCTCGGAAGGGCCGTGCTGGCCGCGGCGGGGGACGGCGACGCGGTGGTCATCGAGGGCCACGGCCCGGTCTGCTTCGGCGCCGACCTCGCGGCCGCTCTAGCGCTCGCCTTCGAGATCGAGGAACAGGCAAATACTTTCGAAGTGTGTTAATTATTCAGCTCGATGGCAACCGAGCTCGCCCCACTTCTGACAGCCCTCGCCGACCCGACCCGGCGTCGGGTCGTCCAGCTTCTACGTGAGCGTCCGCATCGGGCCGGGGAGCTCGCCGCCGCCTCCGGAACCTCCGCGCCGGCGATGAGCCGACACCTGCGCGTCCTGCTGAGAGCGGGCATTGTCGCCGACGAGCGGCCGGCCGACGATGCCCGAACGAGGGTCTTCTGGTTGCGGCCGGAGTCGATCGCCCCCCTGCGCGACTGGCTCGACGAACTGCAGGCCGCAAGCGAGGAGCAGCTCGCGTCGTTCAAGCGGCACGTGGAGGGAAGATGACGGAGCATTCGTGTTCGTCCTCGGTGGAGGTTTCGGCCGACCCGGAGACCACGTTCAGGGCGTTCACCGAGGAGCTCGACGCGTGGTGGGTGCGCGGGCCGATCAACGCGTACGACTCGGGGCGGCTCGTCGAGATGCGATGCGAGCCGGGGGTCGGCGGCCGCATCCTCGAGGTCTACGAGGCCGAGAGCGGTGAGGTTCTCGAACTCGCGCGCATCACCGCCTGGGAGCCCGGAAGGCGCCTCGCGTGGGAGAGCTCGCTCGACGACGTGACGATCGAGGTGCTGTTCCAGGCGACGGCCTCCGGGACGATCGTCCGGCTCGTGGCAACCGTTACCGAGGGCGGCCGGGATCGCGGCGGTTCCTCGTTCGTCCGCGTGACGCCGCCCTGGTTCGGCGCGTGGATGGAACGGCGCGACGGCGCGCCACGTGCCGCTCGCGAACTGGCGCGGCTCGCGCTCACGCTCTACTACGAGCGTCCCGCCGCCGCCGCCTGGTGGCTGGCGGACACCTTCGGCTTCGACTCGCCGAGCCCGTTGCCGGAGGGCAAGGATCCACTCGTCGACGAGGAGTACGGCTTCCCCTGGATCGAGTTTCACGTCGGCAACGTCTCGTTGATGATCGAGGCGCTCGCGGGGCCCGTCGATCACGCACGGGTCACCGACATGCCGTGGGTCTTCGTGGACGACCTCGAGGGACACTTCGTCCGGGCCCGGGAGAAGGGCGCGACGATCGTGCAGGAGATCGAGCGCACCGGGTTCACGTCGTACGTGGCGCTCGACCTCGAGGGCCGGCGGTGGCGCTTCGCGCAGGCGCGGCCGACCCAGCCGCGCTGACCGTTACTTAGGCCACTCGAGGTCGGCGTTCGGGATCGGGTCTCCGTGCGGGTCGTGTGTCGGGTAGCCGAGCGCGCTGTCGATCTTCGCCTCGAGCTCCTCCGAGAGGACATGCTCGAGCCGATCCGCCTCGTCATGCACGGCGTCGACGTGGAGGCCCAGCGTCTTTGCGAGGTAGAGCTCGATCAGCCGGTGGTGCCGGATCACCTCGACGGCGACCTTCTCGCCCGCGCGGGTGAGCTTCACGCCCCGGTACGGCTCGTGCTCGACGAGCCCGAGCGCGGCGAGCTTCTTGACCATCCCGCTCGCCGAGGCAGGCGAGACCTTCTGCTCCCGCGCGAGGGCCGTGACCGAGACGCGCTCCCCGTTGGTCTGCAGGTGATAGAGCCCCTTCAGGTAGTCCTGGATGGCGTCGGAAATCGCCGGCTTCGGCATCCGGTCCAGTGTACGTGCGAGCGATCTGCGCCCCTGTTAGCCTCGGCCCTCCGTGTTGATCCGACTCGGACATAGCCCAGACCCGGACGACGCGTTCATGTTCTGGGGCCTCGCCTCGGGCGAGGTCGACCCCAGGCAGTTCGAATTCGAGCACGTGCTGCGCGACATCCAGACACTGAACGAGTGGGCGCTCACCGGCAAGCTCGAGGTGACGGCAATCTCGCTTGCGGCGTACCCGCTCGTCCAGGAGAACTACGTCCTGCTGCCCCACGGCGCGTCGATGGGAGCGGGCTACGGGCCGATCGTCGTGGCGCGCGAGGACATGTCGGTCTCCGACCTGCGCGACGTCGAGATCGTCATTCCGGGTCCCCTGACGACCGCGTTCCTCGTCCTGCGGCTCTGCCTCGGAGAGTTCGCCTCGCGCGCGCTGCCCTTCGACGAGATCCTCGACGAGGTCTCGTCGGGGCGCGCGGACGCCGGTCTGCTCATCCACGAGGGCCAGCTCACCTACGCGGACGCAGGGCTCAAGAAGGTGGTCGACCTCGGCGAGTGGTGGCTGCTCGAGACCGGGCTGCCGCTGCCGCTCGGCGCGAACGTGGCGCGGCGTGACGTCGGCGCCGACTCGCTCTTCGAGCTGTCCGACGTCCTGCGCGACTCGATCCAGGCCGGGCTCGACAACCGCGAGGAGGCAATGGAGTACGCGCTCCAATACGGCCGCGGGCTCGACACGCAGCTTGCCGACCGGTTCATCGGGATGTACGTGAACGAGCTCACGTGCGACTACGGCGAAGAGGGCCGCCAGGCGGTGCGCGAGCTGCTCAAGCGCGCCGAGCAGATCGGCGCATACGAGCAGCCGGTTCGGGTCGAGTTCGTCGGCTGACGATCCGCGGCGAGCAGACCACGCTGCGACCCGCCACCCAGGCGGACGTCGACCTGCTCGTCGGGTGGCATGCGGATCCCGAGGTCTCGCGCTACTGGGACGGCAAGACGTACACGGCCGCCGAGATGCGCCTCCGGCTCGAGCGGGAGCACGTCGACGCGTGGATCGTCGAAGTCGACGGCGAGCCCGTTGGGTACCTCCAGTCGTGGCGGGAAGGGGAGGAGCCCCGCCGGGGTGGGCTCGACGGCTTCCTCGTCCCCGCCGCGCGCGGTCGCGGCCTGATGGCCGACGCGGCACACGCGCTCGCGGCTTCGCTGCTCGCGTCCGGCTGGAGCGACGTCACGGTCGACCCCTACACGTGGAACGAGCGGGCTGTTCGGGCCTGGCGAAAGGCGGGGTTCGAGCCCGTCGAGGAGCGGCCAGCCGATGAAGAGCACACCAGCGGCTGGCTCCTGATGCGCTTCCGGGGCGACTAGCGCTGGATACGCTGGCTGCGTGAGCCGCGCGGTGATCCTGTCTGCCGTTCGCACGCCCGTCGGGCGCTACGGCGGCGTGCTCTCGGAGGAGCGGCCCGACGATCTTGCCGCGCTCGTGATCGGCGAGGCGGTGAAGCGCGCGGGCGTTCCGGCTGAGGCGATCGAGGACGTCTACTTCGGTGCCGCGAACCAGGCGGGCGAGGACAATCGCAACGTCGCTCGGATGGCCACGCTGCTCGCCGGCTTGCCCGAGTCCGTTGCGGGCGTGACGGTCAACCGGCTCTGCGCGTCGGGGCTCTCCGCAGTCGTCGCGGCCTGCCACGCGGTCGCTGCCGGCGACGGCGATCTCTTCGTCGCGGGCGGGGTGGAGTCGATGTCGCGTGCGCCGCTCGTGATGGCGAAGCCCGAGGCCGCCTTCCCGCGCGGGAACCAGACGGTCTGGGACACGACGCTCGGCTGGCGGTTCCCGAACCCGCGGATGGAGGAGATGTTCCCGCTCGAGTCGATGGGCGAGACCGGCGAGAACGTCGCCGAGCAGTACGGCGTCTCGCGCGAGGAGCAGGACGCGTTCGCCCTGCAATCGCAGCAGCGCTGGGCGGCCGCCGACGCCGAGGGGCGGTTTGCAGACGAGCTCGTCGCAGTCGGCGAAGCCACCCGCGACGAGCACCCGCGGCCGGATACGAGCGCGGGGAAGCTTGGCGGGTTGAAGCCCGCCTTCCGTGAGGGCGGCTCGGTGACGGCCGGGAATTCGAGCGGGATCAACGACGGCGCGGCCGCGCTCGTGATCGCGAGCGAGGAGCGGGCGCGAGAGCTCGGCGTCGAGCCGCTGGGCGCGTTCGTGGGCTCGGCGGTCGCGGGCGTCGACCCGCGCGTGATGGGCATCGGCCCGGTGCCGGCCGTGCGGAAGCTGCTCGAGCGAGCCGGAGTCAAGGCCGGCGACGTCGACCTCGTCGAGCTGAACGAGGCATTCGCGTCACAGAGCCTGGTCGTGATCCGCGAACTCGGGCTCGACCCGGAGAAGGTGAACGTCAACGGCGGCGCGATCGCGCTCGGCCATCCGCTGGGCATGAGCGGGGCGCGCCTCGTCGTCACGCTGCTCCACGAGCTCAAGCGCCGAGGTGGGCGCTACGGGCTAGCGACGCTTTGTGTCGGCGTAGGGCAAGGCCAGGCCGCGCTGTTCAGCGCTGCAGGTTGAACCAGGTCCCGCCGGGGCCGGTGTAGCTGAGGCCCTCGCCCCAGGTCGCGAATGTCTTGCCCGTGTTCGTAACCGCGATCTCGCCGTAGTCCCGGTAGATCTCTGCGAAGCCGTCGGCGCCGACGTAGGCCGCTGCTCCGGCGGGCGCATCGTCGATCTTCACGGGCGCCGTCCACGTAGTACCGCCGTCGGTCGAGCTGCGGTACCAAACATTCCAGGCATCGGGGTTGTCGCCGTCGGCAGTCTGCATGTACCACATGCGCGTTACACCGTCGCCGGCCGCCAGTCGCGGCTGCGTCGCGTCCTCTCCGGCGACGGAGACGGGCGTGCCGGGGCTCCAGGTGCGGCCCTCATCCGACGACTGCGAGACATAGACCTGCTGCGGCCCGCCGGCCACTCGCGGCCCCTCGTAGGTGAAGACCAAGTGGCCCGGTGAGTCCGAGACGACTGAGGTCTGCCCGATGTAGAAGTCCGGTTTGCAGCCGTCGGCGACGCACGCCTCGCCGACCGGCACCTTCGCGACGACGACGTTTTCCCATGTCGTTCCCAGGTCGCGCGAGATGACCGCGTGGTGCCACACCTCGCCTGCGACGTTCTTCAAGCCGGAGTACTCGATGCTGCTCTCGGAGAAGACGACCGTCCCGTCGGCGAGGACACGCCCGTCGTACGCGTAGTAGTAGCGCTTGGTGTCGGTCAGCTTCTGCTGCGTCCAGGTCGCGCCGTAGTCGTGCGACTGGCCGACGTAGAGGTCGCCGCCTTGCGGCCCGTTCCAGGAGACGTAAACGTCCTTGCCAGACGCGCTCGTCGTGATCTCCGGCTTGTCCGTCCACGACACGTTGCCGAAGACCCGCGCCGGCGGGGACTAGGTCGTCCCGTGGTCGGTCGACTTTGTGAACACCGTCGTGAACCCGTTGTGG
>JBKPNC010000003.1:0-52404 GCA_046732435.1 Actinomycetota bacterium
CGAGCCGGAGCCTTCCACACGCGGCTATCTCGAACGGCACCTAGCCGCCGACGGCTTCGAGGTGCTCGGCGCCGGCGCCGGCCCGGAGGCGCTGACGCTCGCAGAAGTCGCCCGACCCGACCTCGTTCTCCTCGACGAGACGCTTCCCGAGGCCGGCGGACTCGAGCTTTGTCGGCGACTGCGGGAGGGGGAGCCGGGCCGTACCTGGAACCGCGAGGTGCCGGTCATCTTGCTGGCGGAGAACGGCGATCCCGTGGACCGCGTGCGCGCGTTCGCCCGCGGTGTCGACGACTACGTCGCGAAACCGTTCCACTACGAGGAGCTGCTCGCGCGCATCCGTGCGATCCTCCGGCGGGTGACGCCGCCTGCCGGCGAGCGGCTCGAGGCCGGGGAGATCACGATTGACCGGCCGACGAGACGGGTGACGGTCCGCGGTGAGCGAGTCGCGCTCGCCGGGAAGGAATACGAGCTGCTGCTGGAGCTGGCGTCCGATCCAGAGCGCGTCTTCACGAAGGAGGAGCTCCTCCGCGACGTCTGGGGCTTCCGGTCACACGCCCGTACGCGCACGCTCGACTCCCACGCCTCACGCCTCCGCCGCAAGCTGTCGCACGAGCACCGGGAATACGTCGTCAACGAGTGGGGGGTGGGCTATCGGCTGCTGGGCGACTGAACGCGCGACGACGTTCGGAAGGAGGACCCGAGCCTAGCGTTCCCGCGCGGCGTGGTGGGCGAACGCGGCCGTGACGGGCTCGGCCGTGCGCGTGGCACCGGGCGCCGAGCGTGTTGCCGCCAGGGCAGCGGCGATCACGGTTACGACGACGGCGAGCGCAAGCAGCGCAATTCGCCCGCCGCGGAGGCGTCGATTGTTCGTCACGGGACCCCTTCCTGGAGCTTCCGCCTGTTCTGACGCGGGCCCGCCCGCGTTGTCAGCCGGGGCGAGCAGGCTTTACAGACGCCTTACCCGGCCGGCCGGACGCGTCAGGCGAGCACGCCCTCGAGGCGGAGCAGCGCCTCCTTCCGGTCGAGACCCCCGCCGTAGCCCACGAGGGCGCCGTTGGCGCCGACCACCCGATGGCACGGCAGGACGATCGGGATCGGATTCCGATTCATGACCACGCCCACTGCGCGTGCGGCGCGCGGCCGGCCTGCGCGGCGCGCGAGCTCGCCGTACGTCGTCGTGGCCCCATACGGAACGCGTGCGAGCTCCTCCAGCACGGCGGAACGGAACGGCGCCTCGATTCTCAGGTCGGTTGTGAGGTCGAACGTCTGCCGGCGCCCGGCGAAGTACTCGTCGAGCTCGCGCCGGGCAGTGTCCACGGGCCGTGAGGCGCGTAGGACACGCAGGCCGTACGACCGCGCGAGCGATTCGGCCTCGCGCTCAGGCTCGGGGTCGAAGGAGATGCGGCAAACGCCGCGCTCGGTCGCCGCAATGAGCAGCGGGCCGATCGGTGTGTCCAGAACGTCGTACGCAACGTCGAACAGTCCCTCTGAAACGGCCGCCTCGCGGAAGCGGCGGTCGAGGTCAGTCGAGACTGTTGGGAAGGTCGGGAAGGTCATCAGCGATCCCCTTTCTTCGCAGGCGGCGAACGCCGGACGAGGCCGCCTGTCGCGCGGCCGCCTCGCTCGATCCGAGTGCGACCGCGATGTCCGTGTAGGTGAGGTCGTAGCCGTAGCGAAGGACGACGGCGGTGCGTTCGGTCGAGGGGAGCTCGTTCGTCAGGTCCTCCAACTCCGCATACGCGGGCCGTCCGTCCTCGGCGGAGCCCGCCTCGACTCGGTCGGTCGGCGTCGGCTTGGGCCGTCGCCGGAACTCGTCGACGACGACACGGGCGGCAATCGTGAACACCCAGGCCCGCAGCTCGCGGCCGTGCCGGAGCTTCCGATAGCCGCGAAGCGCGCGGAGAAACGTCTCCTGAAAGGCATCCTCGGCCGCCTCGCGTCCGAGCCGGCGCGCCAGGAAGGCGAGCACGGCGTCACGATGCTCGAGATAGAAGGATTCGAACGGGGGCACGGCCATGGCGTCCATCATTCTCTGTAACGCGTGCCGCGCTCGGAATGTGAGACTCCGCGATCGTGCGCGTCGCAGTCGTCGGGCATGTCGAGGTGATCGATTTCGTGCGGGTGGCGCGGGTTCCCCTCCCCGGCGAGATCGTCTCTGCGACGGAGTCCTGGCGCGCGGCGGGTGGAGGCGGCGCGGTCGCTGCGGTGCAGCTCGCCGCCCTGGCCGGGCGCGCGACCCTCTTCGTCGCGCTCGGCGACGATCCGGTCGGGCATGACGCCGCGGTCGAGCTGCACGGGCGCAGCGTCGATGTCGAGGCGATCTGGCGCCCGCCGCCGCAGCGGCGGGCCTTCACATTCGTCGACGACCAGGGGGAACGGACGATCACGCTTCTGACGCCCAAGCTCCACCCGCACGGCGACGACCCGTTGCCGTGGGAGCGCCTCGACGAGACCGACGCCGTCTACTTCACGGCGGGCGACGTCGCGGCTCTCGTCCAGGCCCGGAGGGCCCGTGTCCTCGTTGCGACGGCCCGCGAGTTGTCTACCGTCAGGGCGGCCGGCGTTCGGCTCGACGCCGTCGTCCACAGTCGGGTCGACCTCTCCGAGCGCTATCTCGCGGGCGACCTCGACCCGCCTCCGCGCCTTGCCGTCGCAACGGCGGGCGCGGCCGGCTGCGCCTACGAGACCGAGGACGGGCGCTCCGGTACGGTCGCGGCCGCGCCCGTCCCGGGCCGGGTCGTGGACGCCTACGGCGCGGGGGATTGCTTCGCGGCCGGCCTGACGTTCGCGCTCGGGGCGGGCATGGACGTCGAGCGCGCGCTTGCGTTCGCCTCGCACTGCGGCGCCGGGGCGCTCACCGGCCGTGGCGTTCATCCGGCACAACCGCCGAGCGCACGGTAGGCGCCGGCGGCACGCCTTTTCGGCACGCTGCTCGGGTGGTTCACCGGCGGTTGACAGTGGTATGAAATGGGGTAAAGTGGTGGAACGTGGAGAGCAATCAGCGACCGCCGACGCTGCTCGGCGAGCACGAGCACACGATCGATGACAAGAGCCGCCTCACCCTTCCAGCACGGTTCCGGCAGGCGTTCGCGGACGGCGTCGTGCTCACCCGCGGCATGGACGGCTGCCTGTACGCGTACCCACGCGGCCACTGGGAGCGGATGGCCGACTCGATCGGCTCGCTCGACGACCTCAGCCCGGAGGGTCGGGTCTTGAAGCGGTTCTTCTTCTCCGGCGCGGCGGTCGGCGAGCCCGACCGGCAGGGACGCATCGCCGTCCCCTCGGCGCTGGTGCGCCATGCGCGTCTCGGTCGCGACGTCGTCGTGGCGGGCGTCTACGACCACCTCGAGATCTGGGATCGCGCGGCCTGGGAACAGCAGATGCGGCAGGTGGAAGGGAGTGTTGAGGATGTTGCCCGACGCCTCGCGTCCACACGCGACTGATCACATCCCGGTTCTCGCGGAGGAGGTGCGAAGCCTCCTCGAGGTAAGACCGGGGCAGACGGTGGTCGATGCCACGTTCGGGGCGGGCGGGCATGCCGGGCTTCTCGCCGCGGACCTGGCCGGCCGGGGGCGCTTCATCGCCATCGACCGGGACCCCGACGTGCGGCCGTACTTCGAACGCTTCCGGCGCCGCGCGGGGGTGCAGGCGCGCCTGCTCCGCGGCGACTTTGCCGTGGTGCTTCACCGGTTGGCCGAGAATGGCGTCGAGGCGGACGCAGTCCTGCTCGACCTCGGCGTCTCGAGCATGCAGGTGGACCGGCCGGAGCGCGGCTTCTCCTACGCCGCCGACGCGCCGCTGGACATGCGGATGGATCCCTCCCAGGCCCTCTCGGCGCGCGTGCTCGTGAACGGCGCCCCGGAGCGAGAGCTGGAGCTCATCTTCCGGCGCTACGGCGAGGAGCGCTTCGCCAGGCAGATCGCGAGGGCGATCACACGCCGCCGCCTGCAACAGCCGATCGAGCGAACCGGCGAGCTGGTGGAGACGATCAAGGCTGCCATTCCGGCCCCCGCTCGCTTCGGCGACGGACACCCGGCGAAGCGAGTCTTCCAGGCGCTTCGCATCGCCGTCAACGACGAGCTGAGCTCGCTCGAGAACGGCCTAGGAGAGGCGGTGCGGATGCTGCGGCCAGGCGGGAGGATCGCCGTCATCAGCTTCCACTCGCTCGAGGACCGGATCGTCAAACGGGCGTTCCGCGCGCAGGAGCGCGGGTGCACGTGCCCGCCGGAGCTGCCGGTCTGCGTCTGCGGGCGCGAGCCGACGCTGCGCGTGCTCACGCGGAAGGCTGTTCGCCCGGGGACCGACGAGCTCGCAACAAACCCGCGCGCCTCCTCCGCGCGCCTCCGGGCGGCGGTGAAGGTGTGACGATGCCTGCGGCGGCACCGGCCGAAGCTCCGGCCGCCGCGCGCACAGCGCGCCGCCGCGCCGCCCAGCCGCGCGGCGGCGAACTCGTAACGAGCGGGGTCGCGTGGATCGTCCTCGTTGCGGTCCTGCTCGCCGGCATCGTCGCGGTCAACGTCAGCGTGCTGCAGCTGAACGTCCGGCTCGGCGATGCCGACCGCGAGCGCGCGCAGCTCCAGGCGCAGATCGCCCAGCTCGAGCTCGAGTCGTCGAGCGCCGCCTCCACACCGCGGATCGAGCGGACGGCGCGCCGGGACGGCCTCGTGCCCGCAGACGCAGCCCACACGACGTACGTCTTTCTGGACCGCCGGCGGCCGTAGTGCCTGCGCGTCGCGCGAACCGCCGGGTCCGTCTCCTGCTGGTCGGCTTGCTGGTCGTCTTTGCGGCCACGCTCGCGCGCGCCTTCTGGCTGCAGGCGGTTCGGGCGCAATCGCTCGGCGCGATGGCGCAGGTGCAGCATCGCGAGACCGTCACACTGCCGGCGCGCCGGGGGACGATCTACGACGACAAGGGATTCCAGCTGGCGATCGCCGAGGAGGTGACCACCGTGTACGCCGACCCAAAGCAGGTTCGCGATCCGCAGGCGGTCGCCGTCGCTGCGGCACACGATCTCGGTGTCGATCCCAACGCGCTGTACCAGCGGCTCCAGGACCGCTCGCGCGACTTCGTCTATGTCCTGAGACAGGCCGATCCCGAAGCGGCGGCACGACTGCGGCGGCGTCACCTCGCCGGGCTCGGCTTCTATCCCGAGGAACGCCGCGTCTACCCGCAGCGCTCGATCGCGGCACAGGTACTCGGCTACGCGGGAGTCGACAACAACGGCCTCGCCGGGCTCGAGCTGGGGCTGAACCGCCTGCTCTCGGGACGCGCCGGGCAGCAGACGATCGTCAAGGATCCGTTCGGCCAAGTCATCGACGTGCTGAATGCGACGCGCGAGCGCCCCGGCGTCGACGTCTGGCTGACGGTCGACCACACCCTGCAAGCGACCGTCGAGAGCCTCTTGCGGCAGGCGGTCCGCGACTGGAAGGCCAAGGATGCGACTGCGATCGTCCTCAATCCGCGGAACGGCGCAGTGCTGGCGATGGCGAACGCCCCCACGTACGACGCGAACCGCTTCCCTGCGATCTGGCAGCCGCACCAGCGAAACCAGACGGTCGAGAGCACGTACGAGCCGGGGTCGACCTTCAAGGTCGTGACCGTCTCCGGGGCGCTCTCGGACGGGCTCGTCTCGCCTTCGAGCTCGTTCTGGCTGCCTCCGACGATCCAGGTCGCCGATCGGGTCATCCACGAGGCCGAGCCGCGCCCGGCGGAGACGATGACCGTCGCCCAGATCCTCGCCCACTCGTCGAACGTCGGTGCGATCAGACTGGCCGAGCTGCTCGGCAAGGACCGCCTCGCGCGCTGGATCAGCCGCTTCGGCTTCGGCCGCAAGACCGGCATTGACTTCCCCGCGGAGAGCGCCGGGATCGTCCTCCCGCCGCGCCGGTGGTCCGGCTCGACGATCGGCAACGTGCCGATCGGGCACGGAATCGCCGTCACGCCGATCCAGATGGCCGACGCGTACGCCGCAATTGCGAACCGGGGGATCCTCGTGTCACCGCACCTCGTCGACCACGTCGCCGGCGGTCCTCCCGTGCGCACGAAGCGTCGCCGGATCCTGTCGCCGCACGTGTCGGCGCAGGTCGCGCAGATGCTCCGCGATGTCGTCATCGAGGGAACGGGCAAGCGCGCGAACGTTCCGGGCTACGAGGTCGCGGGCAAGACCGGGACGGCAGCCAAGACGCTTCCGCATGGCGGCTACTCCTCGACGAAGTACGTGGCCTCGTTCGTCGGCTTCGTGCCCGCCACCGCCCCGCGTTTCGTGATCCTCGTGACGGTCGACGAGCCGCAGGGGTCGATCTTCGGCGGCGACGTGGCCGCGCCGGTCTTCCAGGAGATCGCGAAGTTTGCGCTCCAGTACTACGGCGTGCCGCCCGACGCGCCGCGCCCCGGCCGCTGACGACATCGCTCGAGGAGCGCAATGAGGGCCTTGCCCGCCTGCTGTGAAGCTAGACTCGGGCCGCGATGAACCTGGAGCGGCTCGCGGATGCGCTCGCTCCGAGGGCAATCGTGGGCTCCCCCTCGGTCGACGTGCTGGACCTCGCCTACGACGCGCGCCGCGTCGAGCCGGGGGCGCTGTTCTTCTGCTACCCGGGCGCGCGGGCGGACGGACACGACTTTGCGCCGGAGGCGTTGGAGCGGGGCGCCGTGGCGCTCGTGGTCGAGCGCGAGCTCCCCGTGGCGGTGCCGCAGCTCGTCGTCGCCGACGCGCGCGCCGCGATGGGGCCGGTCGCGAGCCTCTTCTTCGGCTCGCCGACCGGGGCGCTCCCCATTGCGGGCGTGACGGGGACGAGCGGCAAGACGACGACCGCCTTCCTGCTGCACTCGATCCTCCTGCGCGCCGGGCTGCGGCCCGGGCTCGTCACGACGATCGAGACGCGTGTCGGAGACGAACGCGCTGCGGCGGTGCGCACGACGCCCGAAGCGATCGACCTCCAGCGGACGTTCCGCGCGATGCTGGACGCCGGCAACCGTAGTTGCGCGATGGAGGCGACGTCCCACGGGTCGGAGCTGCACCGGCTCGACGGCGTCCGCTTCGCGGCGCTCGCGTTCACGAATCTCGGGCGCGACCACCTCGACTTCCACGGCACCATGGAGCGCTACTTCGCGGCGAAGCGGCGCCTGTTCGTCGACGGACGTCCCCCCTCGGCGGTGAACCTCGACGACGCGTGGGGCCGGCGTCTCGCCGAGGAGCTGAGGGGTCAGACTCCGCTCGTGACCTTCGGGCTCTCGCCCGGTGCGGACCTGCGCGCCGAGGCGCTCGAGGTCACGCCGCACGGCTGCCGCTTCCGCGCCGACGGCATGGAGCTCCGGACTCGGCTTCGTGGGCGGTTCAACGTGAGCAACATCCTCGCGGCCGCCGCCGTCGCGAGGCTGCTCGGCTTCGACGACGATGTGATCGCCGGCGGCGTCGAGTCGCTCGCCGGCGTGCCCGGACGCCTGGAGCCGGTCGACGAGGGCCAGCCGTTCACCGTCCTCGTCGACTACTCGCACAAGCCGGACGCGCTCGACAGCGTCCTCCGCACCGCGCGGGAGCTGAACCGCGGGCGCCTGCTCTGCGTCTTCGGCTGCGGCGGCGATCGCGACCGAGAGAAGCGACCGTTGATGGGCCGGATCGCGTCGACGCTGGCCGACATCGCGATCGTCACGTCCGACAACCCGAGATCCGAGGATCCGCTCGCGATCATCGACGACGTACTGACGGGGGTCGAGGGCGACGTCGACGTCGAGCCGGACCGACGGGCCGCCATCCGCCGGGCACTCGAGCTCGCGACTGCCGACGATGTCGTCGTCATCGCGGGCAAGGGCCACGAGCAGGGTCAGGAGATCGCGGGACGGGTGCTGCCGTTCGACGACCGCGATGTGGCGCGCGAGGTTCTCCGCTCCCTGGCGGTGCCGGTCGAGTGATCCCGCTCGACCTCGACGAGATCGAGGAGCTCTGCCCCGGGGCCCTCGACCGGGCGCCGTGGGCCGATGCCGCAACGGGCGTCAAGATCGACTCGCGCCGCATCGACGAGGGAGATCTCTTCGTTGTCGTGGGGGACGGGGCGGCGTTCCGGCGCCACGCCTTCGCGCGCGGCGCGGCCGCGACGCTCGTCCCCGACAACGCGTTCGCAGCGCTCGCCGCGCTTGGCGGCGCCGTCCGCACGCGCTCCCGCGCCGAGATCATCGGCATCACCGGCTCGACCGGCAAGACGTCGACAAAGGACATTCTCGCCGCGCTCTGCCACCCGCACCGCCGCACGATCGCCAACGAGGCGAGCTACAACGCGGAGCTCGGGGTTCCGCTGACGCTCTGCCGGCTGGAGGCGGAAACGGAGCTCCTCATCCTCGAGCTCGCCATGCGCGGTTTCGGGCAGATCGCCGAGCTGTGCGCGTTCGCCCGGCCGACGGCGGGCGTGATCACGAACATCGCGCCGGTGCATCTGGAGCTCGTCGGGTCGGTCGCCGGCGTCGCACGGGCGAAGAGTGAGCTCCTCGCCGCGCTGCCGACGCAGGCATGGGCGGTCGTGCCGGCCGACGCACGAGAGCTCGAGCCGCATCTCCGGCCCGACCTGCGCTACCTCCGCGTCGGCGAGGACGTTCGGCTGCAGCGCTTCGAGCCGCCGACGCTGTCGGTTGCGATCGGTGACGAGGTCGTCGAGCTGGAGGTCCCGTTCACGGCGCGGTACCAGGCGACGAACGCGGTGACTGCGTTGGCGGCGTACGCCGCGCTCGGATTGCCCATCCGGGCGGCGGGCCGCGGCGCCGCCGAGATCGCCTTCTCGCGCTGGCGCGGCGACGAGGTAGCGCTGCCCGGCGGCGGCGTCCTCCTCAACGACGTGTGGAACGCGAACCCGGTCTCGATGGGCGCCGCGCTCGAGCACCTCGTCGCGCTGGCGGGCTCCCGGCGGACGATCGCCGTCCTCGGCGACATGGCCGAGCTCGGGCCGGACGCGCCGCGGTTCCACGCCGAGGTGGGGGCGGACGCGGGACGGCTCGGTGTCGACGTCGTCATCGGCGTCGGGCCGCTCGCCCGGGGCTATCTCGATCGTCGTATCCCGGAGACGCGCTGGGTCGAGACCGTGCCGGAGGCCGTCGACGCCTTGCGCGCGCTCCTCCTCGACGGTGATGCCGTGCTCGTGAAGGGCTCGCGGGCGATGAGGATGGAGCGCATCGCCGAGGCGCTGTCGCTGGTCAACGCCGCGTAATGGCCCGCGTCCTCGCCGCCGCGATCATCGCGCTCCTGATCTCGGTCCTGCTCGGGCCGCGCTTCATCGCGTTCCTCCGTCGCCACGAGTTCGGCCAGCACATTCGCGAGGAGATGCCGGAGCGGCACGTCGAGAAGCAGGGGACGCCGACCATGGGCGGGCTGCTGATCGTTCTCGCTGCGACGGTCGGCTATCTCGCCCTCAGCCGCTGGACGGTGGCCGGCCTCACCGTCTTCGGGATCACGATCGGCTGCGCGGCGATCGGGTTCCTCGACGATTTCACGAAGCTGACGCACCGGCGCTCGCTCGGCCTCGCCGGGCGCTGGAAGCTCGCGCTCCTCGCCGGGATCACGTTCGGCGTCGGCGTCGTCGTCGAGCACTACCACTTCGGCACGACGATCGTCATCCCGCCGGATCTCGACATAAACCTGTCCTGGGCTTGGTACGTGCTCGCGTTCGTGATCATCGCCGGGGCGACGAACGGGGTGAACCTCACGGACGGCATCGACGGGCTCGCGGCGGGCACCGGAATGATCGCCCTGATCACGTTTACCGCGATGAACATCCTCACCTACATCCGCAGCGGGCAGCTCGCGATCTTCGGCGGGCTCGACATCAGCGCCCTCGACCAGGCGATCCTCGGCGGTGCGCTGATCGGCGGGTGCATCGGCTTCCTGTGGTTCAACGCGTTCCCCGCCGAGGTGTTCATGGGGGACACGGGCGCGATGGCGATCGGCGGGGCGCTCGCCGGCTTCGCGATCTTCTCGAACACCGAGATCCTGCTCGTCCTCGTCGGCGGCATCTTTGTCATCGAGGCGCTCTCCGTGATGCTGCAGGTGTTGAGCTTCAAGTACTGGGGACGCCGCATCTTCCTGATGGCGCCGATCCACCACCACTTCGAGATGAAGGCGTGGTCCGACACGAAGATCATGCTGCGCTTCTGGATCATCGGCGCCATCCTCGGAGGGATCGCCTTCGCCGTCTACTACAACTACATCACCGACTTCCGCATCTGAGCTCCCCCGGAGCGTGCTCGTCGTCGGGCTCGCCCGCTCGGGGCAGGCAGCCGCGCTCGCGCTCGCGCGGCGGGGCGTTCAGGTGATCGGCACCGACCGTGGCGAGCCGGACACGAGCAGGCTTGCGGCCGCCGGCGTCGAACTCCGGTTACGGACGGAGGAGGAGGCGCTGCTGCAGGGCGTGGAGCTCGTGGTCAAGAGCCCGGGCGTTCCGGGCACCTCACCGCTCGTCGCGGGCGCGCGGCGTCGCGGCGTGCCCGTCTGGAGCGAGGTCGAGCTGGGGTACCGGCTGCTCGGCGCGCCGCCGCTCGTGGCCGTGACGGGGACGAACGGGAAGACGACGACAAGCGAGCTGCTCGGCGAGATCTTCCGGGCAGCCGGACGCCCCGTGGAGGTGGCGGGGAACGTCGGTCGGCCGCTGAGCGGCCTCGACGCAGCCGACCCCGGCACCTGGGTCGTATGCGAGGTCTCGAGCTTCCAGCTCGAGGACATTCACGACTTCCGCCCCCGCGTCGCCGTCCTGCTGAACCTCGAGCCGGATCACCTGGACCGGCACGAATCGTTCGACGCGTACCGCGACGCCAAGCTTCGCGTCTTCGAGAACCAGGGTCCCGACGACACGGCGGTTGCACCGCGGGGATTCGGGCCGCTTCCGGGCGAAGGGAGACTGGTCGAGTTCCACCGCACCGATCGGCTGCCGGCGGAGCCTGCGATTCCCGGAGCGCACAACCGGGAGAACGCCGCCGCCGCAACTGCCGCTGCTCGCGCCGCCGGCATCGCGGACGACGCGATCGCGCTCGCTCTGCGCAGCTTCCCGGGCGTGCCCCACCGCCTCGAGCTCGTCCGCGAGCGGAACGGCGTCCGCTACGTCAACGACTCGAAGGCGACCAACGTCGCGGCGGCTCGTGTCGGCATCGCGGCGTTCGACGCCCCCTTGCGCGTAATTCTCGGCGGCTCCCGCAAGAACGAGACCTTCACCGCCCTTGCCGACGACCTCCGCGCCCGGCCCGCCACCGGCTATCTGATCGGCGAGACGGCCGAGGAGATCGGCTCGGCCCTGGAGTCGGCGGGCGTCCGCCACCACCACTGCGGCGAGCTCGCAACGGCGGTCGGCGCGGCAGCCAACGACTCCCGGCGCGGCGACGTCGTCCTCCTGTCTCCGGCGTGCGCGAGCTACGACCAGTTCCGCGACTTCGAGGAGCGCGGGGAGGCGTTTCGGCGGCTGGTGGAGGAGCTCCCGTGAAGCGAGCGCAGCTCGAGACGCACATCCTCGTTCTCGTCACGCTCGGCCTCGTGGCGTTCGGGCTCGTCATGGTCTACAGCGCCACCTCGGCGCCCGCGGCGATCCGGAACGGCGATCCGATCTCCTACCTGAAGCGCCAGGCCGTCTACGCCCTGGTCGGCGTCGGACTCCTCCTCGTCCTCTCCCGGATCAGCTACCGCGCGCTACGGCAGCTCGCGCCGACGCTGGTCGCGGTGGCGCTCGTCCTCTGCCTCGCGGTACTCGTCGTCGGCACCGAGGTGAACGGCGCCCGGCGGTGGCTGACACTCGGGCCGGCCGCGTTCCAGCCGTCGGAGCTGACGAAGCTCGCCCTCGCCGTCTGGGCCGCCGCGTACTTCGCGCGAGAGACGCCGCGCGACCTCCGTTCGCTCGCGCGCCCGCTCGGCCTGCTCGTCGGCCTCTTCTGCGTGCTCCTGCTCCTGGAACCAGACCTGGGAACGACGATCACGATCGTTCTCATGGTCGTCGTCATGGCCGCCGTGGGTGGCGTTCCGGCGCGCGTCCTGGCGGCAGGTGGATCGATCGCGATCACGCTCGGGCTGCTCGCGATCTGGTTCGAGCCCTACCGGCGCGCGCGTCTGTTCAGCTTCCTCCATCCCTGGCACGACGCGCAGGGCTCGGGCTTCCAGACGGTGCAGGCGATGATCGGGCTCGGGTCCGGCGGCATCTTCGGCGTCGGCCTCGGCCAGAGCGTCGAGAAGCTCTTCTATCTGCCGGAGGCGCACACGGACATGATCCTCGCCGTGATCGGCGAGGAGCTCGGGCTGCTCGGGACGGCCGCCGTCATCGCCGCGTTCGCCGCGTTCGCGTGGACGGCTCTCTCGATTGCGCTGGCGTGCCGCGACCCGTTCGGAAAGAACCTCGCGGTCGGCCTGACGGCGCTCATCTGCGGCCAGGCGGCGATCAACCTGGCGGCCGTGCTCGGGCTCGCCCCACTGACCGGCATCCCGCTTCCGTTCATCTCGTACGGCGGCTCCAACCTGGTCGTCGCCCTCGGTTCCGTCGGCGTCCTCCTTAACATCGCGGCGAATGGCTCCAAGCAACGGGCTCCGCTGCGTGATCGCGACCGGCGGCACCGCCGGCCACGTGTTGCCGTCGCTGGCGGTGGCGGAGGCGCTCAGCTCGCGCGGCGTGCACGTGACGTTCGCCGGGTCGCCCGATCGCGTCGAAGCGCGGCTGGTCCCTGAGGCCGGCTACGAGCTGGACACGTTCCGCATCTCGGGGCTGCCGCGCCGCCCGGGAGTCGACCTCGCACGGGCGCTCATCCGCGTCGCTCGCGCACCCGTCGCCTGCAGGCGGATCCTCGAGCGGCGGCGACCGGACGTCGTGCTCGGCGGTGGAAGCTACGTGGGCGGCCCCATGGTGGTCGCCGCCGCGAGCAGGCACATCCCCGCTGCGCTGACCGAGGCCGACGCCCACCTCGGGCTCGCGAACCGCCTCGCGGCGCCGCTGGCGCGCCGCGTCTTCCTCTCCTTCCCGATCCCCGGCCGCGACGGCGACAAGTACGAGGTCACCGGCCGTCCCATCCCGGCGCGGAACCGCGCGCTGCCCCGCAAGGAAGGACGCCGCCGGTTCGACCTGCCACTCGAGGGCCCTGTTCTGCTCGTCTTCGGCGGCAGCCTCGGGGCCCGACCGCTGAACGAGCTTGCGATCGAGAGCTTCGCCGCCGCCGGACCCGCCGTCCTCCACCTCTGCGGTCAGCGCGACTACGAGGCGCTTCGCGGACGCGTGGAACGGGAGGACTACCGGCTCGTGGCGTTCACCGACGAGTTCGGCGCCGCGCTCGGTGCCGCTGACCTCGCCCTGTCCCGCGCCGGCGGCTCGGTCTGGGAGCTCGCGGCCGCGGGGCTGCCGGCCGTGCTCGTCCCCTGGCCGGGAGCGGCCGCGGACCATCAGACCGCGAATGCCCGCTACTTCGAGCGCAGCGGCGGAGTCGTCGTCGTCTCGGAGCTCGAGCTCGGACACGCGAGCGACGTCGTGCGCTCGCTGCTCGATGACGCGCGTAGGCTGGATCAGATGCGGGAGGCGATGCGGAGGATTGCGCGGCCGGACGCGGCCGACGTGATCGCGGAGGAGCTGATCGGCCTTGGCCGAGCTGGACGGTAGGAAGCTCTGGTTCGCCGGCATCGGCGGTGCGGGTCTGTCGGCGTACGCCGTGCTGGCCAAGTCGTGGGGCGCGGACGTGACCGGCTGGGACCGCGTCGACACGCCCTACCTGCGCTACGTCCGGGCCGCCGGCATCGAGGTCGTCGTCTCCGACGCGCCGCAGCCTCCGCGGGACCGCGAGGCGATCGTCTCGACCGCCTATGCCGGGCGCGTTGCCGGGAAGACGCGCGCGGAGTTTCTCGCGGAGCTCGTCTCGCTGCGGCGGTCAATCGTCGTCGCGGGCGCGCACGGAAAGACGACGACCGCCGCGATGGTCGCGTTCTGCCTCGACCGGCTGAAGCAGGATCCCGCCTTCGTCATCGGCGGCGAGGTGCCGCAGCTCGGCGGAAACGCGCGCGCGGGATCAGGCTGGTTCGTGGTCGAGGGGGACGAGTCCGACCGGACGATCGCCTCGCTCCGTCCCGAGATCGCCGTCGTCACCAACATCGACCTCGACCATCACTCGACCTTTGCCTCGCGCGCGGAGGTCGAGGAGCTGTTCGCGAGCTGGGTGCGCGAGGTGCCGAAAGTCGTTCGCGGAGACGCGCTCGAGCCGGTCGGCATCGAGCTCTCGGTGCCGGGCGAGCACAACCGGAGGAACGCGGCGTGCGCCCTCGCCGCGCTGGAGCTCGCGGGTGTCGACCGCGACCGGGCCGGCCCGCTTCTGCGCGAGTTCCGGGGGGTCACGCGTCGCTTCGAGCCGCGTGGGGAGGCGGCCGGCGTCTCGGTCTACGACGACTACGCGCACAACCCGGCGAAGGTCGGCGCGCTGGTCGCGGCCGCGCGTGAGCGAGCGGGGGAGGGCCATGTCCTCGTCGCGTTCCAGCCGCACCTGTACAGCCGCACGCGGCACCTTGCGTCGGAGCTCGCCGCGGCGCTGACGGGCGCGGACGCCCTCTGCGTGACCGAGATCTACCGCGCCCGCGAGTCCGCCATGGCCGGAGTCAGCGGGAAGCTCGTCGTCGATGCGGCAGCCGAGCGGCGTCCGGGAATGGTGCTCGGCTGGACGCCCACGCTCGAGGACGCGGCCGCCTTCGTCGCGCGACGCGCGCGGCGCGGCGATCTCGTCCTCACGGTCGGCGCGGGCGACGTCGACCGGGCCGGACCGCTCATCCTCGCCCGGCTCGAAGGCTCGAGACGGTCAGGAAGAGCATGAGGATCGAGTCGGGCGTCGAGCTGGCGCGCTTCACGACGCTGGGCACCGGCGGCCCTGCGCGCGCGTTCGTCCGGCCGGCGTCGCTCGGCGAGCTGCAATCGGCCCTACGCCGGGCTGCGCAGGAGGGCATGGACGTGGCCGTGGTCGGCCTCGGCTCGAACCTGCTCGTCGCCGACGAGGGAGTGAATGCGCTCGTCGTCAAGCTCGCCGGCGACCTCGCTGCGGCGACGATCGACGGCCGGCTGCTCCGGGCCGGGGGCGGCGCACCGCTTGCGGTGTGCCTGCACCGCGCGCGCGCCGCAGCGCTCGGCGGCCTCGAGTTCGCGTGCGCCATCCCCGGGACGGTCGGCGGCGGCGTGCGCATGAACGGCGGTGCGTACGGCGGCGACATGGCCGGGGTCGTCCGGCGCGCCCTGGTCGTCGGGCCCGAGGGGACGGACTGGCGGACCCGCGATGAGCTCGGTTTCGCGTACAGGACCTCCGGCATCGGCACGGGAGAGGTCGTGGCGGCCGCGGAGCTCGTCCTGGCATCACGGCCGGTCGAGGAGATCAAGGCCAGGGTCGCCGAGATGCAGGCGCGGCGGAAGACGGCACAGCCGACGAACAAGCGAACGTTCGGCAGCGTGTTCGCGAACCCCGAAGGTCACGACCTGACGGCCGGGAAGATGCTCGAGGCCTGCGGCCTGCGCGGCTACACGGTCGGCGGCGCGCAGATCTCCCCCCGCCACGCGAACTTCATCGAGAACGCCGGCGGCGCCACCTCTGCGGACGCCCTCGCGCTGATGGCGGAGGCGCGCAGACGAGCGCGCGAGCAGTTCGGCGTCGAGCTTCGGCGGGAGGTGCAGTTCCTGGGGCCCCTCGAGCTGCCGCCCGCCGGCGAGCTGCTCTCGACGACCGCCCGGTAGGAGCCGCGCCGTCCGCGGCGAAGTCGGACGCGTGGAGGGCAGGGTCTCCGATCGGCCGCCGCGTGCGCGCGTGGCTTCCTTTCCCGCACGAGAGCGGGTCCCGGCGGCGACCCTCGCTCGATTCGTCCCGAGCCGCCGATCGCTCGCCGTCGGAGTCGGACTCCTCGTCGGAGCCGTCCTCGCCTACGTCGTCGCACGCGAGACACCGCTGTTCGCACTTCGGGGCGTGACCGTGAAGGGCGCTCCCGCGGACGTGGCCGGCCAGGTCCGGTCGGTGCTCGCGCCGCTCACCGGGAGGAGCCTCGTCACGCTCGACGGCGCCGACGCCATGCGACGCGTCGAGTCCCTGCCGACGGTGGTCTCGGCCCGCTACGACCGCGCGTTCCCGCACGGGCTGGTTGTGATTGTGCGCCCCGAACGGCCGGTCGCTGTCGTGCGCCAGGGCCGCCTGGCGTGGCTTCTCTCCGCCCGCGGGCGCGTCATGCGGCGACTGGAGCCGCGGACAGAGCTGCGCCTGCCGCGCATCTGGGTCGACCGGTCGACCGTCGCCTCGCTCGGTGCGATCCTCGCCGGCGAGACGGGCCGGGTGGCAGAAGCTCTTGCCGCGCTCGGCCGGAGCCCGCTCGCCGGGCGCGTCGCGACCGCAAGGATGGAAGACGGTGCCCTGACGCTCGTCCTCCGTTCCGGGCTGCAGCTCCTGGCCGGTCCGCCCGTTGCGCTACCGCTGAAGTTCGCGATTGCCGCGCGGGTGCTGCAATCGGCGCGTCGGGCGAGCGGTCAGGGCGGCTACCTCGACGTTTCGGTTCCGGGAAGGCCAGTCGGGCGCTTCCAGCCTCAAGTCGCAGGTTGAGGTTGAGAGTTCGCCTGTGGAAAACCTGTTGACAAGCGGTAACCTGCGAACGTACTCTCTCTGCGACAACGCTCACGACGGGGCATACGCTTTACTACAGCTTGAGGCTTGAACAGTTCTTGAGACCGCGGAACCAGCCGGGCAGTAACTACCTCGCCGTCATCAAGGTCGTCGGCGTCGGGGGCGGGGGATCCAACGCGGTCAACCGCATGGTCGACGCCGGCCTCGGCGGGGTCGAGTTCATCGCCGTGAACACCGACGCGCAGGCGCTGCTCATGTGCGACAGCGACGCCAAGATCCAGATCGGGCCCGACAGCACGAACGGCCTCGGCGCCGGCGCCGATCCCGCAGTCGGACGCGAGGCCGCGGAGGAGAGTCGCGACGAGCTGAAGGAGGCGCTGAAGGGCGCCGACATGGTGTTCGTCACCGCCGGCGAGGGCGGCGGCACCGGCACCGGAGCCGCTCCGGTCCTCGCCGAGCTGGCACGCGGCATCGGCGCGCTGACGGTCGGAGTGGTGACGAAGCCGTTTTCGTTCGAGGGCGGACGGCGCGGCCAGCAGGCCGAGCGCGGCATCGACGAGCTGCGCGAGCAGGTCGACACGCTGATCGTGATCGAGAACGACCGGCTTCTGCAGGTGGTCGAGCGGAAGACGTCGATTGTGGACGCGTTCCGGATGGCCGACGACATTCTGCGGCAGGGCGTTCAGGGAATCACAGACCTGATCACCGTGCCCGGCCTCGTCAACCTCGACTTCGCCGACGTCCGGACGATCATGCGCGACGCGGGCTCGGCGCTCATGGGCATCGGGATCGCCCAGGGGGAGAGCCGCGCCGAGGAGGCCGCGCGGATCGCGGTCTCCTCGCCGCTGCTCGAATCGTCGGTCGACGGCGCCACCGGGATCCTCATCAACGTCACCGGCCCGCCCGAGCTCGGTCTCTTCGAGGTGAACGAGGCGGCCGAGGTGGTCACGAGCGCCGCGGACAAGACCGCGAACGTGATCTTCGGGGCCGTCATCGACGAGTCGCTGAAGGACGAGGTCCGCGTCACGGTGATCGCGACAGGCTTCGGCGGCGGCGCGCGCGCACGCCGGCGGCCGGCGACGGTCGGGGTCCGCGGACCCGAGCCGCGCCCGCCGCGCGAGCCGCGTGACCGGGATCGCGAAGGCGGGTTCGACGTCTCGGACGATCTCCTCGACGTCCCGCCCTTCCTGCGCGACTCGTAGCGACGGCCGCTACTCGGGCGGCGATTCGGAGCCCGGCGGGGCCGGCTTGTCGCGCTCGAGGCTCTCGCCCCAGGTTCCCGCGGGCTCCAGCTCCTCGTCGCCGCGCATCATCCGCCAGAAGGAGAAGCAGATCAGCGCGAAGACGATGATTCCGACCACGACGATGATGGCGATGAACACGGTGCGAAGGACGATACAACGCCGCGGCGCCGGAGGCCTCTGCACCGGGACGGATCTGCCGGTCGTCTAGCATCCGCGCCGATGGAGACGACCCTCCTCCGGACGCCGCTCTACGAGCGTCACGTGGCGCTCGGCGCGAGGATGGTCCCCTTCGCCGGCTGGGAGATGCCGGTGCAGTACGAGGGGGTCATCCCCGAGCACCGGGCAGTGCGGAATGACTGCGGTGCCTTCGATGTCTCGCACATGGGTGAGCTCGAGGTCGAAGGCCCTCGCGCACACGAGCTCCTTCAGGGCCTGCTCGCCAACGACCTCGACCGGATCGAACAGAGCCAGGCACAGTACACGCTCCTGACCAACGAACGCGGCGGCATCATCGACGACCTCATCGCCTATCGCCTGGGCGATTTTCACTACCTGCTGATCGTCAACGCTTCGAACCGCGACGGCGACTTCCGGTGGTTCAAGGAGCACGAGATTCCGGGCTCGGACGTGCGCGACATCTCGGACGAGTACGCGCTCATCGCCGTCCAGGGGCCGAGTTCCCTCTCGCGGCTCGGCCTCGAGCAGGCGCCGGCGTTCTCGTTCGCCGAGGGCACCGTTGACGGCGTCGACTGCATGATCGCCCGCACCGGCTACACGGGGGAGCTCGGGGTCGAGCTCCTCGTCATGGCGGAGGACGCCGGCGAGCTCTGGGATCGCGTACTGGCGCGGGGGGCGGTGCCCTGCGGCCTCGGCGCGCGCGACACGCTCCGCCTCGAGGTCTGCTACCCGCTGCACGGCAACGACATCAGCGTCGACACCGACGCCATCTCCGCGGGGCTCGGCTGGGTATGCGCGCTGGAGAAGGAGTTCACCGGTGTCGAGCGGCTCCGCGCGATCAAGGAGGCCGGCCCTGACCAACGGCTCTGCGCTTTCGTGATGGAGGAGCGCGCGATCCCGAGACAGGGCATGCGGATCGTTCAGGGCGGCGAGGTCACCTCCGGCTCGCATTCGCCGATACTCGACCGCGGCATCGGGCTCGGGTACGTGCCCGCCGAAGCCGCCACGACGGGCACGGAGCTGACGATCGACGTGCGCGGGCGCGAACGCCGCGCGCGCGTCGTCAAGAAGCCGATCTACAACCGCGAGGACAGGGGGGCCTAGTGCCGGCGCCGGAGTCTTATCCGGACGATGTCCGCTACCACCGCGACCACGACTGGGTGCGCATCGAGGACGGCGAGGCGGTCTTCGGCATCACTTGGTTCGCACAGGATCGCCTCGGCGAGCTCGTCCACTTCGAGCCGCCCGACGACGGCCTCTCGCTGTCCAAGGACGCGTCCTACGGCGAGGTCGAATCGGTCAAGGCGGTCTCCGACCTGATCGCGCCGCTCTCCGGCGAACTGCTCGAGGTCAACCAGAAGGTCGTCGACGCTCCGGAGACCGTCAACGAGGATCCCTACGGCGAAGGCTGGCTCGTCCGGGTCTCGCTCACCAACCCGTCCGAGCTGGAGGCGCTCATGGACGCGGCGGATTACGAGCGCTTCGTCGCCGACCAGTGACCGCGCGCCACTTGCGGTACCTCTCACTGACCGACGACGACCGGGACGCGATGCTGGCGGAGATCGGCGTCTCCTCCGTGGAGGAGCTGTTCGCAGACGTCCCCGAGGGCGTTCGCCTCGACCGGCCGCTCGCGTTGGAACCCGCGCTCTCGGAGCCCGAGCTCGCCGCCCACCTGGCCGAGCTCGCCGCGCGAAACGCGCCCACGAGCGAGGAGGTCTCGTTCCTCGGCGCAGGGATGTACGACCACTACATGCCCGCCGTCGTGGACCTCGTCATGTCGCGGGGCGAGTTCCTCACCGCCTACACGCCGTATCAGCCGGAGATGAGCCAGGGCGTGCTCCAGGCGATCTTCGAGTACCAGACGGCGATCTGCGAGCTGACCGGGCTCGACGTTTCCAACGCGTCCGGCTACGACGGCACCACCGTCGCGGCGGATGCCTGTTACGTCGCCAGGCAGGCGACGGGCCGGTCAACCGTCGTCGTCGCCGACACCGTCCACCCGCAGGTGCGGCAGGTCGTGAAGACCTACGCGCCCGGCTTCGGCCTCGAGGTCGTCGAGCTTGCGCACCGTGGCGGCGTCAGCGATCCCCACGAGGTCGCCGACGCGGCGCGCGAGGCGGCGTGCGTCCTCTTCCAGCAGCCGAACTTCTTCGGCTGCCTGGAGCCGGCGCCCGACCTGGCCGCGGCGGCGAACGACGCAGGAGCTCTGCCGATCGCGCACGTGGACCCGCTCTCGCTCGGCGTCCTCGAAGCGCCCGGGCACTACGGCTGCGCGATGGCGATCGGCGAGGGGCAGGGCGCCGGCAACCCGCTCGCCTTCGGCGGGCCGCATTACGGGTTCCTCGCCGCCCGGGCCGACCTGATCCGGCGGATGCCCGGCCGCATCGTGGGCGAGACAACCGACGCCGACGGGAAGCGCGGGTACGTCCTCACGCTGCAGACCAGGGAGCAGCACATCCGCCGCGAGAAGGCGACCTCGAACATCACCACGAACCAGACCCTGCTCGCGCTGGCGGGGCTCGCGTATCTCAGTTGGCTGGGACCGCGGGGCCTCGAGGAGGTGGGCGAGCTCTGCCTCGGCCTCGCCGAGCACGCGAAGTCACGGCTCGGCCTGCCGTTGCTGTTTCCCGAACAGACAACATTCAAGGAGTTTGCCGTCCGCGTCGGACGGAACGCCGAGGAGGTCGTGCGGGAGGCGCGCGCGCAGGGCGTCCACCCCGGGTATCCGCTGCGCCGCGACTACCCAGACATGGACGACGCGCTGCTCGTGTGCATGACCGAGAAGCGGACGACGGAGGAGATCGACCGGCTCGCGGAGGTGCTCGGCCGGTGAGCGAGACCTGGGGACCGGAGCCGCTCCTCTACGAGAAGTCGCGACCGGGGCGGCGGGCGTCCTCGCTCCCGCGCCCGGACGTGCTACACGTCGCCGTCCCGGAGCGGCTGCGTCGCGCGCGGCCGCCGCGCCTGCCCGAGATCTCCGAGCCGGAGCTCGTCCGGCATTTCACGGCGCTCGCCGACCGCAACTTCGGGATCGATACCGGCTTCTATCCGCTCGGCTCCTGCACGATGAAGCACAACCCGCATATCAACGAGCGCCTCGTCTCGTTACCCGGCTTCCGCGACCTCCATCCGCATCAGGAACCGGACGCGGCCCAGGGGGCGCTCGAGCTGATGTGGAGGCTGCAGGAGATTCTCGCCGAGGTCGCCGGGCTGCCGGCCGTCACGCTGCAACCGGCCGCCGGCTCACAGGGCGAGCTCACCGGCCTGATGCTCATGCGCGCGTACTTCGAGGACCGCGGCGAGCGCGATCGGGACATCGTGGTGACGGCCGACACGGCACACGGGACGAACCCGGCGAGCGTGACGATGGCGGGCTACAAGCTGGCGAAGGCAGCGACGGACGCTCGCGGCAACCTCGACCTCGACGACCTCCGGCGGCTCGTCGATGAGCGCACGGTCGGCCTGATGTTGACGAACCCGTCGACGCTCGGGCTCTTCGACGAGCACATCGAGCAGGTCGCCGGCATCTTCCACGATGCAGGCGCGCTCCTGTATTACGACGGCGCCAACCTGAATGCGGTCTGCGGCATCTCGCGCCCCGGCGACATGGGCTTCGACATCGTGCACTTCAATCTGCACAAGACGTTCTCGCAGCCGCACGGCGGGGGAGGGCCGGGCGGCGGGCCGCTCGCCGTCTCCGCGGACCTCGAGCCGTTCCTGCCGGTGCCCGCGATCGTCAGGGACGGAGACCGCTTCCGGCCGGACTTCGACCGCGCGAAATCGATTGGCAAGGTGCGTGGGTTCTACGGCCCGTTCGGCGTCTTCGTGCGCGCGTACGCGTACATCCGGGCCTATGGCCCCGATCTCAAGGGCATGTCGGCAACGGCCGTGCTGAACGCGAACTACCTGCTCGCGCGGCTCCGCGACGCATACGACCTCCCGTACGACCGGCTCTGCATGCACGAGTTCGTGATCAGCGCGCGCAACCTGAAGCGCGAGCACGGCGTCAGCGCGCTCGACGTCGCCAAGCGGCTGATGGACTACGGGTTCCATCCGCCGACGATCTACTTCCCGCTCGTCGTCCCGGAGGCGCTGATGATCGAGCCGACGGAGACGGAGACGAAGGAGACGCTCGACGCGTTCGCGGAGGCGATGCTCACCATCGGCGACGAGGCGGCGGACGACCCGGAGGTGCTGCGGTCAGCGCCCCACGTGCGCCCGATCACGCGGCTGGACGAGGCGAAGGCGGCCAGGAACCCGGTCGTTCGCTACGGCTTCGAGGAGCATCCGCGACTCGAGCCCGAGCGCCGGCCCGCGGCGGCAGAGGCGCCCAAGGGCGCCTGAAAATCGGCTGTTCCGGCACCTGCGCAGTAGCGGGGTGCGAGCACGCGCGAGACGGCGCCTTCGAAAGCCGAGATTACGAGCACGGACCCATTAGGCGGCCCCTGGGCCGTGCAGAACCCGCTGTCATCCATGCGAGGCACCAAGAGGCAAAATTCGGTTGTACGCACACGCTCACGACCACTACCTAGTTCCGAAGAGCTGGAGGACATGAATGGCATCCGCCCCCACCAGCCTGCCCCGCCTCGACCTTCCATACGCGCTGAGCGGTGACAGCCGCCGCGATTTCGAGCGTGACGGGCACGTGCTGCTGCGCCACGTTGCATCGCCCGAGGAGGTTGCCGCCTACCGGCCGGTGATCCGCGAGACCACCCTCGCCCACACGGTCGAGAAGCGGCCGCTCAATGAACGTGACACATACCACAAGGCCTTCATCCAGGTTGGCGATATCTGGAGGAAGGACGGGAGGGTGGCTGGGTTCACGCTTGCACCCCGCTTCGCGCGGATCGCCGCCGAGCTGCTGGGCGTCGCAGCCGTGCGGCTGTACCACGACCAAGCCCTGTTCAAGGAGCCCGGTGGCGGGCCCACCCCGTGGCACCAGGACCAGTACTACTGGCCGCTCGACAGCGACCGAACCGTCACGATGTGGATGCCGCTCGTCGACGTCGCCGCCGACATGGGCGGTATGGAGTTCGGATCGGGAACCCACCGCCGTCCCGCGCTCGCCGAGCTCGCGATCTCTGACGAGTCGGAGGCCTTCTTCGAACGCATGGCCGCGAGCGGCGAGTTCGCCGTGACCAAGCCGGTGCCGATGGCCGCCGGCGACGCGACGTTTCACGCCGGATGGACACTGCACCGCGCGATGCCGAACAACTCAAATCAGATGCGCGAGGTGATGACGATCATCTTCTTCGCCGACGGCATCCGTCTGCTCGAGCCCCGTTACCAGGAGCGGAAGGGGCCGTTCGAGTCGTTGTTCGAAGGCCTGAAACCGGGAGACGCCGCCGCGAGTGATCTGACGCCAGTCGTCTACAACGCCAACGAGGCGTCGTAGCCTCCCTTACGAGCCGTTCCAGGACAATCCGCCCCTTGAGCAGGATCGCCGGCCCGCGGCCGCCGAGCGCCGAAAGGCGCGTAGATCTCGCCGGTAGAGGGCATAAGGGCACGCGTATAATCCGCTCTCGGAGTTGTGACCTTTGTCGCGATTCCGGGAGCAAGGAGGGGAGTGTTCGGGAAAGGAGACGGAATGTCACGACGCACAATCGTTGTGTGTCTGGCGGCGGTTGGTCTGGCGCTTGCCATCGCCGCGCTCGCAGGCCTGGGGACCGGCGCCGGAACGGCAGCACCGCACGCGCGGCAGCTCTCCGGCACGGTCACGCTATTCGGCTGGACGACGGGGACAAAGGAGGACGACCTCCTTAGGGTGGTGCTCAAAGGTTTCGAGAAGAAGTACCCGAAGATCAAGATCGACTACACACCGTTCGGCGGCGACTACGACCAGACCATGCTCGCGAAGTTCTCGGCGCGCAAGCCGCCCGACCTCTTCTACGTCAACGGCCACGTCTTCCCGGTGTGGGTACCGCAGGGCGTGCTGGCGTCGCTGACGCCCTACATCAAGAAGTACCACTTCAGCACGAAGCCGTTCTACCCGCGCCTGCTGAGTGGCTTCAAGTACAAGGGGCAGCAATACGGGTTCCCGAAGGACTGGTCGCCGCTCGCGATGTACGTGAACACCGACATGATGCGGAAGGCCGGGGCGAAGGTGCCGACGACGTGGGCGCAGCTGCGCTCGACGGCACAGAAGCTCAAGAGCAAGAATGCGGTTCCCGGCGGCACGCCGATCTGCCTCAGTGACGACTGGGCCCGGTTGTTCGCGTTCGCCTACCAGAACGGCTACAAGGGCCGCATCATGACCTCGCGCAGCATGACGACCAGCGCGGTCCGCGGCGCGGCCACCTACTACACCGGCCTCTGGAAGTCGGGACTGGCGAAGAGGCCCCCGGACCTCGGGGCGAGCTGGAACGGCGACGGGTTCGCCAGAGGGAAGTGCGCAATCGCTTTCGAGGGCAGCTGGATGCTGCCCACCGTGAAGCAGGCCCCCAGCATCCACTACAGGGTCGTGCCGCTGCCGAAGAACAAGACCCGCGGCAACCTTGCCTTTACCGTGTCCTACTCGATGGCGAAGGACTCGAAGAAAAAGGCGCTCGCGTGGACGCTCCTGACCTACCTGACCGGAAAGGTCGGAATGAAGAAGTGGGTGTCGCTCGGGCTCGGGCTCCCGTCCAGGAGCGACGTGAAGCCAAAGGCCGGCAGCGCGGTCTTCACCAATGCGGCGTCGTATTCGCACGTCTGGCAGGGAGGATCGAAGTTCAACGACGTGATCACGGTCGCAAACAACGAGCTGTCGGCCGTGGCCGAGGGCAAGCAGTCGGTGAGCGGCATGCTCTCGAAGATCAAGACCGCGGCAAAGAACGCAGGACAGTAGGAGCAGAAGCTAGGAGCTGACACCGCCCCCTCTGCGGTCGCCCGCGGAGGGGGCAGCCTCCGGGTGGAATGGTGGCAATAACGGCACGAGAGCGCGTCCAGCGCTGGGCGTGGGGAAGCGAGCGGCTCCGTGAGGCGCTCGTCGGCTACGCCTTCATCCTCGTGCCGATGGGGGTCTTTCTCCTCTTCTTCCTCATCCCGATCGGCTACGCGGTCTACATCAGCCGCTACAACTGGGGCATCCTCGGGAAGATCGAGTTCGTCGGGTGGGGCAACTACCGCACGCTCTACCACGACGAGATCTTCTGGCGGGCCGTCAAGAACACCGCCATGTTCGCCGTCGCCGTCGTGATCCTGGAGGTGTCGCTAGGGCTCGCTCTGGCGGTCATCGTGAACCAGACGCTCCGCTTCCGGACGTTCTACCGGGCGGGCTTCTACTTCCCCTCGATCGCCTCCTCCGCGGCGATCACCGCGATCGCCATCTACATCCTCTCGGCCGACGGGCTCCTCAACTCGTTCCTCGGCGTGTTCGGCTACCACACGAGCCGGCCGTGGTTCTACGACTCGGACACGGCGCTCTGGTCGATCGTCGGCCTGAACGGCTGGGCGACGTCCGGGACGATCATGCTCTTCTACCTGGCGGCGCTGCAGGCCATCCCGGTCGATGTCTACGAGGCGGCGGCAATCGACGGCGCCCGCACTTGGCGGACGTTCTGGAAGGTCACGTTCCCGCTGCTCCGGCCGGCCCACTTCTTCGTCCTCGTCGTCGCGGTGATCGGAGCCCTGCAGATGTTCGACCAGGCATTCATCGTTGCGGGTGCCGAGGGCGGACCGAACTACTCGACCCTGACCGTCGTCCTCTACCTCTACGGCAAGGCGATCGCGAACGCCGAGTTCGGCTACGCGGCGGCCGTCGGCATTGTGCTCTTCGTCGGCATCTTCGTGATCACGGTCATCCAGCGGCTGCTGTTCGGCCGGCCGGAGGTGGCGTGATGGCCCATCGTCCCGAGCTTCCGTCGGTTCCGCCGTTGGTCGCGGTCGAGGAGCTTGCCTCGACCGGCGAGGTCGCCATCGGTGTCCCGGAACGGGCGCACATCCCGGGGCGCGGGCGGGTCGAGCGAGTTCGCACCGTTCTCGTCTACCTCGTGCTGACGCTCATCGCGATCCTGTTCGCGGTGCCGTTCCTCTGGAGCGTGCTGACGTCGTTCAAGCCGCTCTCCGAGACGCTGTCGTTCACGTTCCTGCCGCAGACCTGGACCGCGTCCGCCTACCACTCGGTTTTCACGGAGTTCAACTTCGGCCGCTACATGCTGAACAGCTTCGTCGTCGCGGCCGCGGTGACCGTGTCCAACGTCTTCCTCGCCTCGCTCGGCGGCTACGCCTTCGCGCGCCTGCGCTTTCCGGGACGCGAGCTGCTGTTCTTTCTCGTGCTTGGGACGCTGATGATCCCGGACGAGCTTCGGCTCGTCCCCGTGTACCAGTTGCTCGTCAACGTGCTGCCCAAGTATCTGCACGTCACGCTCGTCCCCAGCCGCCTCGGCTTCATCCTGATCAGCCTCGTCAGCGCCGCCAGCCTCTTCCTGATGCGGCAGTACTTCCTGACCATCCCTCGCGACCTCGAGGAAGCCGCCAAGCTCGACGGCGCCGGCTACTTCAAGACCTTCTGGGCGGTGATGCTGCCGCTCGCCGGCCCGGCGCTGGCGGCCGTCACGATCCTCACCTTCCAGGGGACCTGGAACGGACTCTTTTGGCCGCTCGTCATCTTCCAGGACCCGTCGCTCTACACGTTGCCGATCGGCATCGCGAGGTTCCACCAGATATACACGACGCTTTGGCCTCAGCTGATGGCGGCGAGTGTGGTCGCCCTCCTGCCGATCGTCGCGCTCTATGTCTTCTTCCAGCGCTACTTCGTGGCCGGAGTGGCCGCTGCGGCGGTGAAGGGATGACCGCGCGCAGGGCCCTGAGGCGGGCGGCTGCGGACTTCTACCGCCAGTCCTGGCGACTCGCAGTGCTGAACGCGGTTCTCGCGACGACGACGCTCGCTGTCGCTGCGGCGGCGATCTCCGTGCCGGCCGCAGCGGTGCTCGTCGTCCTCGTCGGCCCCGTTGCCGCCGGCGTCATGTACTCCGCGGTCAAGCTCGCCGAGACAGAGCAGCTCCGGCTCGGTGACGCCCTCGTCGGCGTCCGGCGATGCTGGCGGCGCGGTGCTGCGCTCGCCGCGATCGCCGGCGCGATTGGGTTCGCCGGGACACTTGCCGTCCGTGCGTATGCGCACGCCGGGATGTGGGGCTGGCCGCTCGCGGCACTTGCGGTCTATCTGCTGGCGCTCTTCGGCGTCCTACAGCTCTGGCTCTGGCCGCTGGCCGTGGCCGAGCGCGACCGGCGTCTCGGCGACGTGTTCGTCGACGCGGTACGTGCGCTGGCACGGCGGCCGCTCGCCTCGCTCGGGCTTGCGGCCGCGCTGACCGCCGTGAACGTCGGCGGCTTCGTCGCGGCCGTTGTCCCGCTGCTGACGCTCACCCTTGCCTTCTCCTTCCTGGCGGCCGCTCATCTCGCGCTGCCGGAGCTCAAACGGGGGGCCGAATGGCAAGCGTGACGTACGAGAACGTGACGAAGCGCTTCGACGGAACGGTCGCCGTCCGGGACTTCCAGCTCGAGATCGAGGACGGGGAGTTCATCGTGCTCGTGGGCCCGTCCGGCTGCGGCAAGACGACCTGTCTGCGCATGCTCGCCGGTCTGGAGCGCTCGACGGAAGGGCGGATCCTGATCGGTGACCGGGTGATCAACAACGTCCCGCCCCAGGCGCGCGACGTCGCAATGGTCTTTCAGTCGTACGCGCTCTATCCGCACATGACCGTCTACGACAACCTCGCCTTCGGGCTCCGCAACCTCAAGGTGCCGAGGCGGGAGATCGAGCCGCGCGTCCGGCGCGGCGCCGAGATGCTCGACCTGACCCCTCTGCTGAAACGCAAGCCGAAGCAGCTCTCCGGCGGCCAGCGCCAGCGGGTCGCGCTCGGTCGCGCGATCGTCCGCCAGCCGGCGGCGTTCCTCATGGACGAGCCCCTGTCGAACCTCGATGCGCAGCTCCGGGTGGCGACCCGCGCGGAGATTCTCAAGCTCCAACGCGAGCTCGGCACGACCACCGTCTACGTCACGCACGACCAGGTCGAGGCGATGACGATGGGCGACCGCATCGCGGTCATGCGCGACGGCGTCCTCCAGCAGGTAGGCCCGCCGCAAGAGCTCTACAAGCATCCCGCGAACAGGTTCGTGGCGGGGTTCATCGGCTCGCCGGCGATGAATATCGTCCCGGCGCCGCTCGTCGGGGCCGGCGGCGACGATCGCGTGGTCGGTTTCCGACCCGAGCACGTGCGCATCGACGATCCGCGGTCGGACGGGCTGCAGTTCGACGCCCAGGTCGAGGTGATCGAGTACCTCGGCAACGAGAAGCTCGTGCATGCGGCGCGGAACGGAACGTCGCTCATCGCGCTGGTGCCGGTCGATCAGCCGGTCGCCGAAGGCGAGGAGCACGTCTTCACCGTCTCCAACGCGAAGCTTCACCTCTTCGACGCCGGGGACGGCCGCGCGATTAGGCGCTAGCGATATCCCCTTTGCGTATCGTGGCGCCGATGCGCTGGACGCGGATCGCGATTGCGGCCAGGGTCGACTCACTGTCCTCCGAGTACAGCGGGAAGGAACTCGTGGACGCGATTGTCGCGTTCGCCGACACGCTCGAAGAGGACGATCGGGAGACCCTTCGGCGTGTCCTTCTCGGTCGCGCGGACGAAGTCGGCGTCTACGCGCAGGCGCTCGAGCGGAAGCACGAGGCGGCGCGCTGGAACCTCTTCCGCCACCGCTCGCCCCGCGACCAGTAAACCGGCAGACTGGGTTCTGTGGAGCGCTGGGAACGGGAGCAGATCCTCGGGGAGTGGGGCATGCGGGACCCGAATCCCGTCGAGCGCGCCGGCGCGCGCCGACTGGCGGAGGACGTCGAGGGCAGTCCGCTCAAGGGCAATCCGACTCGCCGGCGACTGCGGAACTTCCGCCCGTCACTCGAGGGCTACGTCGCGTCACAAGGCGGGCCGCTGCCGTACATGCAGCGGCTCCGCGAGATCGAGCTCGAGATCGAGGCGCATCTGGAGTGCCTCGCGGAGCTACGGAGCGAGCTCGAAGAGGAGCTCGGCAGCGACGCGGCCACGTTCGCCCACCGTTGGCGCGAGCTCGCCGCGAACTGGAACTTTACCGAGGTGAACGACCTCATCGAGCGCCATAACCGCTGGTACCCGGCGGAGGCGCGCCTGGCGATGGACCCCCGGACGGGCGACTTCGTCCGCGTGAACGGGAAGCCCTACTGGCTCGAGCCGCTCGACACCGAGTGGATCTTCGAGCGCTTCCCGCCCGCTCTGCGCGCCGCGGCCTGACGGGGCGCGCTCGCGAGCTGGCCGCACGCGGCGTCGATGTCGCGCCCGCGCGTGAGCCGGACCGTCGACGGGACGCCCCGGCGGTCGAGGACGGCCTTGAACGCCGCGACCGCCTTCCTCGAAGAGCCCGTGAACATCCCGGTCGGGTTGTACGGAATCAGGTTGACCTTGAAGACGCCCGGCTCGAGCTGGTCGGCGAGCATTGCCGCCTGCTCGACGCGGTCGTTGATCCCGGCGAGGAGCACGTACTCGACGAAGACCCGGAGACGCCGGCGGCGGTGATAGGCGCGTCCCAGCTCGAGCACGGCCGAGAGCGGGTAGCGGTCGTTGACCGGCATCAACTCGGAGCGGAGCGCGTCGTCCGGCGCGTGGATGGAAAGGGCCAGACGGATCGGGGCGTCGACCGAGGAGACGAAGCGGTCCAGCCCCGGGATCCAGCCGACCGTCGACACGGTGGTACGCCGGTGGGTGACGCCGAGGTCTGGAAGCCGATCGGCCGCGCCCAGCACGGCCTCGAGGTTCATCATCGGCTCGCCCATCCCCATGAAGACGCAGTGGGTGATCGGCCCGGCACGGCGGAAGTGGAGCGCCTGGTCGAGGATCTCGGAAGCGGTCAGATTGCGGCGGAAGCGCATCGCGCCGGTCGCACAGAAGGAGCAGGTCAGCGGACAGCCCGACTGCGACGAGACGCAGATCGAGCGCCGTCGGTCCCGGAACCGCATCAGCACCGCTTCGACCGGATGGCCGTCGGCCGTCCGGAAGAGCGCCTTCACCGTCCCGTCGCGAGCGCGAGACTCCGTCACGAGCGCCAGCGACGAGAGCGGCACCTCGTGGTCGAGTCGCCGCCGGAGCGCGACCGGGAGGTCGGTCATCTCGCCGTAGTCGCCGGCACCGGATGCGGCCCAACGCCAGACCTGCCGCGCGCGGTATGCCGGCTCGCCGGCGTCGGCGAGCACCGCCTCGAGTCGCTCGAGATCCACGGCGCTACGGTAGCCGGGCACGGCTACGCTGCCCGCCGTGATCGACCTCCGCTCCGACACAGCGACGAAGCCGACGCCGGCGATGCTTGCCGCGATGGCGAGCGCCGACGTCGGCGACGAGCAGCTCCGCGAGGATCCGACCGTCAACGAGCTCCAGGGCCGCGCCGCGGCGCTCCTGGGCCAGGAGACGGCGCTGTTCGTCCCCACCGCGACGATGGCGAACCAGATCGCGCTTCGGATGCTCTCGCGGCCGGGCGGCGAGCTGATCGCGGAGGAGCGGACGCATGTGCTCGTCTACGAGGCGGGCGGGCCGGCTGTCCACTCGGGGCTCGTCATGCGCGGGCTCCCGGGCGTCGCCGGGCGGATCACGCCGGAGCAGCTGCGGCGGGTGGCAGGCCAGGCGGACGATCTGCAGCCGGCGAGCGTCGTGGTGCTCGAGCAGACACATCGGAGCTCGGGCGGTCGAGTCTGGCCGCTCGAGGACCTGGTCGAAACCGCGGAGACCGCTCGCGAGGTCGGCCTTGCCGTCCACCTCGACGGCGCCCGCATCATGAACGCCGCAATCGCGAGCGGGCTGCCGGCGGCCGAGTACGGACGGCTGGCCGACTCGGTAACGATCTGCTTCTCCAAGGGCCTCGGCTGCCCGCTCGGCGCGGTCCTGGCAACGTCGCACGAGCGGTTCCCGGAGGCGTGGGCAGGGAAGTTCCTTTTCGGCGGCGCGATGCGTCAGGCCGGCGTGGTGGCGGCCGCGGCGCTCCACGCGCTCGACCACCACGTCGACCGGCTCGCCGACGACCATCGCCGGGCGCGACGGCTCGCCGAGGGTCTCGCGGAGGCCGGGCTGCCTGTCGATCCGGACGCGACGGAGACGAACTTCGTCGCGGTCGACGTGGGCTCGATCGGTATGGATACCGCCGAGGCCGTGACTCGGATCGGCGAGCAGGGCGTGCGGGTCGGCGTTCTCCGGCCCGGCGTGCTGCGCGTGGCCACGTACCTCGGCGTCGAAGACAACGACGTCGCGCACGCCGTCGAGCTGATCCCCAGGGCCTTGAGCGTCGTTGCGCCTACCTGAGAACCTCAGCCTCGAGCTTGCTCGTTCCGTCCGGCAGACGCAGGCGGACGGCCGCCTCCCGAGCGTCGTGGCAGCGGTGTTTTCCCGCGGCAAGGTGCTCTGGGCCGACGGGGTCGGCCTCGCCGATGCCGAGGCGGGGGAGGAGGCGACGCCGGACCACCAGTACCGCATCGGCTCGATCACGAAGACGTTCACCGCCGCCGCCGTCCTGCAGCTTCGCGACGCGGGGGAGCTCTCACTGGACGACCGGCTCGAGGAGCATCTCCCGGAGGCGGCCGACGGGTCACCGACGATCCGCGGCCTCCTCTCGCACCTCTCCGGCATGCAGCGCGAGGTTCCGGGCGACCTCTGGGACACGATGGAGTTTCCCGATCGTGATGGCCTGATCGAGGCGTACGCGCAGGCCGAGCGGGTGCTCGAGCCGGGGGCGCACTGGCACTACTCGAACCTCGCCTTCGCCCTGCTCGGGGACGTCGTGGCGCAGCGCTCCGGGCTCGCCTACGAGCGCTACGTCGAGGATCGGCTGTTTGCGCCAGTCGGCCTCCGGCGAACCTCGTGGGACCAGGCGGCGCCGGCTGCGAAGGGCTACTTCGTCGAGCCGTTCCAGGAGGTCGTCCGCCGCGAGCCGCACCCAGACCTGCGGGCAAAGCGCCCGGCGGGACAGCTGTGGTCGACGGTCGGGGACCTGGCCCGCTGGGGATCCTTCCTGGCGGATCCCGATCCGGCTGTCCTGCGGCCGGAGACGACCGCCGAGATGCGGGCCTTCCAGGGCCTCGCCGACCTCGAACGATGGACGAGGGGCTGCGGCCTCGGGCTCCAGCTCTATCGCGAGGGCGAGCGGATTCTCTTCGGGCACACCGGCGGGATGCCCGGCTTCGTGTCCGCGGTCTTCTGCTCGGCCGCGGAGCGGATCGGGGCCGCGGTGCTCACGAATGCGACCTACGCGGATTCCGCCATTCGGCTCGCCCTGACCCTCGCGACCCGTGCTGCCGAGACGCTGGCGGTCGCGGAGCCCTGGCGGCCCGGGGCTGAGGCGCCCGAAGGCGTCGAGGACGTCCTCGGCTCCTGGTGGTCGGAGAGTGCCGAATGGGTGTTCCACTACCGCGACGGCCGGCTCCGGGCAAAGGCGCGTGACGCGGCCGACTGGCAGCCGGCCGCCGTCTTCGAGCCGGACGGCGACGACCGCTACCGCGTCGTCTCCGGCCCCGAGCGTGGCGAGCTGCTCCGCATCGTCCGCGACGGGTCCGGACGACCGGTGAGGCTCTACTGGGCCACCTATCCGTTCACCCGCCAGGCCCAGGCGTTCGGCCGGGACTCCCGTTCTGGAGAACCCGTTCCAGAATGAGGCGTTGAGCCGCCAGGCCGAAGCATCACCCTGGAACGGGTTCTTAGAATCGGCGCGATGGCGAAGGCGGGCGACGTTCTCGACATGCCGCAGCTCGGGATGCGCATCGAGTTCCGGCGCACGGCCGCCGAGACGGGCGGCGAGGTGCTCGAGTACGACGTCACCGGGCGGCCGCGCGGGTTCCCGGCGCAGCGGCACGTCCACCCGAAACAGTCGGAGCGCCACGAGGTGGTCTCAGGTGCGCTGCGTGTCTCGATGCAGGGCAGCGAGCGAGTTCTCCAGCCCGGAGAGTCGGTCGTCATTCCCCCAGGCATCGCCCACCGCCACTACGCCGACGGGCCCGGCGACGGCCATGTCCGCGTGGAGCTTCGGCCGGCCCTTCGAACCGAAGAGCTCCTCGAGCGGCTGGCCGAGCTCTCGCACACCGGCGGGATCACGAAGGGCGGCTACCTCAAGCCGGTCGCGGCGGCCCACGTGATCCAGGACTTTCCGGACGAGGGCCGTGCCGCCCAGCCGCCCGCCGGGGTCCAGCAGGCGCTCGCGCGGACGGTTGTCGCCGCGGCGGCAAACGCGGAGCAGGTCTGGCGGGAGTACGTCTTCGTCGACGAGTGGGACGTGGCCGCCCCGGTCGAGCCCGTGTTCGACGCGATCGCGGACGCAACGACGTACCCGCTGTGGTGGCGGCCCGTCTACGAGACCGTCGAGTCCCAGGGACCGGTCGAGGTCGGCCAGGTCTCGCGCCAGTACTTCAAGGGCCGCCTGCCCTACCGCCTGCGGACAACGTCCCGCATCGTCCGTCTCGAGCCGCCGACGATCGTCGAAGCGGACGTCGAAGGCGACCTGCGCGGCCACGGCAAGTGGACGCTCACGCCGACCGCGCCCGACCGGACCCACGTGCGGTTCGACTGGTCGGTCCACGCCGACCGGCCGCTGCTGAAGGCGCTCACGCCCGCGCTGCGACCGGCCCTCCGCTGGAACCACAACTGGGCGATCGCCCGGGCGATGGAGGGTCTCGAGCCGTACGCGCGCGAGCGCGTTCAGGAGGCGGCGGAGCGCGGCTAAGCCGCCACGCGGCCTTCGAGCTCTTCCAGGATCGTCCGGATGTCGTGCGCCTCGCAGCGCCCGATCTCGCGAACGATCTCGCCGTCCACGAGGAAGAAGACGCGATCGGCGATCGCGGCGGCGTTCGCGTCGTGCGTGACCATGACGGTGGTCTGGTTGTAGCCCTCGACCGCCTCGCGCAGGATGCTGAGGATCTCACGGCTCGTGCCGGAGTCAAGGTTGCCGGTGGGCTCGTCGGCGAAGACGACGCTCGGCCTGGAGACCAGCGCCCTGGCGATGGCGACCCGCTGCTGCTGACCTCCCGACAGCTCCGAGGGACGGTGGTGGAGCCGGTCGGCAAGCCCGACGCGGCGGACGAGCTCGTCGAGCCAGGCGCCATCGGCCTTCTCGCCGGCGATCGACAGCGGCAACGTAATGTTCTCCTCCGCGGTGAGCATCGGCAGCAGGTTGAAGAACTGGAAGATGAAGCCCACGTGCTCGCGGCGGAGTTTCGTGAGCTCGGTGTCGTTGAGCTTCGTGATGTCGGTTCCCTCGATGAACACCTCGCCGCGGGTCGGGCGGTCGAGGCCGGCGAGCGTGTGCATGAGCGTCGACTTGCCCGAGCCGGACGGGCCCATCACGGCCGTGAGGCGGCCGCGTCCGACGTCGAGCGAGACGTTGCGGAGCGCCTGCACCGCGGTGTCGCCCGAGCCGTAGATCCGGCAGAGGTCGCGGGCGGCGACGACCGCGTCGGCGGTCTCGCCGGCCACCCGGGCCTGTTCGGGGACGGCTGCCATCCACTTAACCTAGCGATCGCCGGCGAGGTAAAACGCGACGACCACGCCCACGTAGGCGGTCACCAGCGCGACGCCTCGCAGGCGGCTCGCACGGCCGTCTGCAAGCAGCGCGGCGGTGACGATGACGGCGAAGGCGAGGGAGCCGAGCTCGACGGGCCGGAAGCTGAGAGCGAGGGGCTTGATCGTCCACGCCAGCAACGCGACGGCCGGGACGACGAGCACCGCCACCTGGGCGCTCGACGCCAGCGCGATCTCCGCCGCCAGGCGGATCTGGCCGCGGTGGGCAACGATGACGGCGCCGCCGTGTTCTGCCGCGTTGCCGACGATAGCGACGATCACGGCCGCGACGAAGAAGTCGCTCAGGCCGGCCCGGTCCGCGAAGTCGTCCAGCGAGTGGACGAGGATCTCGGCGACGAGCGCGGTGACCGCCGTGGCCACCGCGAGCACGAGCAGCGCGGTCAGGAGCGACCAGCCGGCCATGACCTCACTCTCGTCGGACACGTGCAGCCCGCGATGCCTTCGGAGCTCCCGCGCCGTGACGACGAGGTAGAGGACCAGCAGCACGACCGCCGGCGCAATCGTGATGACGGCGACCTCGTGGCGGTTCGGATCGCCGTGGAAGCCCGGGACCGCCGGGACGAGGTACGCCACGGCGGCAACCGTCACGAGGCCGAGCGAGAAGAAGGCGGAGCGCCGGTCGAGCGTTCCCTTCGGGCCGAACGCGAGCGAGAAGCCGAGGACGAGCAGCAGGTTGCCGATCACGCTCCCGATCAGCGAGCCGCGGACGACGTCGTAGAGGCCGTCGGACACGGCGAAGAGCGCGATGATCAGCTCGGGCGCGTTCCCGAATGTCGCATTCAAGAAGCCGCCGATGCCCGGCCCGGTGTGTCGGGCGGCGTGCTCGGTCGCCTCGCCGATCAGCCACGCAAGCGGGACGAGCGCGACGGCCGCGAGCACGAAGTCCGCGGTCGATCCCGGGTGGGCCGCGTAGTGGATCGCGATCGTGGCCGGGGCGAGCGCAAGTGAGACGTAGAGCACACTCCGGACCATCGGGGGGCGAACGCTACTGATCGCCTCGGGGCGCTCCTCGGACGCACCCTGTCTGCCGGGGCGGGCGGTTATCGCATCACGCGCGGCCTGTCAAGTCTTGCGGGACCTGCGCCGGAGCTAGCAAAATCAGGTCATGGAGCCACATACGCAGGTCGCCGAGCTCCCTCTTCGACCGCAGGACGAGATCGAGTGTCGGCGCTGCGATGTCCATTGCGACAAGGTCGTCTACCCGGCCGCCTGTCTCGAGCGCTCCTGTCCCTTCCTCTACGCGTACCGCGAATTCGGCCACACGTACGTGGGCTGCATGCAGCGGGTCTTCGGCGTCGAGATCGACGTCGATTTACTTCTGGCGGCGGAAGAGGAGAAGGGGTTCGGCGCGATCAAGGCGCAACGCAATCCACTGCCGATGTGCCGCGCCGAGGTCGAGCCCTGCTACCAGCACCGCGCCGACGTCCTCGGCTGCGTCAACCCCGAGTTCTTCGAAGTTCCGCAGGACGAGCCCAGCTTCAAGGTCTTCGCACACGTGAAGTAGCAGGCGCGCGCGCTCGGGTCAGGGCGCGTTCGCGTCGAGGCACGTGGCGCCGAGGCCCGGGAGGGGCGTCTGCGTGCAGGGTCCGAGGGGCGTGTTGCTGCGGACTGCGCCGACGACGGATCGGATCGCGCCGGCGACGAGCTGGGCGTTCTCCTGCGCGATGGCGTGGCCGACCCCATCAGCTCGCGCGAGGATCGAGTTCGACGAGTCCCTCGTCACCGCTTTCTGGAGCCCGAGCCAGGACGCTTCCGGATCGGGGATCTGGGGAGCATCGGCCGGCATGAGCGGAATCCCGTGTGTGAGGTCGACGAGCGGTCTCGCGCCGAGGCTCGGGTGTGCGGCGAGTTCGGCCGCTGCCGCTGCGGCATCCATCACCTCGTCCGCAGACTCGAGCCGGCCGCCGAACACCTGCTGGATCCACTCGGCAGGAGGGGCGTCGATCAGGACGAGACCGGCCACGTCGGCGGGGTAGCGCTTCGTGTAGTAGCGGGCGTCGAAGCCGCCCATCGACCAGCCGCCGACGACGTACGGGGCGGCGATGCCGGCCTTCGTCAGGAGGGTGCGGAGCTCGTCGACGATCCGCCCCGTCGTGACCGCGCCGCCGCCGGGTCGCTTGTCGCTCTGGCCGAGCCCGGCCCGGTCGTACGTGCAGACGCGCGTCGTTTTGGCGGCGTCGCGTTGCGCCAGGACGAAGGCGGTGCGATCGCTGTCGAACCCGCTGTCGAGCACGACCGTCGGCGAGCCGGTTCCGCGGCACTCGATCGCGAGCTTGTAGCCGCCGACGTCGATTCGCCTGACGGCGGTCGGCCTCGGCTTCGGCTTGCGCTTGGGCTTCGGCTTCGTACAGACCCGCAGCCGCTTCTTGTGGCCGTGCACGCGCTTGACCACCGTGCGGCAGCGCTTCTTCCCCGGGCTCGCGGCGTCCGCGCCGACCGAGACGCGCGCGTCGGCAACGGGCACCAGGAGCGCGGCAACCGTGAGCAGCGCGAGCAGAATCCGCAGCACTCAGCGCAGCGTTCCACTGCCGGCGGTCTCCGTCAACCGGGCGACCCCGAAACCGCGTGACCGTTCGGCATCGCACGATTCAAGCCGGTGAACCTATGACGAAAGCGTGACGATTTACGCCGTCGTCCAGCGCTTGTGCATGTTCTTCAGCTTCCGCACTTCGCCGCGGTCCGGGCCGTGGCCGTCCTTCCCCGGCACTTCGAGCACCGCGGGCAGACGCTGGAGCGCCGGGTGGCCGAGGAAGACGCCGAGCCGCTCGCCCATCACGCCCTGACGGATGTTGTCGTGGCGGTCGACGTTCGAGCCGAGCGGCGTCTTCGAGTCGTTGACGTGCAGCAGGCGCAACCGGTCGAGACCGATCCGCTCGTCGACCTCGTCGAGGAGGCGGTCCAGCGCTTCGCGGTCCGTGATGTCGTAGCCCGACTCGTAGAGGTGCGCCGAGTCGAGGCAGATCCCGAGGCGCCGGTGCCGGCCGAGACGGTCGACGATCGCCGCCACCTCCTCGATCGAGCGGCCGATCGTCCCGCCGGCACCCGCCGTGTTCTCGACGAGCAGCCATGTCTTGCTCGAACAGTGCGAGAGCGCCTCCTCGATCGCCGGCGCCGCACGATCGAGCCCAGCCTCGAATCCCGAGCCCAGGTGCGACCCGACGTGGAACACGATGCCGTCCGCATCGACGGCGCAGCCGACGTCGACCGTGTTGACCAGCGTGGCAACGGACTTCTCGTAGAGGTCCTTCTTCGGGCTCGCCAGGTTGACGAGGTACAGCGCATGGCAGAAGACGCCTTTGATCCCGACCTTGGCCCGCCGCTCCTTGAACCGTTCGAAATTGGCCGGATCGTGGTTGGTCAGCCGCCACGCGCGCGGGCTCTGTGTGAAGAGCTGCACCGACTCCGCGCCCATCGATTTCGCGCGATCGATCGCGGTGTGGATCCCGCCCGAGACGGAGACGTGCGCGCCGAGTCTCACCGGCCGGCCACGATAACGGCGCGCTAGCCTCCGACCGATGCCCGTCCGCGTCCGCATGGCACCGAGCCCGACCGGGTTCCTCCACATCGGCGGCGTGCGCACGTTCCTGTTCAACTGGCTGTTCGCCCGCGGGCGAGGTGGTGAATGCCGGCTCAGAATCGAGAACACGGACGTGAGCCGCGAGGTCTCGGAGTCGGTGGAGCAGATCCAGCGATCGCTTCGGTGGCTCGGAATCGACTGGGACGGGGGTGTGACGTTCCAGCTGGATCGGATGGAAACGTGCCGCGAGCTTGCACGGACCCTCGTCGACGAGGGCCGCGCGTACGAGGACGAGGGAGCGATCCGGATGCGCATGCCGGACCAGGGCACGACGGCCTGGATCGACGCGGTCCGCGGCCGGATCGAGGTTCCGAACGCCCAGCTGGAGGACCTCGTCCTCGTCCGTTCCGACGGCCGGCCGACGTACAACTTCGCCTCTCCCGTCGAGGACATGCTCGACGAGATCACGCACGTCATCCGCGGCGACGACCACATCTCGAACACGCCGAAACAGATCCAGATCCTGGAGGCACTCGGCGCCGACGTCCCGGTCTACGCGCATGCGCCGAGCCTTCTCGGCCCCGACGGGCGCAAGCTCTCGAAGCGGCACGGCGCGCAGTCGATCGAGGAGTTCCGGGTTGCCGGCTACGTCCCCGAGGCGCTCATGAACTTCCTCGCTCTGCTCGGCTGGAGCTACGACGACCACACGACGATCATGAGCCGTGACGAGCTGATCGAGCGCTTCGGCCTCGAACGCGTCGGCTCCAGCGCCGCGACCTTCGACTATCAGAAGCTCGAGTGGATGAACGGCGTCTATCTCCGGGCGCTCCCTCCCGAGGAGTACGCCCGGCGGCTGATCGCCTACCTCCGCGAGCAGGGATACGACTGGGACGATGAGCTCGTCAAACGTTCGGTGCCCCTAGTCCAGGAGAAGATCGCCACCCTGGCTGAGTACCCCGAGTACAGCGGCTTCTTCTTCCACGATGTCCAGGCGGACGGAGCCGCGCCCGATCGTGACGTGCTGCGAGCGGCCGCCGAAACCCTGGCGTCCACCGAGCCGTTCGACGCAGCCACGATCGAGGCGGCGCTCCGCGGCATGGCCGAGCGTCTCGAGCTGAAGCCGCGCCAGGCATTCCAGCCGATCCGGGTCGCCGTCACCGGCTCCACCGTGTCGCCTGGGTTGTTCGAGAGCCTCGAGCTGCTCGGCAAGGATCGGTCCCTGGCGAGGATCCGCACCGCAAGCGAATGAGCACGGCGACCGTCCGCAGACCGACCGAGTACGAGGCGCAGCTCCAGCGCTATCTCTACGAACGCTCCGAGGAGGCGCGGGCCGTCCGCGTGGGGGAGAAGGAGACGTCGGAGCAGTCGGAGATCGTCGCGCGCTACCGCGACCTCTTCTCGCCGGAGCAGCTCGAGGCGCTCCGTGAGGCCGAGGTCGCCTGCGAAGACGCCGACGAGCGGGAGCGCCTCTACCGGCTCCGCAAAACCTGCGAGGGCGGGATCGTCGCGGCGGAGCTGACCGAGCGCGAGGACGCCCTCGAGAATGCGATCCTCGCCGCACGCGTCCGCTTCGACGGGGAAGAGCTGCCGCTGCGCGCCGCCCAGGCTCGCCTCGCCGTGCTCGCCGCGTACGGCGAGCGCGAGGAGCTCGGGCGGATGCACGGGGACGTCTCTGCCGGCTTCAACGACCAGCGGCTGGAGCTCCTCCGCGACCGCGAGGAGCTCGAGGCGGCGCTCTCGGGGCAACGAGACCCAATCGCCCGAAACGAGGAAGAGAAAGCGATCTCGCTGTACACGCTGTCGTCGGCCCTCGACGATGCGAGCCGGACGCTCGAGCCACGATATGTCGAGCTCCGTAAGACCTGGTTCGACCGGCTGCTCGGAGACGAGCGCGATGACCAGCCGTCCTCCTACCACGTCGCCTACATCCGCCGCCTATCGCCCCTCGACGGCGTCTACACGAAAGAGCGCTCCGTCGAGGTGTGCGTCGACACGCTCGGGCACCTCGGCTTCCGCCTCGGCGACCAGCCGAACATCAGGCTCGACCTCGACGATCGCCCGCAGAAGTCTCCGCGGGCGTGCGTGATCGCGTCGGATCCGCCCGAGGTCGTCCATCTGATCACCCGCGCGCAGGGCGGGTTGCACGACTACCAGGCGTTCCTCCACGAGGCGGGCCACGCACTGCACTACGCCGGCTGTGACCCGTCGCTTCCGTACACGTTCCGGCGGATCTCGCGCGACCACGCGCTGACCGAGATCTACTCGTACATCGTCGAGGCGATCTCGCGCCAGCCCGCGTGGCACGAACGCTACTTCGGACCGGCTGCCGCGGCGAACGCGGAGGCGGCAGTGTTCCTCGAGGCGCTCCTCCTCCGGCGGTACACGGCCAAGCTCGGCTTCGAGCTCGAGTTCTGGAGCCGCTTCGGCGAGAACCGCGGCCCCGAGGAGTACACGCGCCGCCTGACCGCCGCAACCGGTATTCGTTACCGAGCCGACGCGTACCTGGCCGACATGGACGCCGGCTTCTACTCGGCCGATTATCTGCGCGCCTGGATCCGCTCGGCGCAGCTGCGCGCCCGGCTGCTCCGCGAGGTCGGAGAGGACTGGTGGCGGAGCGAGCAGACGGGGGCGATCCTGCGGGAGCTGTTCGAGGAGGGCACCCGTCCGTCAAGCGAGGAGATCGCCGCCCGCCTCGGCTTCGAGCCGCTCGACACCGCGCCGCTGCTCGAGGAGCTCGGGACGTCCTAGACGACACGGTCACGCTCCCCGGCGGTCGCACGCTGGGCTACGCGGAGGCGGGTGTGGCAGACGGGCCGCCGGTGCTTCTCTTCCACGGCACCTGGCTCTCCCGGCTCGCGCACCTCGGCGAGGCGCCGGCGCTCGCGGGGATCAGACTCCTCTACGTCGACCGGCCCGGCTACGGGCGGTCGAGCGCCCACTCAGGCCGGACGCTGCTCGACTGGCCGCGAGACGTCGAAGCCCTCGCGGACGCCCTGGGGCTCGACGCGTTCGACGTCGTCGGCTACTCCGGCGGCGCCTCGTACGCGCTCGCCTGCGCGGCGACACTGCCGAGCCGGATCCGCTGCGCGGCGGTTGTCTCGGGCGTCGGGCCTGCCAGGGACGACCCGGCCGTAAACGCGGCCGTCAGACCAGCTCGGCGGGAGCAGGTCGAGCTGGCCCGTGTCGATCCGGAGCGCGCCTCACGTCTCGTGCGCGACGAGCTGACGGCTGAGGTCGCGGAGCTCGCCGCAGATCCCGATCCCGTTGCCGGCATCGAACAGGCCGGTCTGCGTAGGCGGATCGAGGCCGCGCTCCGCGAGACTGCGGCCCGCGGGGTCGATGGTCCGGTCACCGACCTCACGCTCAACTACCTCAGTCACTGGGGCTTCAGGCTCGAGGACATCGCCGTTCCGGTCGTCGTCTGGCACGCGGAGAACGACGAGAACGTCCCGGTCGGCGTCGGGCAAGCCGTCGCGGCTCGGCTCCCGCATGCGCGCCCGACCTTCACGCCGGCCGGCGGCCATCTCCTGCTCTGGACGCGCGCCGGGGACATCCTGCGCGACCTTCAGGACGCACGGAAGACGCGATAGCGGGCGGCGAGCGCTGCGAGGACGGACGGGGCCCGGTCGGCATCCGCGAGGGCGACGATGCAGCCGCCGAAGCCGGCGCCGGTGAGCCTGGCCGCGAAGGCGCCGGCCTCGAGCGCCTCTTCGACGAGGCGGTCGAGCTCGGGAGTCGACACCTCGTAGTCGTCGCGCAGGCTCGCCTGCCCGGCGGCGAAGATCTCCGCGAGCAAGGCGCGGTCATCACGCTCGAGGGCGCCGACGGCCGTTCGAACCCGCTCGTTCTCCGATTCGACATGGCGGACGCGCCTGGGATCACCGGCCTCGAGCTCGCGCCGTCGGTCGGCATACGCGGTCTCCTCGACGCGACGGTGGACGCCCGAGTCGGCGACGATTACCGCGAGCTCGTCGGGCAGCGGTACGAACCGGTGCTCGAGCGACGAGCAGTCGAGAAGGAGGGCCTGGCCCGGACGGCCGAGCACCGCCGCCGCCTGGTCCAGCACGCCGCAGGGGACGCCGCTCGAGCGCTCCTCGGCGCGTCGGCACGCCTCGACGAGCTCCAGCGCCGCCAGCTCGAGGCCGCCGACCGCGGAGAGCGCCTTTGCAATTGCGACGCCGAAGGCGCCCGAGGAGCCGAGCCCTGCGCCGGCCGGGAGATCCCCGGCGACGGTTCCTTCGAAGCCCATCGGCTGCCGGAGCGCGGCCAGCTCGACGACGATGCCGGCGACCCGCCGTCCCCAGCCGTCGGCGGGGCCGTCGCCGTCGAGCGAGACCGTGACCGTCTCCTCGAACCGCTCCGAATGCAGCCGGACCTCGTCCGCCACCGGCTTGCCGGCGACGACGACCGAGCGGTCGATCACAAGCGGCAGCGCGAGCCCGCCCGCGTAGTCGGTGTGCTCGCCGATCAGGTTCACGCGGCCGGGGGCGGTCCATGTCATCGTCGTTCGCTCACCGCCGCGACAGCCAGCAGCCGGATCGGGTAGCGGCCGCCGAGGTCGTCGACCAGCCTCACGATCTCACGCTCGACGCGTTCGCGGTCAGCAGCGTCGAGGTGCAGATGCGTCGACGTCGTCCTCTGGAGGTCGAGCAGCTCGCTCGCCGTGAACTCGCTCTGCTCCGGCACCGCGTGGATGCGGACGTCGCCGAAGAGCTGGGCTGCCTCAGGGAGCGCGATAGCCGGGTTCTCGAGCCACGCCCACACGTCTGAGATGTTCCCGCGCAGCTCGAGTGCCCTTTCGACCAGCTCCTCTTCCGTCCGCATCCGCCAGTCGGCGCGGTAGATGTCCAGTAGCGCCTGCTGCGCGGGTCGCGCGCGGTCGTCGGTGATGAAGACGTGGCTGAGCAGAGCCAGGACCCCGGGCCGGCGGAGAACGCGTGCGACCTTTTTCCAGCCGACGGCGGGATCGACCCAGTGGAAGGCGCTGGCGGAGAAGACGGCGTCGAAGGCGGCGGCTGGAAGCGCGACGTCCTCGAAGCGGCCCACGCGGACGACTGCGCCCGGCGCCCGCACTCGGGCTCGCGCGGCGAGCTCCTCGCCGGGCTCGACCGCCTGAACCCGGAAGCCGCGCTCGACGAGCGCCGCGGTCAGCTGGCCGGGGCCGCACCCGACCTCGAGCGCGTCCTGAATCTGGCGGCCCTCCGTCGCGAAGTCCAGCAGCGCCTCGGGATACGCCGGGCGGACGCGGTCGTAGAGCTCGGCCACGCGATCGAAGGACAGGCCCACGCGGGTATTGTCATCGGCAGCGTCCTCACCCAGGCCATGCATGGGGCAGCGATCCGGGCTCGCGATCGGGTGCACTTGGATCGCGCGCAGTAGCGAGCGCGTGCTCTCGGACGCGCGTCCGTTTCTCCAGCGTGCGGGCTTCCACGTGCAGCGACGCCGGCTCGTCCCACCGGAGAAGGCGCCGCGATAAGCGCGGCATTCGCAGACGGTTTCAGGCGTCGATACCGGCAGCCTCCGCCCTGACGCTCAGAACGTTCAGTGCCATCCGTGTAGCACAATCCGTGCTACAGTCGGCGCATGCCGCGTTCGCTCCACGTTCGCCTCGACGATGCGTCTGTGGCCGCGCTCAAAGTCGTTCGCGGCGATGGCCTGACCGACTCTGAAGCGGTGCGAACGGCGCTACAGGAAGCTGCGGCTCGGCGGCGCGTTCGCTCGGCGATTCGCGATGAAGTGCGTCGCGTCGCGTCCGACGAGAAGGACCGCGAGGAGATCCGCATCATCCGCGAAGAGCTCGCCGAACTCGCGCCGCCACCGTCGGAGTGAAATTGGTCCGCGGCGAGGTGTTCCGACTTCCTGCCCCCCGGGAGGTCCGTGGCCGCGAGCAGCGAGGCGCCCGTTACGCAGTCGTCGTGCAGGCGGACGAGTTCCTCGGCCTCAGCACCGTCCTCGTCTCGCCCACGTCGACGAGCGCGATGCCCACGAGCTTCCGCCCCGCGATCACTATCGATGGGGCGGATACACGCGTGCTGGTCGAGCAGACAACGGTGGTCGATCCACAGCGTCTCGGCCCTTCAGCGGGCCGTCTCGAAGCAGCCGAGTTGGGCGCGGTCGACGAAGCTCTTGCGCTCGTCCTGGGTCTCTGACCCTTCCGGACGCGATCGAGGAGCTTTCGGTAGGAAGACGCAAGCGGGATCAAAGCCGCTTGCTGCTCAGCAAGCAGCGCTGACCCCCCATCAGGTTTCAGGCCCACGTTGCCGAGCTTGAGAAACCAGGCGGCGCCGCGGCGGGTCGGGAAACCGTTCGCCCGGTTCCTCGTATGTCGTACGAGTGGCTTTGTAGGCCTGCAGTCGATTCAAGGGGAGGACTATGTCGAGACGACTTGCACGCGCAATGGCAACGGCGCTGGCGGGCGGCGTGGCGCTGTCACTTGGAAGCGCGGCTGTCGCCGCGCCGATTGGCGGGCTAAAGCAGTTCAAGGTGCCGACGGCCAACAGCCAGCCGCGGGCCATCACCAACGGTTCGGACGGCAACCGGTGGTTCACGGAGGGCACCGAGTTCACGTCCGCGCCCGCCAAGATTGCGCGGATCACACCGGCCGGCGACATCACCGAGTTCGCCCCCGACGTGGCCGACGGGTGCAACTTCTGCATCATCACCGACATCGCCCAAGGCCCGGGCGGCATTCTCTACGTCACCTCCAACGACCCAACGCTGATGCGCTTCAACGTGGCGACCCAGAGCTTCGAGACGCCGGTACAGATGCCAAACACCAGTGCGCTGGGTGGCAACCTGGCCGTCAGCGCCACCGACGTGTGGATCACCGACTTCAACAACGACGTCGTTTGGCGCTACCAAATCTCGAACGGGCAATTCATGTCGTTCCCGGTTTCCGACCCGGCCGACGTCGCCGTGGACGCCGCCGGCAACGCCTGGTTCACTGAGCCCGGTGATGTCAACGCGCCCGGCACCAGCAACATCGGCCGTATCGACGCGGCCACCGGGGTTGTCACGACCACGCCAACCACCGACGGCTCGACCACCGTAGCCCCACGCGACATCGCCGTCGCCTCCGATGGGCAAGTCTGGTTCACCGCACGGTTCACGCCCCAGGCCGTCGGACGCCTCAACCCGTCTAACAACGCAGTCACGCTGTTCCCCGTGACAAACACTGGGCCCTCGGGCATCGCCGCCTCGCCCGACGGCACCGTGTGGTTCACGCAGGAGACCAGAGGCAACGCCGCCAGGATCACGAACGCCGGCGTCATCACCGAGGGCAAGGCGGTCAAGGGCAGCGGCCCATTCGGGATCACTGTCGCCCCCGACGGCGACCCCTGGTACACGATGATGGCCGCGAACAAAATCGCCACACTGCAGCTGCGTTAGAGAGCCGTTCTGAGTCGCTGTCCAGCCTCGGCGGAATGACGAAAGCCCCGCTGCCGCGGGGCTTTCGTTTCGGGTAACCGAGGAGTCTGAGCGCCGCGGTGGCCAGACCCGTCTCCGACTCCGTCCGGCGCTCAGTTACACCACGCTACGGGACGTGTCCTTTCCGCATCACTCCATAGGTCAGTTAGGCCCATACGGGATTCGAACCTCCCTGCAAATCGCCCATTTTTCGCGCCGAGGTGTGCACCGGGGTGTGCACCGTGCGAGGCAGAACTCGACTCAGGTCGGCACGCCGACGGTGCTAGACCAGACGAGCGCGTTCCAGAGGAGGAGTTGGAGGGCCTCCTGGCCGCTTGGTTGAAACTCGACTGCGACGACGCCCGGAGCGTAGTTCGTCGAGTCGACAGTAATCACGTCCGCCTCCCGCCACCCCAGCGAGCCGCCGCTGAAGTCGCCGATCGCGAAGTCCTCGCCCACTGCGATCGCGACACTCACAAGCCCATAGCCGAAACAGCCCGGTTCCCGGGCCAAGGACGCCTTGGAAGTGCTCCGGCATCCACTTCGACATGTTCGGCGCGATGTACGTGACACGTCCGTCCCAGGTGTCGATGCCGGGCTCAAAGGTGCGCACGAGATGCGCACCGAGCACGCGCTTCAAGTTGGGGTTAGGCGACGGCTCTGATAGCCAGTCGATGACCGGCTGGAAATCGGCTTTGCCTGGCATGACGTTGCTCCTTTCAGTGCGGCGACAACGTGACGACTGAGGGAGTCTTACAGGAGTGACCCAGCGTCGTTCGGCCGCCGCAGCAGCCGCCCGTAGTCCAGCTCCCCTCGTCCACCAGGACGTGCGTGTACGTGCGCGCCGTCGTCACCAGGTCGTCGTGGCCGACCTGCTCGCCGATGCGCGCCCACGGCACGCCGGCCAGATGCAGCAGGCTGACGCGGCGGTGGCGCAGGTCGTGGGGCGACAGCAGCGGCACGCCGGCCGCGGTGCTGGCACGCGCCATGGCCGTGCGTAGCCGCTCCGACGTCATGTAGTCGAACACCCGCCGGTCCGGGTGGCGGTCGTCGCGCGGGACGAGCCCGAGTACCCGCTCGTACAGGAACGGCGGCGGTGTCACCCACCGCGGCCGACCGGTCTTCGACATGGCGACTCGCCAGCGGCCACGCGGCTCGTCCATGTCCCCCCACGTAAGCGCCTCGAGCTCGCCGATGCGCATGCCGGTCGCGTCCAGCACCGCGACTGGCAGCCGGTGCCGCTGCGGGAGAAGCCGCACGACGGCCTCGACGTGCTCGGCGGCCGGCGGCTGTACGTGGCGGCGCTCCTCGCGCGGCAGCCGCACCGTCAACTTGTCCCTCGCCGGGTTCGGCTGAATCCCGGCGTGGTCGAGCACCATCGCCAACACCGACACGGTCTTGCGGATCGTCTGTTTCTTCAACTCGGCCGCGTGGAGTTCGGCGACGAGCTCGGCGACGACGTCTGCGCTGATCGCGTCGAGTGTCTTGTCGCCGAGGCGGGGGAAGCAGCCGGCCGAGCGCCACGCGGTCGTCTGCATCGTTCCCGGCGACACGTCGACGCGCGACTGACGCCACCGCTCGGCCGCGACACGAAGTGTGGGGGAGACGGTCGCCTCGGCGAAGCGGAACTCAGGCTTCCGGCGTGCGGCTCCCCTAACTCTCTCCCTGGGCTGTGGTCGTTCCCCCGCATCACGCTCGCGCCCACGTCGTCGGTGGCGTCGCGCCTGGCGCTCGGCCTCTCGGTGGTCGTCGTCCCCCAGGGGACAGACGTGGTCTGGATGCGCTGGCGTGATCGATCGGCCCAGGTGACTGCGGACGAAGGTTTGCGTGGCCTGGACAGCGCGCGGGCGTGATCTCTGCGTCTTCCCTGGCGAGGCGATCCGCCCGCGCTCGCACAACATCGTCGGTCGCGACGCGATCTGCGCGGATAACGACCCGCCGCCGACCGACGGAAACGCCGTCGGACGCACGAACCCTGCGGCTGAGAAACAAGGAACGCCAAGGCGGCGGCGGGCTTCACGGCTCGCCGCTGCTTTGCTGGCTCCAGCCGGAGCGGCCCGGCCTTGTTCTACCCTTGCGAACGGGGACGACCCCCTCGGAATCCTTGGTGATTCGGCGACGCATCGGCTCCCGAGGGATCACCGTCGTCCCCACGCCTGGTCAGCCTGCCACGCAATTGTTCCGGTCGCCTTTTTGGTGAACGCTCCGGTGCGTCGGCGAGCGGGAACCCCCGCGTAATTGCTGATTCCCGACATCGCGCCCTTCACCGACATCAGCGTGAACGACACAGCCGCGAACCCTGACCTGCACGGCTTCGACGCCGACCACGATGGCGTCGGCTGCGAGTCGTAACCAGTTTTGCGCTGTACCGCGAACGGGTTAGGCCGGCTGGCCTTGACCTCGAGGGGCGAGAGGAGGAAGATCGCCGGGGGCAGCAGACCCTGACGCAAACGCTCTTCGGCGTCGGGATCGAGACAGCGGTGAAGGGGAGGTGTCGATGATGTTCAACGTATTTTCCCTGGTGCGGGCGAAGCTCGGCCCGTTTTTGCTCGCTCTGCTCCTGACCGCGGGGACGATGTTCGCGCTTCCGACCCCCGCGCTTGCTGCGATTTCGACCGTGAGCTGCATCGGGACGTCGATGCACATCAGCACGCCGGGTGCCGCGAACAGCTTCGGCTCTTACCAACTCTTCGGTACCGGGCCGAACTTGGTGCCTGCCCCGGTCGGCGGGAACCAGAACCAGGGGTTCCCCTACGCACAGGACGGCACCGTCACCGTCCCCGGTCCCAACAACCCGAACGTCTGGACGGGAGTGACAGTGCAGCAGGCGGACGGCGTCGGGTACACGCTGAGAGACACGATCGGCGACGTCACCTGTCCTAGCCAGGTCGCCGTCACCGTCTCCTCGTTCACGGCCCACCGAGCCGGGAAGGGCGTGCTCTTGCGCTGGCGGACGGGGACGGAAGCGAACGAGTTGGGCTTCAACGTCTTCCGGCAGCAGGGCAACCGGCGCGTCCGTTTGAACCGGCGGCTGCTCCCCGCGCTCGGCGGGATCGGCGGCTCCTCGTACTCGTACCGCGACCGCCACGCGCCCAGGCACCGGGCGCTTCGCTACTGGCTCCAAGACGTGGCCGTGGTCGGAGCGCGCGCCTGGCACGGGCCGGTGCGGGTCGCGGCCGCGTAAACACCACGCAGCTTCGGGCGGCGGCGGGCTTCACGGCTCGCCGCCGCTACCACTAGTCGCGCTGTCCTGCGAACGGGTTAGGCCGGGTGGCCTTGTATTCGACCGCCGGGTCAACGAGGATGTTGACCTGCGGCTCGATGAGGGATGGGTCGCTAGGCGGCTGCCAGCCTCGTCGCCTGAGCCCGGAGTGTTCTGTGGCTTGGGGGGAGCGAGTTCGTTCGGCGCGACCGGCTCCGCGGAGTTGATAGCGATGGGAGGTGAAGACGAGGCTGGTGCTGCTGGCGCTCAGGGTCGGGTGATCATGTGTTTTGGCGCGAGCAGTGGTTCGCCCTCGTGCTCGGCCCGGAACGCGGCGTACTCCTCAGCCGAGATAGACACGGTCTCCCAGCAGCTCAGGTTGCCGCACTCGCAGACAAACCTGGTCAGCGAGCCGTTTCTGCCTTCGTAGATGCGGTCGTTGATCGCCCGCATGGAAAAGCGAGCCGTTCGTGCCGTCGTGCTCATCCGACGCTCCTTTTCTCCCCGCCGCGGCCGCCATGGCCGTGTCACGGGTCAGAGAGGTCGGATGGGACTGTCGCTTGCCGTGAGTGTACCGGCGCCATAAGCAGGAAACGACGCGACAGGGGTGGGCGGCTGTTCAGATCTGTTCACACTCGCATGCGGCGGGATTGGCCGCAGGTGGCGGCGGATAACAACTTGTTCGACGCGAGCGCCGTGCTCGTTTCAGCGGCCAGCCGCGCCGGTCGGCGGCCGTCCATCCGAGGCAAGAGGGAGGTACCGCTTATGGCTACCAACGTTGCCCGCACGGGCCGTACGGGTTCGCACATCGCAACGGTCAGGACACCGACCGAGACAAAGCCGTTCTTCTTGACGAGCGAGTTCATGGTGCTCGTCGTGATGACAGTCGCCCTGTTCATCGCCAGCGCCGTCGTCGACGACCTCGATTCGCGGCTCGCCTGGATCCTCGGCAGCGGCATGGTCGCCGCGTACATCCTCAGCCGCGGCATCGCCAAGGCCGCCACCAAGAGCTGGTCATACGACCCGCGTGAAGACTTCGTCGGCGACGGAGCCGACTCGCCACGCGCCCGCATACGCGACTAGGAAGGCGCACTCGGAGAGAAGCAGCGGTGGCGATCCTTCATCGCTGCTTCTCTCGCTTCCCCTGACGCCGCGGCGGCCGGCTTCACGGCTCGCCGCGCTTGCTCCTCGAGCCCGGCGAAGAGCTCCAGCTCACCTCGAAACGCGCGGCCGTCGCCTTCGGGAGCGGCCCTGACTGGGCGAGCACGGTTCCGGCAGCGCCATCGGCACGGGTGGTGACGCTAGTCGCTCGCCGCTCGCTCGGCCAAATCGGCCATGGCGGATGTTGTGCTCGGCTTACGCAGCAGCGTCGAACGGCGGGTACTCACGCCGGCCCGTTGCCGGCCAAAAACGCCAGCTAACCGGGATGCCGTCGTCTAACTCAACCGAGCAGGTCGTGAAGAAGACGGGATCCCTACGCGCCCTCGCCCCGTGGCGGCGGCGGACGAGGGCTTCCACCTTCTGCTTCCGCGCGAGCAGCCGGTCGGTCTCGGCCGCGGTAAGCCTGCTGCGAGGCTTCGTCTCTCGCGAGCGGACGCTCGACGGTCCCCTAGACATCCGAACTGGTGCTACACGGATGCGCTGCTTCTCCTTAATGCGAGCTGCCGACTCGACGCTCGCCCGGTAGATGCGGTCGAACGCCTCCCGGTTGCGGCGGCGGATCGCAGCCGGATCGGCGTCGTGGTGGGCGCGAAGCCAGCGGTCAAGTTCGGTCTCGGGTAGGCGCAGCCGCTCCTCCGGGCGGCCGTCCGGCCGCAGCGTCACGGCACGCAGCGACTGACACCGGATCAAGTTCAATACATCTTCGGGTCGCCGGCCGAGTTCGGTCGCCGCCTGACTGATCGTCAACAGCCGGTCGCTCATCGCTTTCGCCGGTCCGCTCGCCTCCGCGGCTGCTCCGCTTCCGCGGCCACGCGCGCCAGTTCAGCGTCCACCAATGCGGCCCTATCGAGCAGCCCGCGCTCCAGGTAGCCCGCACGTTCACGGACTAGGGCCGCGACCAGCGCCTCCTGGTCGGCCCGCGCCTCCGCACGACGTCGTGCCACCTCCAGGTTGACCGCCTCGACGCCGGCAGAGTCTCCTTGCGCGAGCCGCTCCAGTTCCGCTTCGACGAGCGCAACACGGTCGCCCATGCCGCGGCGCTCGTAGACCTCACGCTCGTGGAGCAGCGCCTCCTGCTGGGCTCGGCGCTGCTCTGCTGCCTCGTTCTGCTCGACTGTTAGCTGGAAGTCGGTGGCTGCTGCCATAAATCGGTCTCTCTTGGTAGGCAATGCGCGAAGCCACTGATGTAGGTCGCGCGCTCGTCGATGCGGACGGCGCTACCGGGCGGGCCGAGCTGGACAGCGGGAAGCCGGCCGGAGCGAATCAAGCGCCGGACGGTCGCCTCGCTCGCGCCGAGACGCGCTTGCACGTCCCGCACGGGTCAGCAGTCGTCCTTGGTCAACTGCGGTCACGCCTCGGCTATCGGCGCGCCCGGCTCTCTCGCGCTGTGCCGCGAACGGGTTAGGCCGGGGTGGCCTGCTGGGCGCGGTCCCGTGCTAGCCGCAATCAGGGTCTGGGAAAATCCCGGATGCGTCATCGCCACGCTCTCCGCACCGTCGGGGCGTCATGGCTCGGGCGCTGTCATGCGAACACAGCTCTAGATCCGATTCGCGTTCGAGCATGGGTCACGAGCGTCTGCAACTGCGGGAGCGAAGGAGGGACTCACATGAAGCCCATGTTCTTGAAGGGCGCCCTGGTCGGGGGGATCGCGGGCGCGCTGATGGCGGCGGGGACGGTGGCGCTCGCCTCGACCAGCAATTTCATTCTCGGGAGCACGACGGCGAACACGCCGAACGCGCTGACGGCGGTGACGGCGCAGAACGCGGACGGCACCGGCGGCCTCAACGGAAAGATGATCCAGTTGACGAACAACAGCACCGGCTCGTCGACGACCGCACTGGGGCTGACCGTCGGCTCGGGCAGGCCGCCGTTGACCGTCAACTCGGGCACAAAGGTGACCAACCTGAACGCCGACAAGCTGGACAGCATCGACTCCACCGGGTTCGTGAAGACGGCCAAGCCCGCGACCGGCACGCTCGTCGGCGAGGCCTGGCACGCCGTGACCGCGTTCGACGTCTGCCTGGGTAGCTGCCCTACCACGAGCTGGGTCAACTACGGCGCCTCCTACAACACCGTCGGCTACTGCAAAGACCCGCTCGGCGTCGTCCATCTGAAGGGACTCGTGAAGTGGAACCAAGCAAGCGGTCCTACCGGCGGCTGCGAAATCTGGAGCCTCTTCCAGCTTCCGGCCGGCTACCGACCGGGGGCCACCGAGATCCGCGCCACCCTACGGAACGACACGCTGAGCCGAATCGAGTCATAGCAAACGGCTGGGTCACCTACTGTGACGGCCGCAACGTCGCCCTCGGCGACTGGTTCCTGCTCGACGGGATCAGCTTCCGCGCAGCGGGATGACGACAGACACCCTCCACTGAAGACACAGCGCCGGACGGCGGCGGGCTTCACGGCTCGCTGCCGCACCCTTACTCAGCGAACCGAGGACGACGCCTTCGAGCCCATCGCCTGAACCTCAAACGGATAGCGCCAATAGGAGCGGTTCTTCACCTTGACCCAGTCCCGCCGGCCTGGCCACGCCCGCGCTACAGTCCCGCGCGTGGCCCTCTACGAACT
>JBKPNC010000004.1:0-12567 GCA_046732435.1 Actinomycetota bacterium
CCCCCCCCACTACTCTGTTATCGTCGGCAGCGTCAGATGTGTATAAGAGACAGGTGTTGTCGTTACGGACGGTGACGTTCCCGTAAATGTCGTTGCCGCAGATCGGGTCACCGGAGAAGCAGCCGTCGCAGATCGACGCCCAGTCGTAGCCCCCGTTCATCGTGAGTCCGCCTCGGATAGTGGTCTCAGCAAGGATGAAGAGCAACGGCGTGTTCAGCGTGACCCCTCCGCTGATCACCGTCCGGTTATGCGTGAGGGTGAAAGTATCCTTTCCGACGTCGATGCCGGTGCCGACCGCACTGCCGTTCTCGACCACCATCCCACCGGTGACCGTCGATCCGTTGAGGACCAGAGCATAAAAACCGCAGCAGATCAACTGCGCCAGCGGGGTCGCATCCACGTGGATACCGCCCGTCACGGTAACGTCCGTCAGAGGGCAGTAGCCGTCCACTTCGAGCCCGCCGGTGACAGTCGACCCGGGTGCCGGGATACCGCCGCTCGGACATTTGACTGTCGCGGCCGCCGGGGCGCTCGAAGCCAGCGCGCTGGCGGCCACGGCGACCGCAGCCAGGGAGGCCGCCGTGGCGATGAGTATGCGGATACGGGACATGGCTTCACCTCCTCGATCCAGCTAGGACGAGAGTTGGTCGCAGAGATTCACGAAGTTCCCCGTGAAGTCGAGCGACGTCAGGTTTCCGTCCGGGTCGAAGGTGGCAACTAGTTGGCCGCTCGAATACCAGATCCCTGGCTCTCCGGTTATCGGGTTGACAATAAAAGGCGTGTGACCAGTGAATATGAGGGACGCCGAACCGTCGGGCTCAAACTGGAAAAAGATCGGCCCGGTAGTGACAACGGTGATCGACTTGCCTGTATCGAGGTTCGTCAAGGTCTCCGTGTCTTGCGGAAAGGTCTGGATCTGCCTGACGGGATTGCCGGCCCTGTCGGTAAAGGTCGTGACGATCGCACCCTTACCCTCATCATGGAAGAGGACTGGAAAAGCGCATCCCCCGTCAGTGGGCAAGACGACGAAATCGTTACCGAGTGGGAGGATCTCCCGGGTCGGCTTGTTGGCGGTTGCTACAGGCGCAATAGCGAGTGCAGTGAGAACCGTGAACAGAATGAGCATTGTGCGTCGCATAGACGCTCCTCTCTCGGCGGAGGCGTGCGGGCAGATCGAGACTGAGACGTTTCGTTTCACCAGCGTTCTCTCTTCATCCGGGTTGCGTGCTAGCTAGTCGCAGGTGTCCCTGCCGCCGACGGTGTTGCCGGCAATGTCCGGGGCCGGCGGCGGATGGATAACCGAGCCGTTCGTGCAGAGCAGGCTGCCGCCGATCGTGTTCTCGTTCACCTCGGCGGTGCTGTGAGCGACGTGGACGGAGCCGGAGACGGTGTTGCCCTCGATCTCGCTCGGCTCCCCGTCGAACCGGATGAAGTTCGAGTCCGTCAGGAAGACAGAGCCGTGAATCGTGTTCCCCTCGCAGTTGGCGTTGGCGAAGAACTGCTCTTTCGGGTCACCGATGAAGACCTGCTCCGTGTTGTCGTCACGGACGCTGACGTTGCCGAAGATGTCGTTGCCGCAGACGGGGTCACCCGTGAAGCAGAAGGGGTCGCCGTCGCAGATCGACGGGAAGTCGTACCCCCCGTTCATCGTGATCCCACCGTGGATCGTGGCTCCACCGAGGACGAATGACCAGGGGTGGTCGAACGTGATCCCGCCGTCGATCGTCACGGGCTGATTCGTCAGTTCGCCGGTTTCGCTGTTGAAGCCCAAGCCGAGGTTGCCCCCGTTGACGACGATGCCGCCAGTCACGCGTCCGCTCCTCAGCTCGAGCACCGGGAACGTAGAGAAGTCGACTGGAACCGGGTCGACGGTCACCTTCCCTCTGATCGTTACGTCCGTCAGGACGCAGAAGTCGTCGACCTCGAGACCGCCCGTGATAGTCGAGCCAGGCGGCGGCGTGCCGTCGCCGGGGCATGTCAGCCGCGGAGCCGCCGACGCGCTCGGGGCGCACACCGCTCCTCCAATGGCTGTCGCGGCCGCGGCGAGTGCAGCCACGACGGCGATCAGCTTCCACCTGCGAGACATGGTCCTCCCTCCTGTCGCCAACTCGGTGACAGGAGGATCCTCGACTTCGCTCACATGACGCTCAAAGCCGGCTCACACGCCCCGCAGAGCCCTTGACACGATCCGGAGACCGGCTTATGACGAGGGCTGCGCCGTGGATGTCAAGCCTTCGCCGCTCGGCTACGCTGCGGGCCTCCTGGCGGCGCTTGCCCTCCTGACCGGCTGTAGCGGTTCGGCAAGCCGCGACGACGAGCGACAGCCGGGCGCCGCGCTCCGGGGCGGAACCTTGCGGGTCGGCGCAGACCCGTTCGGCGTCGGCGCCGACGACACCCTCCCCGGATCGGCGCAGTACGCGCTCGACCCTCAGTTCGAGTACTTCCAGGCGTACTTCGAGCTCTACCGCTGCTGCCTGCTGCGGACGCTTCTTTCCTACAACGGCCGTCCGAGCGACCAGGGTGGCGGCATCCTGCGCCCCGACCTCGCCTCCGCGCCACCGACCGTCTCCCCGGACGGGCTGACGTGGAGATTTCGCCTACGGCGCGGCCTTCACTACGCACCGCCGTTCCAGCGCACCGAGATCACGTCAGCCGACATCGTCCGCGCGCTCGAGCGCGAGTTCCGGCTCGGCCACCGGGCCAACTACGCCTTCTACTACACCGTCATTCAGGGAACGCGGGCGTTCGCCGATGGAAGAGCGAGCGCAATATCCGGGCTCGAGACGCCGGATCGCTACACACTGGTCGTCCACGTGACCCATCCGACCGGCGACCTCGGCTACCGCTTTTCGCTCGCCGCGAGCGCGCCGATCCCACCCGGGGCCGATCGAGGACACGACGGCGGCTACGGCCGCTTCCTCGTCTCGTCCGGCCCGTACATGATCGCGGGCTCGCAGAGAATGGACTTCTCACGTTCGCCGAGGCAGCAGCGGCCGGCCGCGGGCTGGCGATATCGGTACACCGTCCGGCGGGGCCGCGTCGTCTTGAAGGGCCCGGAGACGCTGACTCTTGTGAGGAACCCCTCCTGGCGCAGGGAAACCGACCCACTCCGCGCCGCCTACCCCGACCGGATCGCGTTCACGATGAGCACCGAGCATCCCCGCCTCGCACGGCTGGTCGAGCAGGGTTCATTGGATGTTCTTCTCGACCAGACACTTCCACTTGTCGACTTGCGCCGCGCCCGGAAAGCTCCGCGCCTCGAGCAGCGTTTGCACGTGAACAGCGTGAACGCCCTGAGTTGGGTGACGATCAATCTGGCGGAGCCGCCGTTCGACGACGTGCACGTCCGGCGAGCGCTCGCGTTTGCGCTGAACAAGGCTGCCGTGATTCGTATCGAGAACAGAAGCGCGCTCACGACAGGCTTCCTGTACGACGTCACGGCGACACACGCCCTGCCCGACAGCTTCGAGAACGGGCTCCTTGCCGGCTACGACCCCTACGCGACACCGGGCGAGCGTGGCAACCCCGCCGCGGCACGAGCCGAGATGGCGCATTCCCGCTATGACCGGAACCACGACGGGCGATGCGACGCCCGCGCCTGCCGAGCCGTATTGTCCTATGGAACGTCTTCGGACGTTTCGCCGTCGCTGCGTCCGCTCGATCGTGAGATTGCACGGGACGTGCGCACAATCGGCCTCCGCCTAGTCGTACGCCACGGAACGCTCAAGCAGCAGGTCGCCGCGCTCACGCCCGGCCGCCACGTCGCTCTGCTCCTCTTCGGAGGTTGGTTGGCGGACTTCCCTGACGGCGCTACCTTCACGCCGATCCTCCAGCGACCGACCGATGCGGTCAACAACGACTTCTCGCTCCTCGGCGCAACGCGACAGGAGCTCCGCAAGTGGGGATACCGAGCGCGGTCAGTGCCGAGCGTCGACGGCGAGATCGAGCGCTGTCTTTCCGAGGCGGGCGAGCAGCGTGCCGAGTGCTGGGCGAAGCTCGACCAGAGGCTGATGGAGCGCATCGTGCCGTACGTCCCGTATGGCCACAACGCCTGGACGGGGCTCACTTCTGCTCGCGTGGCGCGCTTTAGCTTCGACCAGTTCGGCGCGGCGCCGGCGCTCGACCGGATCGCCTTGCGGCCGGGCTTCCGGTAGCTCAGGGTCGGGCGGCCGCTACCCACAGGTCGCCGTCCGCGAGGAGCAGGGCCCGCGGTTCCGCGGCGAAATCCACCGTGCGCTCTACCCGATCGCTGCTCGCGCTGATCTCCGTCAGCGAGCGCGCGTCGGTGTCCCCGACCCACGCGTAGCCGCCGGTCTCGACGATCACCGAAGGCCTCCCAGTGACGCGCACCGTCGCCTGCGGTCGGCCAGAGTTGGCGTCGAGCCTCGCGACGGCGTCGTCGGCCGGCTCGGTCACCCAGATCGACCTGTCGCCAATCGCGAGGCTGCCGGGCGAGGAAGGGAGCGAAACGCGCTTCGCGGTGATCGTTCCCGTCACGGAGTTGATCCTCGTCAGGCTTCGCTCGAGACCATTCGCCACCCACACCGACATTCCGTCTGCTGCGATCGCGGACGGCCCCGAGCCGACTGGGATCGATGTCACCTCGAGCGTTCTCGGGTCGATGTGCTGTACGGCGTCTAGGACGGTGTTGGCGACCCAGACCCCGTTCCCGTCGATCGCCACAGCGGCGGGATGGCCGCCGAGTGGCACCGACGCCGTGACGTCGCCCGTTCTCACGTCGAGCCGGACGAGCTTGCCGGCGAAGCCGTCGGCGACCCAGACCGCGCGTGTCACCGCGGCAATCGCGGTCGGCGCGCCGCCGGTGCTGAGCACGTCGACGACGTTCCCGGCCGGATCGAATCGAGTGATCGTCTTGCGGTCGAGATTCGCGACCCAGACCCGGTCGCCGGCCCACGCGAGCCCAACCGGGTTTGAGACCGTAGCAACCGATTTGACGATCCGGCCGCTCCGCGCGTCCACAACACCGACTGAGTTCGGCCCGACGACTACGGGTGGCGAGCTGTCGCGGAGGAAGACGATTGCGAGCGCAGCCCCCGTCACCGCGGCCGCTGCGAACGGAAGGGCTAGGAGCCGCCGCGATCGCCGTCTCGGCCGCGAGCGATCCGGTTGTGCGGCCTCGGCATCGACAAGCACGGCGTCGAGTGAGGGATCCTGCCGTAACACGGCCTGTTCGAGCTCCCTGAGCTCGGCGCCCGGCTCGAGGCCGAGCTCTGTTACCAGTTGCGTCCTGGTCCGCCGATAGACGTCGAGCGCCTCTCGCTGGCGCCCGCAGCGGTAGAGGGCAAGCATGAGCTGGGCCTGGAGGCGCTCTCTGAGGGGGTTGTCGCGTGCAAGCCTGTCGAGCTCGTCGACGACGCCGGTAATGCCGAGAGAGAGCTGGGCTTCGAAAAGGTCTTCGAAGGCGCCCAACCGCCGGCTTTCCAGCCGCTCGACCTCGATCTGGGCGAACGGTTCCGAGCGAACATCCTCGAGCGGGGGGCCACGCCAGAGCGCGAGCGCCTCACGGAGCCGGTTGACTGCCACGCCGTCGTTCCCTGATCGCAGCGCCTGTCGTCCATCCGCGACGAAGCGGTCGAACCTGGCGAGGTCAAGATCGTCGTCGTCCACTTCCAGGCGGTAGCCGCCGGGCCTTGTGACAAGCCCTTCCTCCCCGTTCGCTCGGAGGAATGACCGCAACCTGGACACGTGCGCCTCGAGGCAGTGCGGCGCTCCTGACGGCGGCCGTTCGCCCCACAGCTGGTCGATGAGGACGTCGCGTGAGACCACCTCGTTGGCGTGCAGGAGCAGGATGGCCAGCAGCGCCCGCTGTTTCGATCCCCGCGGCTGGAAGGGGCGGGCGCCATTCTCGACCTCGATCGGGCCTAGAAGGCGATACCTCATGTGACTCCTGCTGCTAGACGGTGAGACGGTAACGCCGTCCGCCCGCCACTACAAGCCCGACAGGGCAGGCCTAAACTCGCCTTCATGATCCGCCGGGGAGACGCGATCGACGTTCCGTTCCTCCGCGACATGCTCCACCACGCGTATTACTGGCGCGAGAACGACCCACTGGCGTCCGAACCCGTCGCGCGGTACGTCGTCAACTTCGGGCGCCGCGGCGACTCGGCCGTGGTCGCGATCGAGGATCACCGGCGGGTCGGCGCCGCGTGGTACCGGCTCTTCACTGCCGACGAGCCGGGCTTCGCATTCGTCGACGAGGGGACGCCGGAGGCGACGATCGCCGTCGTGCCGAGCATGCGCGGCCGCGGGATCGGTTCGCAGCTTCTGACCGGCCTCCTCGACCGCGCGCGCGAGGAGGGGTTCTCGGCCCTTAGCCTGAGCGTCGAGAAGGCCAATCCGTCGATCAAGCTCTACGAGCGCTACGGGTTCGAGCCGATTCGCGAGGAGGGCGATACGGTGGTCATGCGCGCGCCGCTCGAGCCGCAGCCCGGTCGATAGGCTTGACGCATGGACTGTGACGTTGCCGTCCTTGGCGGCGGCCCCGGTGGCTACCCGGCGGCGATTCGGGCCGCCCAGCTCGGCGCGCGCGTCGTGTGCATCGACAAGGAGCCCGAGCTCGGCGGCACCTGTCTTCGGGTCGGGTGCATCCCGACGAAGGCGTGGGTGCAGACCGCCTACCTGCTCAAGGAGGCGCAGGAGAGCTTCAGCAAGCTCGGCATCAACGCGGGTGAGCCGACGCTCGACTTCGCTCAGGCAAACGTCTGGAAGGCGGGTGTCGTCAAGCAGCTGACGAGCGGCGTCGCAACCCTCTTCAAGGCGAACGGCGTCGAGTGGCTCCGCGGTACCGGCCGCTTCACGGATGCGAACACGATCGCCGTCGAGGGCGTCGAGGACGTCACGTTCCAGTCCGCGATCGTCGCGACCGGCTCGTCGTCGATCTTTCCGCCGATCGAGGGCATCGACTCGGCGCTCTGCGTCGACTCGACTGGATTGCTCGATCAGCAGGAGGTGCCGCGCCGACTCGTCATCCTGGGCGGCGGCGTGATCGGCTGCGAGTTCGCCTCGATTATGCGGCGGTTCGGGTCGGAGGTGACGATCGTCGAGATGCTGCCCCGCCTCCTGCCCATGGAGGACGAGGATGCGTCCGCGGAGCTCGCCAAGCAGTTCGGCCGGCGCGGGATCACGCTCCACCTGGGCAAGCAGTGCAACCGCGTCGAGGACCGTGACGGGCAGCTCACCGTCCACTTCGGCGAGGGAGAGACCGTCGAAGCCGACCTGATGCTCGTCTCCGTCGGCCGCGCCCCGAACGTGGAGGGGGTCGGTTTGGAGGCCGCCGGCGTTCACTTCGACCGGCGCGGCGGGATCGGGGCCGACGAGCGTCGGCGCACCAATGTGTCCCACATCTACGCGGTCGGCGACGTTGCCGGGTACTGGCAGCTCGCGCATACCGCGTTCCGTGAGGGCGAGGTCGCCGCCGAGAACGCCCTCGGCCACGACGCGATCGTCGACAACCGCGGCGTCCCCCGGCCGATCTACACCGATCCGGAGATCGCGAGCGTCGGCATGACGGAGCTCGAGGCGAAGGAGGAGCACGGCGAGGACTCGGTCGCCGTCGGCGTCTGCCCGTGGGTGGCGAACGGCCGCGCGCTGATGCAGAACGAGACGGTCGGGTGGGTGAAGTCGATCCACGAGACGACCTACGGCGAGCTGCTCGGATTGGTCATGGTCGGACCACACGTGACCGATCTGGTCGAGGCCGGCGTCGTCGCGCTCGACGCCGAGTCGACGGTGGAGACGGTCGCCGACGGAATGGCGCCACACCCCACCCTGGCGGAGGCGATCAAGGAGGCGGGCCTCGTCGCGCTCGAACGCCCGATCCACATGCCGCCGAGACGCCGCGCCGCCGCGCGCGCGTAGTGCGGCACCCATACAGCTTGTAAGGAATCTGCAAACGTGCGAGCAGCCGCGGGCCCGGCGGGAAATCATTCTGCTGTGGCGACAGTCCTCGTCGACCCTGACCGCGAGTTCGAGGAGCTCTACCGCCGCTACGCCGCCGAGGTCCACCGCTACGCCCTCGCCCTCTCGCAGAGCGAGGTCGACGCGGAAGACGTCACGCAGCAGACGTTCATGAACGCGTACCGGGCGTTCGTCCGCGGCGAGCAGCCGCGGGCGCCGCTCCACTGGCTGATCGCGATTGCCCACAACGTCGTGCGCGAGCGTCTGCGGCGCTCGAGCCGCCGACCGACCGAGGTCGCGCTCGACGACAACGTTCGGGCGGCGGCCCCGGAGGAGACTCCCTGGAGCGCCGAGGAGATCCGTAAGGCGCTCACGCACCTGTGTCCGAAGCAGCGGGCGGTGATGGTCCTCCGCGAGCTCGAAGGACGACCGTATGCCGAGATCGCCCGGTCCCTTGGCCTTTCCCGGTCGGCGACCGAGGCGCTCGCCTTCCGGGCGCGGCGGGCGCTCCGCGAGCAGCTCGAGACGGAGCTGACCTGCGAGGAGGCACAGGCCGCGGTCCCCCGCGCCCTCGAGGGCGGCCTCTCGGCGGCAGAGCACGGCGCCCTGCGCGCGCATCTCCGTGCGTGCGACGGGTGTGCGGGTGCTGCGAGGAGCCGGCGCGGCCGGCTGGGGCGTCGGCTCGGCAGCCTGGCCATCCTGCCGTTTCCGCTCCCGCTCAAGTCGCTCTTCGGCGGTGGATCGGCGTCGGCCGGGGCGGCGTCGGCGGGAGGCGGAATCGCCGTGAAGGCGGCCGCGGTTGCCGCCGCGGGCGTCGTGGCCACGGGCGTGGGCTACGAGACCGTGCGGCATGCCGCGGTTCACCGGGCGGGCGGCGCCACGAGCGCTGCAGCCGGAGACCATTCGCCTTCCGCTCCCGCGGAGCAGGCCGCAGCGACAGCCCGCGGGCCGGCGCCGATCCAGAATCCGGCGCCGGTCGCGCAGCGGCCCGCGAACGCCGGGGCCGCCGCGCACGCCCCGCTGCCTGCGAATCGCCACCAGCTCAAGCGCCACGCGCCCGAGCGGACGCGCCCGAAGGCCGACCCCGTCCAGGCCCAGCCCTCGGCGGCCGAGCCCAGCGAAGGCCTTGCAGCGTCGAAGGCCGAGGCCAGGCCGAGGCACGCGCCGAAGTCACATGTCGCTCCGAAGCCGAAGCCGGCTCCTGCCTCGAAGCACGACGCCGCGCCCCGCCACAAGCCGACGAAGCACGAGCACGTCCAGAAGGCCAAGGCACAGCACCACGGCCGCTCCGCGGGCTCTCCTGGCGGTGCGGGCGGAGGGCTTGACAGCGCGGACGCAAACGGCTCCGCTGCTCAACACGGGAATGCGAACGGCAAGGGAAACAGCGGCAAGAACGGGACCGACGCCGCCACGCCGACCGAGACCGACGCGCTGTCGCCTCCGCCTGACCAGGCGCGGGCGGCCGGCGAAGCGGACGGGTAGCGTTCCGCACTACCGCGCAGTAGCCTCGGACCGGAAAGGAGCTCGATGTCGATCCTCAACAGGCGGAATGCGCTCTTCGGCTGGGCGGTCTGGGAGACCGGCAAGAAGGTCATGACCGCGAAGGCGAAGCGTTCTGCAGGCGTGAAGAGCCGCGGCGGCCGCATCCGGGCGGCGCTTGCCGGCTTCGCGGTGGTCGCGGGCGGGGCATGGCTCGTGCGTCGCCTTACGGGCCGCGACGGCTCGTCCGACGAGTAGGGGGCCGGCGCGGCCGTTGACGGCGGCGACATGAGCACGTGCCCGGCCTGCGGCTTCGAGAACGCCGCGGGCGCGAAGTTCTGCTCCGAGTGTGGCTCGCCGCTCGCGCGAGCTGCGGCCCCGCGCGAGGAGCGAAAGGTCGTAACGGTGCTCTTCTGCGACCTGGTCGGCTTCACGGGCCGCGCCGAGTCGATGGACCCCGAGGATGTACGCGCCTTGCTGTCCGGCTACCACGAGCGCGTCCGCGGCGAGCTGCAGCGGCACGGCGGGACGGTGGAGAAGTTCGCGGGTGACGCGGTGCTCGCGATGTTCGGCGCGCCGCGGGCACACGAGGACGATCCGGAGCGGGCGGTTCGCGCGGCGCTTGCCATCCGCGACTGGGCGCTGGAGCGGGACGGGCTGCGCGTGCGGATCGGCATCACCACCGGGGAGGCGTTGGTGACGCTCGACGCCCGGGCCGGCGCGGGCGAGGCGATGGCGTCGGGCGACGTCGTCAACACGGCGGCACGGCTGCAGACGTCGGCGCCCGAGAACGCGATCCTCGTCGACGAGGCGACCTACCGCGCGACGCGCGGCGCGATTGTCTACGCGGACCGCGACCCGATCGAGGCAAAGGGGAAGGCTCGCCCGGTTCCAATCCGCGAGGCGCTCGAGACGCGTTCCCGCCTCGGAGTCGACGTCGCTGCACGCGCGGCGACACCGCTCGTCGGCAGAGGAACGGAGCTCCGACTGCTCGTAGACGCGCTGGAGCGAACGAGGCGCGGGGTCGAGCCGCAGCTCGTGACGCTGATCGGCGTCCCGGGCATCGGCAAATCGCGCCTCGTCACGGAGCTCCTCCGGGTCGTGGACGAGGATCCGGAGCTGATCGTCTGGCGCCAGGGGCGCTCCCTCCCGTACGGCGAGGGGCTGAGCTACTGGGCCCTGTCCGAGATGGTGAAGGCGCAGGCCGGGATTCTGGAAACCGACTCTGCGGCCGATGTGGAGCAAAAGCTCGCCGGCGCCGTGCGCGACGCGGTCGACGATCGAGCGGCCTGGGTCGAGCAGCATCTGCGCCCGCTCGTCGGGCTCGCCGGCGGCACGGGTGAAGATCGTCGTGCGGAGACCTTCGCCGCGTGGCGGAACTTCTTCGAGGCCGTCGCCGACCGTAGCCCGACCGTGCTCGTGTTCGAGGACATCCAGTGGGCCGACGACGGGCTGCTCGACTTCGTCGACCACTTGGTCGACTGGGCGCGCGGGGTGCCGTTGCTCGTCGTCTGCACGGCGCGGCCGGAGCTGCTGGCGCGGCGCTCGGCGTGGGGCGGGGGTAAGCCGAGCGCGTCGACGATCTCGCTGTCGCCGCTGTCCTCCACGGAGACCGCCCAACTCGTGCACGCGATCCTGGACCGCTCCGCGCTTCCGGCCGAGCTCCAGGCCGCGCTCCTCCAGCGGGCGGGCGGCAATCCGCTCTACGCCGAGGAGTTCGCACGGATGGTCGACGAGCGCGGAGATTTGCCCGAAGGCGAGCTCCCGGAGACCGTTCAGGGCATCATCGCCGCGCGACTCGACGCGCTCGAGACGTCGGAAAAGGCGCTCCTCCAGGACGCGGCGGTGGTGGGGAAGGTGTTCTGGACGGGCGGCGTCGCCCGGCTCGGCGATCGCGATCGATACGACGTCGAGGCTGCCCTCCACGGTCTCGAGCGGCGCGAGCTCGTCCGCCGCGAACGCCGCTCCTCGCTTGCAGACGAGAACGAGTATGCGTTCCGCCACCTGCTGGTCCGCGACGTCGCGTACAACCAGATCCCCCGAGCACGCCGAGCCGAGAAGCATCGTCTTGCCGCCGAGTGGATCGCCGGGCTCAGCCGGCTCGAGGGCCAGGCGGAGATGCTGGCGCATCACTACGAGCAGGCGATCCAGCTCGGTCGCGCAGCGGGCGTGGACACCGCGTCGATTGTCGCGCCGGCGGTCGACGCGCTGATCGAGGCGGGCGAACGGGCCCGCGCGCTCTACGCCTACGGGTCAGCGGCCGCGTACTACGAGCGCGCGCTCGAGCTCGGCGCGCGGGACGGAGAACGCGGCGGCGAAGTGCTCCTCGGCTACGCCGAGTCCCGGCACCACGCCGAGGGCCACACGTCCACCGACACGGACGAGCTCCTGCTCGAGGCACGCGAGCGGCTGGCGGACGCCGGCGACGTCGAGGGCGCCGCGTGGGCAGAGGTGGTCCTGGCGCGCAGCCTCTGGAACCGTGGCGACGTCCGGCGTGCGAGCGAGGGGTACGAGCGGGCGATCTCGCTCGTGTCCGAGCGACGTGCGACGCCGGGCAAGGCGCGCGTAGTCGTGGCGGCGGCGCGCTCGGCGATGGTCGGAGCCCGGTACGAGCGGGCGATGGCGCTCGCGTCCGAGGCACTTGAGCTCGCCGAGCAGCTGGGACTCGCCGAGATCGAGTCGGAAGCGTTGATGACCACCGGGACGTCGCGCGTCGAGCTCGGGGAGCCCGGCGGCATCGACGACACGCGGCGGAGCATCGAGGTCGCCGGCGCAACGCCCATCGCGACCCGGGGCTACCTCGATCTCGCCGACCAGCTGATCGAGCTCGGCGACATCGCGGGCGGCATCGACGCACGACAGCAGGGGGCGGCGCTCGCGGAGCGGCTGGGCATCGCTCCTGCCCGCGACTGGCTGCGGGCCGAACGCGCGGGCGAGCTCTACATCCTCGGGGATTGGCAGCAGGCGCTCGCGGTCGCCGACGAGTTCGTCCGCTGGTCGGAGGCGGGCGTCCGACACTACCTGGAGGGCATGTGCCGTCAGATCCGCGGCGGCATCCTCCTCACGCGCGGTGACATCGAGGCCGCCGTCGCCGACGGCCGGGCTTCGCTCGACCTCGGGCGGGAGGCAGGCGAGCCGCAGGCGCTGTACCCGGCGCTTGCCTTCGCCGCG
>JBKPNC010000005.1:0-27802 GCA_046732435.1 Actinomycetota bacterium
GCCGCGTACCACCTCGTGCTCTACAACAAGAGGGCCGTGGAGCAGATCGCGGAGCAGCTGATCGAGCGGCGGGAGCTGTACGGTGACGAGCTGCTTCAGATCCTCGACTCGGCCAATCTCCAGGTGCCCGAGGTGGACATGACGGAGGCGAGCGCATGGCCGAAGATCTGAACCGGGTGCCGGGCCAGGCGGAGGAGGCGCCTGCCGTCGAGGTCTCGCAACCGGCCGCAGCAGGGGGAAGGCCTGCCGTAGCCACGACGGTCGTCGCAGTCCACGTCCGGCAGTTCCGCTTCGTCTACGCGGTCCTCGCACTCCTTGTCGGTGCGGCCGTCGGCGGATTCATCGTCCTCTGGGGGCACAACGGTTCGAGCGGTCCGGCGTGGTCCGCATGGAAGCCGAGCGGAAGCGCGAGCCAGGAGATGAACGACATCGCGCGGTTCGTCGGCTCCCAGTACCGCCTCGAGGACGGCAGCAAGCTCGTCAAGGTCGACGTGAGCAGCCCGCCCAGCTTCCAGCAGGTGCCGCTGCCGGTCAAGTACATGGTCATCCAGACCGGCTCGACGAGCACGAACGTGGTCGCGCTCCATGCCGACCACACCGTCGCCTACGACCTTTGCGGGACCGGCGAATCGTGCTCGATCGGGGTCGGGGCGCCGACGGTCCAGCGCGGCCAGCTGGTTCGTCGGGAGGCTCTGGAGCTCGCGCTCTACACGCTCAAGTACGTCTCCGACGTCGATTCCGTCGTCGCCGTGCTGCCGCCGAAACCAGGCAGCAAGGGTCGGTTTGCGGCGTTCTTCACGAAGAAGTCGCTCGAATCCGCGCTCGACGCGCCCCTGGCAAGGACGCTCGCCGCGCGCCGACGCCTCACTCCCGCTTCGCCGTTCGACACGAGCGTGGTCGAGAAGTACGCAGACCCGAACGTCTTTGCGTACTCGTTCGGCCAGGCGCAGGACGGCGGCGTCTATATGGCGCTGCAGCCGCTCCAGACGGGCGGCCAGCAGAGCCAGCAGCAACAGCAGCAGGCGCAGCCGCGGCAGTCGTAGCGCTTCGCCGGTGGCGCGGATGCGCGACGCGGCGACGGCGAGAGCGCTCGAGCGGGCGAAGGCCAGGCTCGACCGGCTCGATCTTTACCCGGAGCCGGTGCGGGTCGAGCGCATTCGGGTGGTCGTGGCGCCGTGGTTCTTCCGCCTGCCGCGGCTGCGCCGCTACGACGGCTACGCCCTCAAGCGCACCATCCTCCTACGCCACCCGGTCGCGCAGATGCCCGACGATCTGATCACCCACGAGCTCTGCCACATCTGGCAGCAGCAGCACCGCCGCTGGCAGGCCGTGTGGGCCTGGGCGACGAAGCGCTACGACGAGAACCCGTACGAGCTGGAAGCCCGCCGAGCCGTAGCCGTCACGCGCGAGTAGCTCCTCCGTGGGTCTGCCTAAGGGGTCAAGGCCGGCCGGAGAGGGCTCGGCCCTCTCTGGCCGAGCTGTCCCCCGCGTTAAAGGCCTTTCCCCCAGTTCAGGACGGCGGGGCCGAGGATGACGATGAACATGGCCGGCAGGATGAAGACGGCCGTCGGGAACAGCATCTTGATCGGCGCCTTCATCGCCTTTTCCTCTGCTGCCAGTTGACGACGGATGCGCGAATCGGACGCCTGCACGCGGAGGATGTTGCCCATCGACATGCCGAGGTTCTCGGCCTGGACGACCGCCCGGACGAACGAACCCACCTCGTGGCAATCCACGCGGCCCGCCATGCGCTTGAGCGCCTCCGCGCGCGTTTCGCCGATGCGCATCTCGTTCAGCATCAGCGCGAACTCCTCGACGAGCGGCCCGTCCATGTAGTCGACCAGCTTCGCCACGGATGCGTCGAACCCGAGCCCGGCCTCGACGCTCACGGCGAGCAGGTCCAGCGCATCCGGCAACGCCGCCTGGATCAGCTCTCGCCGCCGGTTGACCCGGCTCCCGACGAAAAAGTCCGGAACGATGAACCCGACGGCCGCCAGGCCGACCGCGAGGATTAGGCCCTTGGCGCCGATCGTCGCCGCCGCAATGACGCCGACGAAGATCCCGGCGCCGGCGAGCAGCCCCTTGGCGGCGAGCAGCTGATCCGCCGTGATGCTCTGGGCAAGCCCGGCCGAGAGCAGTCGCTGCCCGATCGATTCGCGGGTCGTGTTCGGCGTCAGCCGGAGCACGAACCTCGCCACGCCGCCGAGGATCGGCGCGAGGACGCGTTCGCCGAAGGTCGAGTGGCGGCGATCGATCGGGCGGGGCGCAGGTCGCGACCCGTAGCTGGCCGCGCGCTTGAGGAGCTCGCGCCGCTGGCGGGCGGGAAGCGTCGCGGTCTCGGCGACGACGAAGGCCGCGGCACCCAGCAACAGTCCTCCGAGAACGATGAGCATCAGGCCATCCGGAAGGAGACGATCTTCTTGAGGATCAATGAGCCGATCGTCATCCCCACGAGGGCGAGCACGATGAAGAACCGGCCGGTGTACGTCGTGAACAGCGGCTTCATGTACGTGTAGTTGATGAGGCTGAGCAGCACGGCCAGGAAGAAGGGCATCCCGACGAGCACGTACGCCGCCATGCGGCCCATCGCCGTCAGGCCCTTCACCTTCTTCGTGAACTGCTGCCGCTGGCGAACGGTCCCGGAGACCATGTCGAAGAGGTTGGCGAGGCTGCCGCCGACCTCGCGCTGGATCGAGACGACGCTGATCACGTACTCGAAGTTCTTCGATCCGAGCCGGCGCGCGATGTCGAGCAGGGCCTGGTCGATCGGCCGGCCGATGCCGGTCTCGAGCAGGACCTGCTTGAACTCCTTGCTCGCCGGCTCCTCGCCCTCCTCGACCACGGCCTGCATCGACTGCCGGAACGTATGGCCGGCCCGAAGCGACGCGCCCATCGTCATGAGCAGGTCGGGGAGTTGCTCGTCGAAGGCCTTCTGCCGCCGGCTGCCCTTGCGCACGAGCACGACGTAGGGGATCGCCGCTCCGAGGACGACTCCGACGAGGACGAACAGCGGGTTGGCGCCGATGATGGCGAGGAAGAGTCCGACGATGAAGCCTGCGCCGAGCATGATGTAGAAGAACTCGGCCCGGCGGATCGGCGAGTCCGCTCGTTCGAGGGCGGCCTCGAGCCGGCGCGTCACGGGGAAACGGTTGAGCGCCCGCTCGGTCGCGGCGAAGAGACCGCCCAGGAACGCGAACCGGCGCTGCTCGGCCTCGCGGTCCTTGCCCGTCTCGTCGGACAACGGCACGTGCGGCTCGAGGCGGCGCTGGACGCGGCGGATGTTGCGCGCGCTCAGGAGGTACCAGACGGCGCACAGGACGATCAGCCCCACGAGCAGCGCGGCGAGGGCGTTGCCGAGGGCGGAGTGGAAGAGGAGCTTCGAGAACGCCGATTCCGCGGGCGGCTTGCCGGCGTCACGAGGGATGACGAACGAGCGGCTCACCGTTCCAGCGCGGGCCTGGTCGAGCGTGAGGCGGACGCGCGCGCCCGGCGGCAACGTCGTCTTGTAGGTCAGCTCCCACGTTCGAGACAGGCGCTGTACGAGCGCACCGGACACCTTGACGAGCGCCGAGCTCGGCCCGGCGGCCGAGTAGGCGCCTCCGGTGGCCGCGGCGAGCTTCTGGAGCGCCGCGGGCGAGAAATGCCGTCCAGAGTCGATGCCGATCGGATAGACGGCGACTCCCACGTCCCGCGCGGCGGCGATCGCGTCGTTGAGCGAGCCGCCGCTCGAGACGTCGCTCCCGTCGGTGATGAGGATGAGCACTCGTCCCGGCAACTCGTCGCGGGCGAGCGCATCCGCCGAATCGACCACGGTCTCGTACAGCGCCGTGCCGCTCGTGCTGTCCACGTGCAGCCGGCCGAGCGCATCGGTCACGTCGTTCGAATCGCTGGAGAAGTCGGTCATCTGATCGGCTCGCGACGAAAAGGAGAACAGCGCGACCTGGTCGTCATCGCCCTTCGTGCGGAGAAAGACCTTCGCGGCTGCAACGGCGTCGGCGAGCGGCGGACCGCTCATCGACCGCGACCGGTCGACCGCGATGGCAATCGCCTTCTTCATGCCGAGGTTCTGCGCCACCAGATCGTCCACCCGCTGGCCGTTCTCCCGCAGCACCGGCGCCGTCGCGACGGGCTTGCTGGTGATGGCCGTCAAATGGAGCGTCGGGTAATCGCCGGTGTCGGTCGGACCGATCGCGACACCGGCTCCGGCGGCACCCGGCAGGAGCGCCGCCGCCAGGACAGCGGCTCCGAGTGCCCGCCTCATGAGCCCAGGCGCCGGAACCGCGCCACGGACGCCCGCGCCAGGTCGCTCTCGTCGACCGCGAAGAACTCGGGCGGAAGGCTGACACCGTTGGCGCTCAGCCTGTCGAGGAAGTGGGGCTTGAGCCCGCAGTACTCGAGCTGGCCGAGCAGCGACACGGGCCCGGTCTCGAAGCCGCCCTCGTCAGGCGGGCGGGCGAGGAACAGATCCTGAAGCGTGATCACGTCCGACTCCATACGCAGCACCTCGGTGATGTGGCTCACGCGGCGGGAACCGTCGACGAGACGCGTCAGGTGGACGATGAGGTCGAAGGCGCTGGAGATCTGCTCGCGAATCGCGCGCAGCGGCAGATCGACGCCGGCCGTGAGGACGAGGGTCTCGAGCCGCGCCAACCCGTCGCGTGGCGAGTTGGCGTGAATCGTGGTCAGCGAGCCCTCGTGGCCCGTGTTCATCGCCTGGAGCATGTCGAGCGTCTCGTTGCCGCGCACCTCGCCGACGACGATCCGATCGGGGCGCATGCGCAGCGCGTTCCGAACGAGCTCGCGAATGCGGATCTCCCCCTTGCCCTCGATGTTCGGCGGGCGCGACTCGAGCGTGACGACGTGCTCCTGCTGCAGCTGGAGCTCCGCCGCGTCTTCGATGGTCACGATCCGCTCCTCGTTCGGGATGAACGACGAGACGGCGTTCAGCATCGTCGTCTTTCCGGTGCCGGTTCCGCCGGTGATCAGGACGTTCAGCTGGCCTCTGACGCACGCGGCGAGAAAGTCGGCGGACCGCTGGCTCAGCGTTCCGAACCCGATCAGGTCGTGCATCGAGTACGGGTCACGCGAGAACTTCCGGATCGTGAGCGTCGGGCCCTTGAGCGAGAGCGGCGGGATGATCGCGTTCACGCGGCTGCCGTCCGGGAGTCGCGCGTCGACCATCGGGGATGCCTCGTCGATGCGGCGCCCGACCTGCGAGACGATCTTGTCGATGATCCGCATCAGGTGCGCGTTGTCGAGGAACGCCGCCTGGGTCGGCTCCAGCTTGCCGGCGCGCTCGACGTAAATCCGATCGAACGCGTTCACCATGACCTCGGTGATCGAGTCGTCGTCCAGCATCGGCTCGAGTGGCCCGTAGCCGAGGATGTCGTCGGTGATCTCCTTGACGAGGCGGCTGTGCTCTTCGCGCGTCAGGGGAGTTCGGTCTGCGGTCAGCTCTTGCTCGACGGCCCGCCGCACGACCTCCGTCAGGTCGCCGTCGATCGCCGCACCGAACAGCTGAGAGCCGAGCTTGTCGATGCATGCCCGGTGGACGCGCGTCTTCAGCGCGGCGAACGGGTCACCGCGGTGGCTCTCGGTGGGGTGCTGCTCGCGCAACACCCCGCCGGGAGCGTTTGGGGCCGCGGCCGACTCACGCAGGCGCTCGGCAAGCGACGCCTTCTCGGGCTGACGGCTCTGCTGAGCCGCCGGCTCGCTCGCTTGCCCCTCGGCGCCGGCAGGGATGTCGCCGTTTTCGGGGGGCGGTTGCTCACTCGGTGTCGGCGCGAGGGACGGTTCCCCCTGAGCGTTGTACAGGCGTTCGCGAAGGCTCATGCGGTCCTCTCAGCCGGATCGGTCGGGGTCGGGGCGTGCTTGTCGTCGCGTGAGGGAAGCCACCCGACGGCGAGCCCGCGCACGGTGCTCACCAGGCCGCTTCGACCGGGCTCTTCCACCGCGGCGTCAGCCGGCTGGGTATGGAGCGGCTGCCGGCCCAGGAGCGACCGCGCCATGTTCTGGACGGCCCGCGAGAACGGGATCGACGGCGACGAAAGCACGAGCGGTGTGCCGCGGTTGACGGCGGCCGGGACCTCCTGGAGGCTCGGCAACTCGAAGTCGACGGAGATGCCGAGCGCACCCTCGACCTCCGGCCGGCGCATGCCGACGTCGGCATCCGCGCGGTTGAGGCAGAGCCGCATGCGCTCCTCGGGGAAGGCGAGCAGACGCAGCGTCTCGACCCCGAGGCGGACGTTCTTGAGCGTCGGCACCTCGGGGCTGCAGACGAGCAGCAGCTCGTTCGTGTGATCGAGCGTCGACAGCATCGGACCGTGGAAGAACGGCGACGTGTCGACGACGATCACGTCGTAGGCAGGCTGTGCGACCTCGAGCAGGCGCTCGACCTTCTCGTCGGTGACGAGCTCGCCGTCCTCCGGCCGCAGCGGCGCGGCGAGGACGTCGACGCCCGACCGGGGGTGGTGCGTCACGTAGCCGTGGAACTTCTCGTCGTCGAGCTCGCCCGGCGCCGTCACCAGATCGTGCAGCGTCTGCTCCGGCTCGATGCCGAGCATGATCGCGCCGTCGCCGAACTGGAGGTCCAGATCGAGCAGCAGCGTGCGCAGCCCTTCGTACTTCGCGATGCTCGTCGCGAGATTCGTCGAGACGACCGTCTTGCCGGTGCCGCCCTTGGGCGAGAAGACCGTGATCACGCGGGCAGACGGACGCTCCGCCGTTGCGAGCAGCGCGTGCGACGAGCGCGCGGCCTTGCGGAGGGTGAACGCCACCCGCTCGGCCGGCTCCGGCAGCACGACCACGTCCGCGACGTCGGCTTCGAGCGCATCGTCGAAGAGCGTGGCGTCCGCGGACTGGGCCAGCAGAACGACCGGCGCCCTCGTGAACTCGCGGATCTCGGTCAGGTCACCGCGCGGAAGCGTGCCGCCCGGGATGGCGTGGACGACGACGTCGACGTCGCCGGCCCGGAGCGCCCATGACGCCTCTCCGACGTGGCCGGACGCGCCGATGAACTCGATCTCGGGCTGCCGCGCGAGCGCGTCGCACAGGTCGCCGATGGCGAGGCTGAACCCGGTGACGAAGATGCGCAGCGAACGGCGGGTGTCTGGATGGGTCATCTGCTCGGCCCCTTCCGGTTTAGCCCGCTCGTCAGGACGCTGCGGGCGCTGTCGTAGCCCTGGGAGCTGTCGCGCGGCTTCAGCACCGGCCGGAGATCCAGCCACCACTGGCCGTTCTTCGTCATCCAGAGCACGCGTTCCGTCTGGGCGTCGGTGAGCCGAAGCTGGACGGGCACCTCGTTGCCGACGCCGTTGCTGCTCGTCGGCGTCGACAGCTCGGCCGACGTCTTCAGCACGAGCGCGTCCCGCACGATCGTCCGCGAGACGTGGCACGTGCCGCAGCTCTCCGGGACGTTCCACGTGGCGACGACGTCCACGTGGTCGCCGTCCTGCAGGGTGCCGTCGAGCACCTGGTTCGGATCGCCGGCGAGCTGGACGACTCGCTGCTGGCGCGTGACGTCCGAGCGGACGCCGGCCGCCGCGATCGGCCCGAACCGCCGCGTCGTCAACTGCTCGCCCGCAAGCGTCTCCTGCGTGGCGATCAGGCCCTTGATCTGATTCGGATAGGAGATGGCGCCGGGAACGACCGCCTTGCGCGGAACCTTCTTCTCGACGAGGCCGCCTGCAACGAGGCCGGATCCCTGCGTGCCCTGCTGGATGTCGTGCGAGGCGACGAAGACGTTCACGAGCTCCTTGCCGACATCCGTCTGGTGGCGGACCTTCGAGATGTAGACAAACATGAACACGATCGCCAGCAGCGCCAGGCCGGAAGCGATCAGAATGTTTCGCGTGCGGTAGGTCATTGGCTTCCCTCTCCCCCGGTCGGAGTTACTGGTCTAGAGCGACGACCTTCACGCCGAAGCCGTTGTAGCCGGGCGTGTACGGGACGCTGTGCGCGAGATAGGTCGTGAAATGGCCGTGGAGCTTCTTTACGTGCGCGGTCCATTCCGAGTTCGGAATCGTCTGGTCGATCACGAATGCGGCCCAGCCGACGACGTGGAAGCCGCCCTTCGCCGGGTTCTGGCACCACGCCTGATTGGCGACGTCGAAGACCGGGATCAACAGCACGTTCCGGATCTGCGTATTGAGCGCGTTCTGGATCGCCTGCTTCTGGCCGTTGACGGCACCGTCATACGTGCCCGTCGAGAGCGTGCCCGGGTAGCCGGTCGTCACCCAGTTCGCGAGATTGCTTTCCGACGCCTGACCCTGGCAGGACGACGAGCTCGTGTTCTGACCGGACGGGTCCATCAGGCCCCAGCTACTCGAGCTGAAGCTGACCGTCGTCGAGTCGTCGAAGGTCAGGAGCTTCGCGACGTTGAAGCAGCCTGTCGAATCGGTCTTGCAGGCGACGTTCTGGTTGACCGCGACCGGGAGCACGTTGTTCAGCTGCGTGGGCGTGCCGACCTGCGCCTGCGAGTGCGCATGGACGGTCTTCCCCGAGATGCCGACGAGGCTCGAGAAGTAGGCGGGCGCCGACTTCGAGAGGCTGATGTCGATCGTGTACGTGTTCGGGAACGACGGCGACCAGGAATTCAGCCCCGAATTGTTGAGGTTCGCGTACGACGTCGCCGTACTCCCGGCGGTTGTCGTGTTCGGAAGATCTTGCGCGGCGGCGAGCGCGGCGGCATCGGCCGTCGACTGCAGCTTCCGCTTCGCGGTGTACCAGGAGCCGACGTCGAGCGTGATGCCCCCGATTGCCATCAGGCCGGTGAACATGAGGACGACCATGACGAGAACGCTGCCCCGGTCGCTGCGGAGTCGTTTCATTCCTTTCGCTCCTTGGTCGTGCTGGTCAACGTGCCCGACTTGACGACGAACCCGAGCAGGTTGATCGAGTACGGATAGGTTGCGGTGACCGTGAGCTGGCTTCCGCTCGCGACGGCGCAGGTCGCGTTCGGGGTCAGCTGACTCTGGTTCAGGTTGTAGGCCGAGTCACGCACTGCCTGCTCCGCGGTCGACTTGCAGGTTGCGGACGGCGTGACTGCGGCGACGCGAGCTCCGGCGCGGGTGGCGTCGGTCAGCGTCTCGTAGTTGTTGTACAGGACCCCGAGCTGGACGATCGCGAGGATCATGACCGCGAGCAGCGGCAGAACGAGCGCAAACTCGACGAGTCCCTGACCGCTTTCGCGTGACGGAACTCGACCGCTTGAATTCTTGCTGGTGAGTAACCACGACATCACTGCTTGGAACGTGCGTCCTTTCGAAGTAGAGGGGCAGGCGGATCGGCGTTTGCGTCAACCCGCCTGCACCCCATGCTCGGCTTCTAGAGCGTGAGCCCGTTGATGAAGTCGGTGATCTTGCCGGTGAGGACGCCGATGACGGCCAGCACCATCGCGATGACGGCGCCGACGAGGACGGCGTACTCGGTCATGCCCTGACCCTCTTCGCGGTCACGCAGAGTCGCGTACGCGTTGATCAGGCGGACCTGCGTCAGCATAAGCAGATTTGCCACTTGGATTTCACCTCCCCTGCACAGTTCGGTAATGCGCTTCTGATCTCGAAAGGTCAGAGCGTGAGCCCGTTGATGAAGTCCGTGATCTTGCCCGTGAGGACGCCGATCACCGCCAGCACCATCGCGATGACGGCACCGACGAGGACGGCGTACTCGGTCATACCCTGTCCCTCCTCGCGTTTGGGAAGATCGCGGAAGCTCGCGTACGCGGTAATGAGGCGGATATGTGTGAGCGCGAATAGGTTCGACATTTCACCTCCCTCACGACGTTCGGTGAGCTGGCCGCTCTCGACAATAGAGCGGGGGATCCGGGAAATAACCACCCCGGGGGGTAGTCGTGTCCCACCCTTTGGCCGGTGTTCCGTGCGCTTGCGGGCGTCGATGATGAGAGCGCCCTATGAGTGAGGTCGTCGGCGTTCGGAAGGAGAGCGGCGTGGTCGTCTGCGACCGTTGCGTCGTCGCCGACCGGCCGCTCGCCCGCATGCGAGGGTTGCTCGGTCGCAGGACGTTCTCCCCCGGCGAGGGAATCCTGCTTACGCCGGAGCGCAGCATTCACATGTGGTTCATGCGCTTTCCGATCGACGCCGTCTTCCTGGACGCGAACCTCTCCGTCCTCGGCGTCCGCGAGGGCCTACGCCCGTGGCGGATCGCCTCCTGGCGCGGAGCGCGCTCGGTGCTCGAGCTGCCGGTGGGGACGTGCCGGCGACACGGCATCCGGTCAGGCGACCGCCTATCGCTGACGGACGCCGCAGATGCGCACGCCAAGGTGCTCCTGATCGTCGACGACGGCAGTCCCGAGCGCGTGATGGTGAACGGGCGCGGCTCGCTCTCCGCGGCCGCCCGCACCGCGGACGCGATCGGCGACCTGAACCTGCCGATCGACGTCGTCGTCCTCCCGGACGAGCCCGGGCCGGCGGGGTCCGCCGCCTAGACGCCGTGGATCACGCGAGCATCGGGGAGCTGGTCGTGCTGCTGTTCTTCGCCGCGGTGCTGGTCGCGCTCGCGGTAATCGATATCCGCACCAGGCGACTCCCCAATCGGATCGTCCTCCCTGCCGCCGCGATCGTGCTCGCGGCCCACATCGCCATCGCTCCGGAGCACACCGTCGAATGGGTCGTGGCAGCAGCGGGCGCGTTCCTCGTCATGTTCGCCGCGCACCTCGTGTATCCGAGCGGGCTGGGGCTCGGCGACGTCAAGCTCGCCCTCCTGCTCGGCGCAGCGCTCGGCTGGGCAGTGGCCGGCGCGCTCGTCGTCGGCTTCCTCGCCGCCGCACTGGCCGGAGTCCTCGTGCTGATCCGCGGCGGCTGGGCGGCGCGCAAGCACACGATGCCGCTCGGCCCGTTCCTCGCCGCCGGCGGGCTCGTGGCCGCCGCCTTCTTGATCTTCTAGTCGTCCGCGCTCAGCGAACGGCGAGCGGGCTGTCCTCGACCGCGTTCGCCACCAGGCCGTGCTGGTAGGCATAGCGCGCGGCCTCGGTGCGGTTGGAGACGCCGAGCTTGCGGTAGACGTTGCGGACGTGGAACTTGACCGTCTGCCGGGCGATCCAGAGCTCCTTCGCGATCGCCTCGTTCGAGAGCCCGCGCGCGAGCGCCTGCAGGATCGCGAGCTCGCGCTCGGTCAGGCCGACGTCGCGAACGGTTGCACTTTGCTCCGGCTCGGCGAGGTCGAGCGCCTGGTACACGGTGCCGCTGATCACCTGCCGGATCACCGACGCGAGGTCGTCCGGGTTGATCGTCTTCACGATGTAGGCGCACGCACCGCGGCGCAGCGCGGCCTGGATCACGTCCGGCTCCCGGAAGGCGGACAGGATCGCCACCTTCACGTCCGGGTGACGGCTGTGGATGGTGTCGAGGCACGCAAGCCCGTCGAGCTGCGGCATCGAGAAGTCCATCAGCACGAGATCCGGCCGGCTGTGCGCGACGAGGGACAGCAGCTTGCTGCCGGAATCCGCCTCGCCGACGACTTCGATGTCCTCGGCCTCGTCCAGTGAGGCGCGAACGCCTTCGAGGAAGAGCCGGTGGTCGTCGGCGAGGACGAGGCGGATCCGTTTCACGCGTCGCCTCCGTCGCGTGCGGCGGAGTCAGACGACGTGCCGAGCGGGAGAGCCGCGAGAAGATGGGGCGTCGCGTCGATAGCTCGCAGGTTTTAGCAAGTCCGAGGAACGTTTGTCAAGATCTACGGAGATTCTTCTGCCGGCAATGTCCCGTGGCCGGGGTACACCAGCAGGCGAGCCTGCCGGGAAATCAGGCCGCGCGCTCGAGCGTCGGCGCCACCCGCCGGGCGATGCCTTCGGCCGCTGTCATGAACTCTTCAGCGGCGCGCGGTAGCTCTCGCTCCCGGTGGCGAACGAGCGCGGTCACGCGCGGCGGGATCAGCTCGTGGAGCGGGAGCGCCGCAAGCCCGGCGCGGCCGCTGAAGGTGAGCGAGGGCATGAGCGCGACGCCGACGCCGGCCTCGACGAGGCCTTCGAGCGTCCCCGTCTCCCCCGCGCGGAAGACGACCTCCGGATGCGCGCCCGTCGACTCGAGGAGCGAGATCGCGTGATCCGCGCTCCGACACCCCTTGAGGCAGACGAGCGGCAGGCCAGCGAGCTCCGCCAGCGAGAACGACTTCGAGCTCGCGAGCGGCGAATCCTCCCGCACGACCAGAAGGTAGGGATCGCCGAGCAGCTGGTGGACCTCGAACGGCCCGTCGACCAGCGGCAGGATCGCGAAGGTCAGGTCGAGCTCTCCGGCAGCCAGCAAGTCGAGAAGCTCGGGATCGCCGATCATCTCGACCAGGTCGAGGCGCACGTCCGGGCGGCGACCGATGAACTCGCGCAAGATCGAAGGTAGCAACCTCGCTCCCGCGCTCTCGTAGACCCCGATGCGGAGCCGGCTGCCTTCGCCGTCGGCCAGCGAGGCAACGTCAGCCTGCGCGGCCGCGAGCTCGCTCAGGATTGACCGTGTGTGGCGGAGCAGGATGCGGCCGGCCTCTGTCGGCTTGACCGTGTGCCCGCGAGTCCCCCGGTCGACGAGGCGTTGGCCGACGATGCGCTCGAGGGCCGCGATCTGCTGGCTGATCGCCGACTGCGTGTACCCCAGGTGCGCGGCAGCCCGGTTGAACGAGCCTTCGTCGGCGACGGCCTGCAGTGCCGCAAGGTGCCGGAGCTCGATTCCCAACCATGGCATCGGACCCCGTTTTCGAGTACCAGAAACCGATCCGGGCCGCAGTGCCATGGACAAACGTTAGCTGCGAATCCGTCACGGGGTGCGGTTCTCCGACGATCGTGATTGGCTACACCCGTGGCCCGTCGCCTCACGAGGCTGCTGCGGACAGGTGCGACCGCCCTCGCGCTGCTCGCCTTTGCGGCTTCCGCGGCCGAGCCCGCGGGCGCCGGGACGCTCCGCGTCCGTACCGATGCGCAGTTCCAGGCGGCCGTCGCGGCCCTGAGCTCGAGCGGCGGGACGATCGTGCTGCTCCCCGGCGCGTATGCCGATCTCGTCGTCCCGCCGCGAGGGACGAGACGACTTCGAATCGTCGGACGACCCGGCGCGCGCGTCGAGCACTTCCTGCTCGATCACACGCAACACGTCGCGATCGGCCCGCTCAAGATCGCGCCCATCGTTCGGGATGCGTGGATCGACATCGTCGGCTCCGACCACGTCGATCTCCACAACCTCCTCGTCACCGCCCGCGGGACGACGCGTTCGGCAGGGCTCGAGTTCCCGCACTCGGAGCACATCACCGTGCGCAACAGCGAGTTCACGCACTGTGGAGACTGGTCGCGCGCCTGGTCGAACTGCATCCTCCCGCGCCGCACCGCACGGCATGTAACCATCATCGACAACTGGTTCCACGATTGCCGCGGATGCGACTTCATTCACGGCCGCTTCGCATCCGACCTCAGGATCATCGGCAACCGGCTCGAGCGAGCGCTCCCGTGCCGGATCAACCCGACCCGCTGCGGTCATCAGGACCTGGTCGAGCTCTTCGCTGGCCAGGGCCTGCGCGTCGAGGACAACCACTTCGGCGTCTACGCGGTCGGCGGAGGGCAGGTGCTACTCGCCGGACCGGTCGACCACGTGAGGATCGTCAACAACGTCTTCGTCGGCGCGGACCCGCGCGTTCCCTTCTACCGGTCCCGCGTCGGGGTCGGCCTGGCCGGGTCGAAGCGAGTGCCGCACGACGTGCGGATCGTCAACAACACGATCCTGACGGGCGCGAAGCGGATCGACGGCTACGAGGGGTCGATCATCCTCGGCTGGCGCTACCGCGAGCTGCCGAAGCGTGCGCGGCCGCTCGTCGCGAACAACGTCATCGGCGTCATGGAGACGCCGGACCCGTTCTGCGAGCGCGTCGGCCGCACCGTGGCGAACGTCGTCATTCGCGGCCGCGGCTGCTCGCGCTCTGATCACATCGGGCCGGCCAATCTCGACCGCCGGCTCCGCCCCACGCTCCGCTCGCGGCTCCTGCTGGACGCGGCGAGCCGGCGCTATGCGCCGCCGACCGACATCGCGGGACACGCGCGAACGCCGGTCTGGCCGCCGTTCGGCGTCCTCTCCATTCCGCCGCTCGGCCCCGTCGCCGTCCGTCCGCGGTCGCCGTTGCCGGCGGCGGCGCCCGACATCGGAGCATACGAGTACGTGGCCGCGGCGCAGTTGGCGGGCGCCTCGCTCCGCTTCGCGCCTCGGTGGCTGCGGCACGTGGGCTCGTAGCGCCGTGCAGCTCCGCTGTGCGCGGCACACCGAGCGCCTCGACGAGCTCGTGAGCTTCTACAGGGACGGTCTCGGACTGTCCGAGATCGGCCGGTTCCAGGATCACGACGGTTATGACGGCGTCTTCTTCGCCGTCCCGGGAGCGAACGCGCACCTCGAGTTCACGACGGGCGGGTCACACGGCCCACCGTCACCGCATCCGGAAACGCTGCTCGTCCTCTATCTGGGCAGCGACGAGGCAGTCGGCGCGACGTGCGACCGCGTCGGCGCAGAGCCGGTGGAGCCGGCGAATCCCTACTGGCGCGAGCACGGCGTCACGATTGCCGATCCCGACGGGTTCCATGTTGTGCTCGTCCCCCGCCGCTGGACTACTTGACCGCCAAATCGGGAAAGGCACGCCTACGCCGGCAACCGCCGTGTAGGAGCGACGATGAACGGACTCGACTTCCCCCAGACCATGGAGCGAAACGGAGGCCGCAAGGGCGAGGGAGGCACGACCGACGCGGCCCGGAACGCGTTCGTCTGGGCGATCGTCGTCGTCGCCGTCGTGGCGTGCGCCCTGGCTGCGTGGAAGCTGCGCATCGTCCTGGCCGGTCTGTTCTTCGCGTTCATCCTCGCCGCTGCGATGCGGCCGAGCGTCGATGCGCTCGAACGCCGGCGCGTGCCTCGCGCGCTCGGCGTGCTGCTTCACTACGCGGTCTTCGCCGTGCTGCTCGCCGGCTTCCTCGCGCTCATCGTGCCGATCGCCATACACCAGGTGGACGCCGCGATCGCGACCGGCTCGGGCCATGGTCTGAAGCACGCGGCCAACCAGTCGACCGGGATCAAACGAGATCTGCTCCTCGCCCTGGACCGCCGGTTGCACGACCTGCCTCCGCTCAGCTCCTTCATCCATCCGGCGCTGGCGCTGACGATGAAGGCGCTCAAGATCCTCGCGGGCGTCTTCTTCGTGCTCGCGTGCGCGGCCTACTGGATCATCGAGCGCGATCGGGCGGAGGCGCTGATTCTCTCCCTCGTCCCGCGCAAGTCACGGCGAGTCGTGAAGGACACGTGGAGGCTCGTCGACGGCAAGCTCGGCGCCTTCGTGCGCGGCCAGCTGCTCATGATCACCTTCGTCAGCACGGTGCTGTCGCTTGCCTTCTGGCAGATCGGCGTCCCGTACTGGCTGCTACTGGGCACGTTCGCCGGTCTGGTCGAGATCCTTCCGGTGATCGGGCCGTTCATCGCCGGCGCGGCTGCAATCGGCGCGGGTTTCACCGTCTCCTGGCACACGGCGGCGTTTGCGGCCGCTGCCGTCTACGGCCTGCGGCTCTTCCAGGACTACATCCTCAACCCGCGGGTTCTCGGGCACGCGGTCGGGTTGACCCCCCTCACGGTGCTTGTCGTCGTGTCCGCGGTCGGCATCCTCTTCGGTCCCGTCTTCGTGCCGATGGCGACACCCTTCGCCGCGGTGCTCGCGACGCTGCTGGACGTCCTCGTACGCGGCAAGGATCCTGCCGAGCAGGAAGTGCCGACCGTGCTGTTCTCCCCGCGGGACCGCGAGCCGGCCGGCGTGCCCTAGCGGTCGAGGAACGCGAGCAGCTCGCCGGCGAGCTCGTCGGGTGCGTCCTCGGCGATGTGGTGTCCGGAGTCGATGGCGGCGCCGCGTAGGTCCGTCGTCCAACCGCGCCAGACGCCGAGCACGTCACCGTACAAGGCCTCCATGTCGTCGCGCGTTGCCCAGACGACGAGGGCCGGGCACGTCACACGCCGTCCCGCACGCAGGTCGGCCTCGTCGTGTTCTCGGTCGATCCCGAGGCCGGCACGGTAATCCTCCATCATCGCGTGGACGGTTTCGGGATCGTGGATCGCGCGCCGATAATCGGCGTACGCCTCCTCGCCCATCTGCTCGGGCCTCGCGGTGTACCAGGCGTCCGGGTCGGCGCTGATGACGCGCTCCGCCGGCTTGTCCGTCTGGCCCAAGAAGAACCAGTGCCACCAGCTGGTTGCGAAGCCGGCGTCGCACCGGGCGAGCGCCTCGGCGATCGGGACGGCGTCGAGGACCGCCAGCCGCTCGACCGCGTCGGGATGATCGAGTGCCGTCCGCAGGGCGACGTAGGCGCCGCGGTCGTGACCGACGACGGCAAACCGCTCGTGACCGAGCGCGCGCATCAGCGCGAGACAATCGCGCGCCATCGCGCGCTTGGAGTACGGCTCGTGGTCCGGCGTCGTCGCCGGTTTCGAGGACTCGCCGTACCCGCGGAGGTCGGGACACACGACGGTGTGCCGGGGCGCGAGCAGCGGAGCCACGCGGTGCCAGGTCGCGTGCGTCCTCGGGTGCCCGTGGAGCAAGAGGACGGGCGGCCCCGACCCGCCGTGCCGCACACGGAGCGTGGCCTCACCGACGTCGACGTAGTCGAGCTCGAACCCCTCGAACACTGTTCAGAATGGTGGCGTGGCCACGTACGTCGTCAACGAGCGAGCTGTGGAGCATGCCAGGCGGCTCGTCGATCGGCGACAGTACGTCGTCAGAAGCGAGTGGGGACGCGTGCAACCCCGCGCGGCCGACGAGAACGCCTATCTCGAGACGCACTCGTGGGACGAGTACTCGGCCTGGCATCTCGGCCTCACCGAGGGAGCGCCGGACGAGACCAAGGCCCGCTACGCCTTTGTCTACGGCGATCTCCGGCGTCTTCACCGGATGGGTCTTATCGCCTGTTACTACCGAGCCGCCGAGTGGGAGCACAAGGACATCGAGCTCGTCGCGCACGAGCTGCTGCAGTACCTGGACGGCGCCCGAGGATTGAGCTGACGGCCGGCGGACGGCCGCGGCGCGGGCAACGTCGCCGATAACGGCCTCCGCACTGAAATCATGGCCTCAAGAACCCGAGGAGAAGGAGCTGCACTGTGCCCGAGTACGAGTACAAGACGGAAGTCCTGACGACGATGGTCGGCCGCGAGAAGCTTCGTCTCGACGACCTCGACGACACGTTGAAGAAGTACGGGGACGAAGGCTGGGAGCTTGTCAGCCTGACCCTCGACGCCGATCTGCGCGGCGCGCGAAACGGCCATCTGCTCGTCTTCAAGCGAACGAAGGGATAGTCGCGACCCCGTCCTGTGTACGCCTCGGCGTCCGGGCCAGCCCCGGGAGGCCGCTATCGTCCTCAGCGCGTGACCACCACGGCGGGACCGTCGCCGCCAGGTACCACGGCGGGCGGGACATCCTCCGGCGCGGGGATCGCAACAACGAGGGAGGCAGCGACATGCCCAGCGCGCAGTTGTACGACACGATCGGTGGCACTTACACCGTGACGCGGCGCACCGAGCCGCGGATCGCCGCAAGGATCTGGGCTGCGCTCGGCGATGCGCGGACGGTATTGAATGTCGGGGCCGGCACCGGCTCCTACGAACCCCCCGACCGTGACGTGCTCGCGGTGGAACCGTCGGCGCTCATGCGTGCGCAGCGTCCCGCAGGCGCAGCGCCGTGCGTGGCTGCCGTCGCGGAGAGCCTTCCGTTCGAGGACCAGTCCTTCGACGCCGCGATGGCTATTTCCACCGTTCATCACTGGCAAGACCCGATCGCCGGGCTGCGCGAGATGCGGCGCGTGGCTCGCCGTGTGGTCGTGTTCACGTTCGACGCCAGTGACACCGGATGGCATCGTCGGTTCTGGCTCACGCGCGACTACCTGCCCAAGGTCGCTGACCTTCTCGTAGGCCGGCCCTCGCTGACCGAGCAGGCCCGCGCGATCGGAGCCCGCATCGAGCCGGTGCTCATTCCGTGGGACTGCGCTGACGGCTTCTTCGAGGCCTACTGGCGCCGGCCCCAGGCATACCTGGACGATCGTGTGCGTCGGGGAGTATCGGTGTGGGCCAGAGTCGGGCCGGAGGCCGAGCAGCGCGCAGTGCGCAGCCTCCGTGATGACCTCGTCTCGGGCCGGTGGGCCGAACGCAACCGCGACCTCGTCGCTCTCGACACAGCGGAGCTTGGCCTTCGCCTGCTCGTCACCTGAGCTCCGCGGCGCCTCGCAAGGAAAACCCCGGGGCAATGCGTGGCGCGGGTAGCGACAACTATCCCACACTGCGGTGGCCGGGTGCAGCGTCGTCTTCGTCGGCGCCGCGTCGGCCCACGGCCAGAAGGCCGAAGGCAATCCCTGCGGCGAGGCTGGCGAGTAGGAGGGGCGAGCGCAGGAGCCAGAGCGCCGTCCCGACATGCGGAATCACGAACCACTCCGATCCGATCACGTCGCCTGGCTTCGGCCTCCACAGGTCGGGATAAGGCTTGTTGTCCCCCTTGACGACATATCCGCGGCCCGCAGAGCCGCCGACGATGCGATGGATCACGCGGCTGCCGGCGGCCGGGTCGCCCCGGGGGACCCGATACGCGATCACGTCGCCCCGGCGGTAGGCTCCGCCGCGCCGCAGGACGACAAGGTCGCCGTCCGAGAGCGTCGGCCGCATGCTCGTCCCGGCCGTGAGCACATAGGCAGCCGGACCGCCGAAGGACTGCGGGCGCAAGAGGACGAGCCAGGCGGCAGCGAGGCAAACGCCGGCGAGAAGCGCCAGCGCGCGCAGGATCGACGCCGTCCGCGACGGGCTCTCAGGTCGCATAGGTAATGACGAGCTGCGGACGGTTGGCCGCGGTGGCGTTCTCGCGGGCACCGAGGGCGCCCGTCGCGCTCGTCGTCTCGTCGGCATCCGCGACCACCCAGCCGTCGTTCGTGGCGCCGGTGAGGAACGCCTGCACGTCGTAGACGACGCTCGCGCTGAGTGTCACGCCGGCGGCGGTGCCGGTGGCCACGCTAGCGGTCGGCGTGAGCAAGGTGACCGCGGCCCCGCCGAGGTGCGCTGCAGCGATCGTTCCGAAGTAGCCGCGTGTGAGGCCCGAAAGGGTATTGCCGGTCTTCGCGCCGACGCGGATGGTCTCCGAGTCGATGGTGACCGTAAACGGCGCCGCCGGGAACGCGCTGCCGTCCGTGACCGTCATGCTCGTCGCCAGGTTCGTGATCGCCCCGTTCAGCGTCGTCTGGGTCGGCGAGCTCGACTGGAACGCGGGCCGGGTCGTCCAGGTGACGCCCGTCTCGCTCCAGGCGCTGCTGCGGAAGATCTGGTACGTCCGGCCGGCGGCAGGAGCTGTCGTCAGCACGAGCTTGAGGATCGCGGATTGGACGATTGCCCCGGCCGGGATCGAGCACTGGCTGAGGTCGAAGCGGACGAGGCCAAAGCGTCGAGAGCCGGTGGTCGACCGGACGCTGATCGTCGTGGCGGTGCCGTAATTCGTGGCGGGTGTGTCCTCGCGGACGTACGCATCCGTCTCGTTGGTGCTCGGGTTCGGAGCAGCGGTGAGCGTGCAGGCCACGCCCGTCAGCTGCTTCGTGTACGTCGTGAGGCGCTTGCTGGTCAGCGAAAGCGCCGCCGCGAGCGCCGGTGTGGCGACGACGACCAGCGACCCGGTCGCGAGCGCGAGAACAAGCGTTGTCGGCCTGGGCCGCATCGGCTACGGGCCGGTGATGGCGCCCCGGTAGGCCGCAACCTGGCTGATCGGGGGCTGCGGCGAGAGGGTCACCGTCGCCGAGCCGGCAAAGCTGGACGACGGGAGGACGGCAGAGCCGCCGCCGATGCTGGCGCCCGCCGCGTTGGCGAGCGTGAGGAACAGCGTGCCGCCCGCACAGCTGGAGGCGATCCCGCTCACGGTCACAGCGGTCGCCGCGCCACTCGCGTTGAGCGTGTTCGCGAACGCGAAGCCGTCGCTGTCGCACGTCGTGATCGAGGCGCCGCCACCGCCCAACGTCGTCGAACTCGAAGCCAGTCCCGCGGCCGAAGCGGCGGTCGCTGCGATGGCGAACAGGACGACGACGATCACGAGTGCCCGCGCTCCGACGCGCGGCCGACGGAGACGGTGCGAGAGCACCGCCTTCCGCCCGGCCGCCCGGTTAACCGGAGATCGACGCCTGCACACCCGTCACCGCTGCGGCGGACACGGGTGATCCGGTGCCCGTCGAGAAGTCGAGGGTGTCCGACGTAGCCGACGTCAAGACATCCGTGCGCTCGGCGAGTGATGCGTTGCTCGCACCCGTGAGCGTCACCTTCAGCGACTTGCCGCTGCAGTTCGCAGCGTTCAGCCCGGATACCGTGGCGCTCGTGACCTTGTAGCCCGGGACAGTCGGGTCGTAAGCGACCGCGTAGTTGACCGTCACGCCGTCCGTATCGCACGACACGACGCTGCTTCCGCCGGCACCGAGTGTGGCGGACGTGACGCCGAGTGACGCCGCGACGGCATACACCGAGCCGAACACGGTCGCACCCACGACCAGCGCGAGAACGACGCGGCTCCGCAGCCGCAACTGCTTGATGCGTTTCATGAGGGTGAGGTCCCCCTTTCCGTTTACTCGGCAGAGGCGACCCCTCCGCGCCGACGGCCCGACGCGTCGTGCCGCCGGTCTTGCTTTTCTCGTCCCTCCAGGAGGGCCCAGGCATTCAAGCGGGGTCGACCGGCACTGTCGCCACCCGCCGGGATAGCTCGCGCCACCCCTTGGATGTGCTTTCACATGCAGGACGCCGGTGGGGTCTGGCGCAGTGGGTCCACGGTGAGTGACCCCTCAGCCACAGCACAGCGGACATCTCTTCCACACGGCCTGCGGTCCGGTCTGTACGCGTAGCGGGAGAGCCGTTGTTGACCCTCCGTTGACCCTGCTGGCGCGCGCCACTTCGCCACGGCCTGGCCCGCTCAGGCAGCAGGCTTCTTCGTCCCCGCGTTGCCGGCCCAGAATCGAGGAGTTCAGGCGCGAGGCCGCCGGCGCTCCCTTTGCCGTGTACATCTCCAAGAACGGCGAGGTCACGGACGCGGCCGTGCACGAATCGCCGTCGGGCCCGGTGGCGACCCCGTGCGGTTCAGGACTGCCTGAGCATCTCCTCGACCGCAATCAAATCCCACGACCCTCGCCTGGCCTTGATTCCAAGCCCAGGTGGGGCGGCGGCGAGCGTGAAGCCCGCCGCCGCCCGAGTCGTGTTCAGTTATTGCGTCGGCCGATGCCTAGAAGTGTTCGCACCGGTAGTAGCCGATGACCGCGATGTGGAAGTACGGGCCGCTTGTCTGCGGGCACGGCTCTCCGTGGTAGAGGTCGTCGCGAATCAGATGGGATGTCCCGATGAACGTCCCATCGAGCGAGAAGAGCTTGAAGTTGTACGTCGCGGGGCGATCGGCAGGAGCGGGTATCACCGGACGACCATGGCCGGGGTCGCTGCAGACGATTCGCGGAGCACCTGGATCGTTGAAGCACGTCCAGCCCGCGTTGATCAACTGGGTAGGCGTAAAGCCCTCGGCACTCGCCCCCGCCACGGAAGCCGCCAAGCAGACACCCGCTACGGCGACCACCGCGGCAAGCAACCAAACAGACCGATGCATATTGCTCCCTCCTTCGTCGGACACACCGCGCGGAGCCGGTCGCGCCGAACGAAGTCGCTCTCCCTAAGCCACTCGCGCTCCGGCCCGGACGACGAGGCAGGCAGCCGCAGGGCCGAATCATCCTCCCGCCCTCTGCCGAGTTCAATACACGATTCGGCCTACACGCTTCGCGGTACAGCGCGACTGGCGAAGGTACTCGGAACGTGGGAGCGGCGGCGAGCCGTGAAGCCCGCCGCCACATCAAGTAACAGCGACGTCTGTTAGTAGGTCGCCCAGCCCTCGAATTGGCCTGACGGCGTGAGCACGATGTGGAGCGTGATGGCCTCCGCTCCGTCGAAGTCCGAGAACCAAAAGCAACTGCTCTCGTCGCACGAATGAGCGGAGGTTGGCAACTCTCCGGGGAACACACAGTGGAAGGTTTCCTTCCGCTGATTTCCGTTGATGACCTGCGTCTCCTCGCATGTCATCGGTACCCCATTCCAACTCGACGGCAGCGTCGCGTGCTGCGTTTGCGCACCGTTCTCCGCCTGCACTCCGGCGGCAAGCACGAGCGCGGTGACGAGCAGCGCCGCAAGTGCGATCGCCCGCTTCATGTATATCCCCGCCCTTGGTTGACCAGCCCACCCTGGCGCTCGTCGCTAACGCACCGCTGACGAAAGCCGCGGCCCGCCAGCCAGCCGACCCCCGACGAATCCTCCTAGCCCGTTGGCGAGGGTGGCGACCGCTTTCACGGGCGAACCTACGCCTCAGTTGTTACAGAGTCAAGTGCGGCGACCCGGCCCAACCCGTTCGGGCGTGATGGGCGAACGGGGCCAGTGGTGGGAGCGGCGGCTAGCCGTGAAGCCGCGCGGTCAGCGCGGCCTCACTGTCATTTCAGGCGGACCCGCCCGACACCGGTCTTGAGAAGCAGCTTCGCTATCAGCTGTTGTCCCTTCGCACTCGCGTAACAGCAGTCCGCCCTGTTCATCAACCCCCTCGCATAGGCGTTCTTTGTTCCGCTCCGACCATTGAACGCGGTCAGAACGTCAATGCACCGGCCTCGATGGGCTTTCATCGCGGAGCAGATCTTCTGGCGAAGCGTCTCTGCCTGCCAGCGCCCGATCTCGACGGTGAGGAACGGCGGAACAACACCCTGCGCTCCTGGGATGGCATTCGGGAGCGTGATCGCCCGGAGGAGCGTCTTCTTGCGCCCGCGCAGCTTGGCGATGAGCGCGCTTGTCTTCTCAAAGTTCCGGCCGAAGGCCTCCAGATCTGTCGCATAGCAGGCCTTCCCGCGGCACTTACCAGCCTGCCAACGGGCATCGCCCACATTCAGGTCGCCTCCGCCGATCCCCAGCAGGACGATATTCGCCCCCCTCACTGCTCCCCGCGTCGCCGCATCCCCTCGCAGCTCGGAGAGCAAGACGCTGCTCGTCTTGCCGTCTTGCGCGAGGTTCTCGACTGAGATACGCACCCCAAGCTTGTGCCGACGGAGCATCGCGTAGCGTCCGACCCAGCCAATCCCGGTCGGGTCGCCGCTTCCCCTGGTATCGGAGTCTCCGAGCGCCACGATGCGCAGCGGCGGCGAGCTAGCGCTCGATGCCCCTGGAACGATCGTGGCCACCATCGCCACCGCCCCAATCAAGGCGGCAACCAGCCACGCGCTTCGTCGCTTCACTTCCGTCCCTCCTCTTGGGCGTCGCTATTAGAGGGTGCGGAGCCGGTCGCGCCGAACGAGGCCGCCTCCCAAGCCGCAGACGCTTCGACCCGGACGACGAGGCTGGCAGCCGCTACGTGCGGATCCTTGTTGACCCGGCGGCCGCGTTCAATAGGCCACCCGGCCTAACCCGTTCGCGGTACAGCACGCGGCCAGAAGCCACCACCTCGATCTCGGGATACGGTTGGGATATGGTCGAGGCGCGTCGCGGGCTCGGGGATGAAGAAAGCCCCGCTGATCGCGGGGCTTTCCGATGGGCCGGGCAGGATTCGAACCTGCGACCTTGGGATTAAAAGTCCCCTGCTCTACCAGCTGAGCTACCGGCCCGCCGCAGGGACAAAGGTACCGCCGCGCGGCGCATGGCCGGCTCCGATGAGGGCTATGCTGGCTTCGGGCCCCCGTCGACTAGCGGCCCAGGTCACGGCCCTTTCAAGGCCGTAGCGCGGGTTCGAATCCCGCCGGGGGCATCGAGCGGGTGTAGGCTCGGCCGAAGGGCGGTTAGCTCAGTTGGGAGAGCGCCTGCCTTACAAGCAGGAGGTCGCTGGTTCGATCCCGGCACCGCCCACTAGCAGAACAGCCGCAGCCATGCGGCTTCCGATCCTTTTTTCGTTGCCGAGTCAGACGCGAGCCGTCGCATGTAGTCAGCCTTTAGTCAGCCTTGGCGGCTGCTCACGACCCGACCTTCGCACCCGCCGCCCGGGCGAGCACGTCGTCGACGACGGCGGCCTGGTCACGGCCGTCGCGCGCATACACCTTGAGGGTGAAGCCGGCGTCGGCGTGACCGACAAGCTCAGCGAGCGTGGTCGCCGGTAGCTCGAGGTCAGTGGCGAGCATCGACGCGAACGAGTGCCGAAGCGCATGCCACGACAGCCGGTCAGCGGTGCCAGCGAGGCCCGCGGTTCTCTTCGCGTTGTCGAGTGCTCGCCGGAAATTGCGCTCCTGGACGGGACCACCGTCCGCCGTGGAGACGATGAGGTCGCCGGGCCGCGCTCGCGGCGACCGCAGCCGCCAGGCGACGAGCAGCCGTCGCAGCGCCGGGAGCAGCGGCACCGTGCGCGCGCCCGCCTCCGTCTTCGGTGCCTTTGGCGTGCCGTCACGGGAGAGCGCGCGGCGCACGGTCAGCGTGTTCGCGTCGAGGTCGACGTCGCTCCAGCGTAGTCCGCGGATCTCGCCGAGCCTGAGCCCTGCATAGCCGGCGAGTCCGAGAGCGGCGCGCCACCGCTTCGAAGTGCCAGCAGCGACAAGCGTCTTCATCGCCGCGTCCTCGAGTACGGCGACCCGTCGCTTACTCCGCTGCTTCGGCCGCTCCGAGGGCGCGAGCCCGTCGACCGGCGAGCGGGTGACGATGCCGCGCCGGAGCGCCAGGGCGAACGTGCCGCGAAGCACCCGGTAAACGCCGACGCGCGTCCACTCGCTTTTGCCGGAGTCACGCATTGCGCGCAGGATCCCCGCGAGGTCGCTCGCAGTCACGGCCTGTGCACGCCGCGCCTTCACGTCGGCGAGGTAGTGGTCGATGAGCCAGCGTTCGTGTTCGCGTGTCCGCGTAGACAGGTTGCGCGCCGCCAGATACTCGGTGAATACCTCCGCGAACGTCGCGGCCGCGGGTGCGGCGATCCGCCCCTCGCGCAGTCCAGCCAGCAGGCTCGCTCGCTCACGTCGTGCCTCCGTCAGCGTTTCGGCGTTGAGTGTCCGCATCGTCCAGCGGCCATTGAGCTTGTAGCCGGCGATGAACCGGCCGTCACGGATGTAGAGGCCGGGGACGGGCCGGCCGCGCGAGTCGAGCGCGCGGGTGCGCTTGCCTTGCATGTCTGCTTCCTCCTTCTCGAACGGTTGGCACACGTAGCCTACGCCTTCCGGCGACGGGATGGAACGGTTGGCGCTGTTTCCTCTCCCGTCGCCGCTCTCGCGAACGCATCCAGGTCGTCGCGGTGGAGGAGTCGGCGGCGCCCGACCGTCGAGGAGCGGACGCGGCCGCGGGCGATCAGGCGGGCAAGCGTCCGCTCGGACGTTTGCAGGTAGGTGGCGGCGTCACGGACAGACAGCCACGGCGACACTGGCTCGCCGTTCGAGCGTAATTCGGCGACGAGTTCGGCCTTCACCCGCTCGACGATCGCGTCGACGAGCTCGGGCGGTAGCTCGACGAGCAGGGGAAACGGCGCGGTCATACGCCGTCCACCGCCCAATCACGCAACGCACCCTCAACCAGCGCGACAACGCCAGTTACGCGACGAGCAACGTCGTCGCGTAGCCGCTGTTCCTCGCCCTCGTTGACGGCGTCGACGAGCATGCGCGGCCATCCCTCGAGCGGGACGTAGATCCACAAGGCCGGTTCGTTCACACACCCTCCAGCGCGAGTTGCTCGCAGGCGGCCGGCGCGGCGGGGTTCCCGACAGGTTCGAGCTCGACAGCTTCGAGCTCGAGCAGGCAGAACAGCTCGGCCGTCGTCCACAACTCCTCAACCCAGGAGGCGATGCCCTCGTCGACGAGCTCCTGGCACTCGGCGAGGATCAGTTTCTCGTGCCGGGTCAGTCGCCGGCGCCAGTGCCGCTGCGCGGTTTTCGCTCGCGCGCCCGCGGTTGATTTCTGTCTTCCTATCCAGCCAGCCCGGGGAACAGCACTATCCGGGAAATCCTGGTTACTGAGAGTCCTTACTGTCTTCGCTGGCTGGCTGTTACCAGGGGTATCACTACTAACACTTAAACCCCTCTCTCCCGCGCGCACGCGCGGGACACGCGGAAACCGCCGTCCGGCGCGCATCGCGCTGCGCACTGTCGCCACCGTCTCGTCACGCTCGAGACCGAGCAGGAGCGCCGTCTCGACGGCGGCATCTACCACGGTGGTCTCGCCGATCTGCCCGCCGGCGACGAGCTGCGCCAGCCGGAACACCGTCTCATTGAGGAGGTCGTTCCTGCGGCCGACTGGTGCGCGGAGGAGCCGCTCGAGCTCGCCGCGAAGCGCAACTCGGCCGTAGCCGGTTTCACCTGGTCGTTGTGCCAGCGCCGGCGGTGATGGCTCCGGCCGGTGCAGCCGCTCGAGCCACGCCGGCGGCAGCGGCGCGATCGGCCGTTCCGGGTCGATCCACCTGTACCGCTCCCCGGTCGCGTGCAGCGACGGCGCTGTGACGACATACCCTCGGCTGCCGGTGCGAACGTCGATCCCGGCGGGACGGCCGAGGCCCTGGGTGCTGTTGCCGAGTTGGACACCGTTTGTGACAGCGAACAGGCGGTGGAAGCCGCGGCCGGTTCGCTGCGCTCTCGTTGGAGGCAGCGGGCCGAGCTCGTGCTCCAACCGTTCGAGGGATTCGGCGCCGTCCGTGCCGTCCACGTCGAGCACGAAGAGGCCGTCGCACCTTAGCCCGACGTTTGCGGTCGGCCACTGGTTCCACCACGCCTCCGCTTGTTCGGGCGCGGCGCTGGCGTGCTGGAGGCCGTAGTGGCCGCGCGGATGTTTGCCGACGCGGGAACACTCGTTGTGGCCGCATGAGCAGCCGCCAGGCGCCGGGGTATGCAGCGGGATCACCGGATGGCCGTCCCGTGCGAGCTCGAGCGCCTGGGCGAGCAGGACGGCGGGAAGATCTCCCGCCGCCCTCTCGCGTCCGTTCTCAGAACGGCGGCTCATCATCCTCGTCCGTCTCGTCTTCGTCCTCTGCCGGGGTTGCCGGCTTCGGGATCGAGCCGAGGTCGAACAGCTCGCTCGTCGATGTCCGCGGCCGATCCGGGAACAGCACCCGGAACGGCCGGTATGTGCGGCCGGTGTCTCCGATCTTCGGCTCGAGCCGGCGAATGACGACCCGTTCGCCGGGGATCAGGTCATGGTTCGGTCGTTCGGCGAGTTCCCGCCGAACCTCCTCGAACAACACGGTTTGGAGCAACCAAACACTCCGCTCGTCACCGTCGACGTCGAGCACGAGAACCGGCTTCGCGCCGTAGTCACGTGTGCGCCCCTTGTCGAACCGGATGAAGCGGCCGTCGACGAGGTCGCCATGCTCGTCCCATAGATGCGCGGGCGGGTAGTCGTGGTTGTCGTCGCCGCCGGTCCTGGTATATTGTGATTGAGCGCTCAACTTTTTCCCTCCCTTGTTTGAGCGTTGTTTCGTCGTCTTGAACGTTGAATGGCCCCGTCTCGGCGGGGCTGTTCCTCCGTCGTTACATCACCTCCCGCTGGCGCTCGAGATAGGCGCGGACTTCGGCCGGCGAAAACCGCGGGCGCCGCCCAACTCGGATCGGCGTCAGCTCTCCGGCATCGATGAGCCGGTAGAGCGTCTTCCGTGAGACTCCGAGCAGTCGACAGAGCTCCTCGAAGCGCAGGAGCCGTTCGAGGTCCGCTGACTGGTCCGCCTCATATCCTGGTGTAGCGATATGGGACATGAGGCCACAATTGCAGGCGGCTTTCGGAGGCCCGGAATACCTGTAACACCGGCGACTCTGTATTGCTTTGGTCGCATCCTCGGCTTCAAACCTGAGGTCGCCAGGAAACTGAGCGTGAGGGAGTACACGCCCAAGGAGGTCTTTAAGC
>JBKPNC010000006.1:0-29310 GCA_046732435.1 Actinomycetota bacterium
CCTCCCCGGGTCAACAAACCCGGTCAAAACCGGGGTTTGTGCGACAGCCTCACTTGCGGCCTTTTCGTGGTGCAGCTGGAGCTAGCCGGACTCGAACCGGCGACCTCCTGGGTGCGATTTCGGCGACAACCGTCGCCACGCGTCGCCATGGGTTTCGGATTCACCACAACAAGCCGTTTGCGAATTCGGTCTTCGCCACCGTTCGCCACCCGTCGTCACGGCTACTTGACCAAAACTTGACCACGGGTCGCACCGCTGAGCCGCGGCGGCAACCGTCGAGTGGCCCACTCGGTCTTCAAACCGGTGAGGACTGGTTAGCCCCAGGATCGGTAGGTTGACTCCTGCGCCGCTCCGCTCGCACGAATCGCCTGCATAGGCGGTTGATTTCGAGCGTGTGGCTCGGCCGCGCGAATCCCCGCCGGACGGCCGAGATCCCCGGAAGCGGTGCGCCGCTTTCGACGATCGCGCGACGATCGCACAGCAGTGGTACGGCCCTTCGGCTCAGCGAATCCCGATTGGACCAGTGACACCCGACCGCGGATCTTTACAGGAAAATGACAACCACCCGCGCCGGTGCTGCGCTTGCGCCGACGATGCCAGCGGAAAGCACGCGACCGTGAACCCGCTCGGCGAGAGCTGCTCGAGGTTCGCGAGCCGTTCCATCTGGCAGTAGCGCAGTTCGGCCTGGTGCGCTGCCCAGAACATCCCTGGTTTGCGTGCTGCCAGCGCGTCCCGCGCCTGGAACGACAGTGGACGACCCCATCCCCCCGCGTCGATCCCAATGACCCGGACGCCGCGGTCGTAGAGCCAGCGGTTTGATGAAAGCGCTCGACCTTGCCGTTGGTTCGCGGCCGGTAGGCCCGCGTAGTCAGGTGGCGGATGCCGTGACGGGCGAGCAGCTCCCGGAGCGACCGGTTGCGCACGTAGCTGAATGCGTTGTCGGTCATCAAGCGTCTCGGGCTGATCCGGTGCGCTGCGAAGAACGCGAGCGCGCGTTGCGCTCACTCGGCGAGCTCGACGGGCTGCGCCTTGCCTTCGTCGGTCCGGCGGGCAACCTGTGTCATAGCTGGTGCGAGGCCGCCGTCGTTCTCCGCATTCACGTCACGCACGCGTGCCCGTCCGGGTTCGAGGTCGCCGGCGATTGGCTCCGCGGGCTCGCGCCTTCCATGGTGGGGGTTACCGGCACGTCGGCGAGCTCGCAGACGCGGTCGCCGATGCGCACGTCATCTACACGGACTCGTGGCCGCACGACACGGACACTTCTGACGTTGCGGCTGCGTTCGCGCCGCTCAAGGTGACGGCCGGCGTACTCGCGGCGGCTCGCGACGACGCCGTGTTTCTGCCGTGCCCCACGGTCACGCGCGGCCAGGAAGTGAGCGCCGACGCGCTGGAGTCGCCGACGTGCCGAGCCTACGAAGCCAAGGAATGGTTGCTCTACGCTCAAACCGCTCTCCTCGAGCAGACATTGGCCGCAGACGGGTAAGCGCGTGCCGCGCACGATCAGCCGAGCTCGTCCTCCCAGTAGTCGACCTCAGGCCGCGAAGCGAAACACGTTGCTGGGAAGGAACGAGGGCCGCTTTGTCGCCCTCCGGGCAGACGAAGGCCGCCGGCTTGCGCTCTGTCGAGAAGATGACCATGCGAACAGCGGCACTGCGGTTCCTCACCGCGTGCCCGCCTGCAGGCGTCAAGCGGCACGGTCTCGGCTTCTGTGCTCTCGCAGACACGCGTTGGCGCCGCCGCCCGGCCGGCCTGCGCTCTGCGGCTCGGGCTACCGATCGATCGCGCGTACGACGAGGACCCCGGCGACGCGGCCGGTTCGGAGTCTGAACAGCCAGCAGCCCGCCGAAGGGACGTAGACAGTCGAAGGGAAGGCGGCGTGGTACCCGGGCGCATAGCCGCTGGGGTCGCCGGCCTGCACGAACGCTTGCCTGAAAGACCCATCGCCGTCAAGTCGTATGCCGGTCAGGCGGAGCCTCCCACCCCAGTTGCGGCGCACCCACCACAGCACCTTCGTGTACATGTCCTGTGGTGCAGCCCCGCGCGTAAAGATGAGCGCGGAATGGTCGGACGTGAACCACGACCACCCGGCTGCAATGCCTGCGCCATGTGGCCTGACGAGGGCCATCGAGGTTGCCTCGACCGGCGTTGCATCGCACGCCAGTTTCGCCGGCCGCGGCACGACCAGCGCGACCACGCTTGCCACCCCGCGTCCCGTGCGAAGCGTCAGTCGCCAGCATCCCGCCCTCGGGAACCGAAGCGTGGACACGAGCCCGCGCCTGCCCGACGTGAGCGGGACTCGGAATGACTCGCGGCCGCCCAGCCGCCGCGCGATCATCCTCGCCGCGGCTGTCCACCCCCCGGCCATCGTCCAGACGATCCGCTCGCCGCGCGTCCACACGACGAGACCGTCCGAGCGGCTCACGCTCGCATCGCGCAGCGTCGGCAGATACGAGACCAAAAGGCCCATGACGAAGTTCCGTCCAGGCCGTGCCCGCACCCACGGCAGGTCCGAAAGCCCGGGCTTCTTCGTCGGCTGGTAGTGGACGGCCGTCGCCGCGCATTCGCCCCCAGCGAACCCGGCGACCGCCGGCTTACCCACGCCCGAGCCGAGAAACCAGCCTGCGGCTCCGATCGCCACCGCCAACGCGATCAATCGCACAACGGCATTACACCACGGCAGTAGGGGTGATTCCGCGTGCGCACCTCCGAGGCGCTGGCCGCACGGCCACCGCTACACAACGGGTGCGTCCGAGATGGGCTGATCGACGCTGCCAAAGTTGCGAGTCGGTCTGTTGGTCGACCGCAGCACCTGTGCGCCCACGCCACAGCACCGGGTTTGAGCCGCACGAGCGGCTCGGTGATCGACCTCGAGCGCGCCCCCCGGGGCCCGGGCGCCGTCAACCGGCCCTAAGCGACCACCCGATGTAAAAACGCGAGCCGACGAGTGCCATGTTCAAGACGTGGGTTCCTGGCGCCGAGCACGGTTCTGATCCGCTCGAGGATCGCTTCCATCCCGCTCTCCATCTTGGGCTTCACGACGGCGATCGGCCGCGCCGCGGCGTACGGCCGCGCTGCGCGCAGCCTTACCCCGCCGCGGGACGCTCGAAGTCGCGGCGGACGAAGAGCTCGCGGTAGCCGAGCCGCCGGTTGAGCTCCCGCATGGGCAGGTTGTCGGGGTCGTTGCCAGTGACGATCTCGGCGATGCCGCGCTCGGCGGCCGAGCGGATCGTGGCGAGTTTCGCAAGGCGCGCGAGGCCGCGCCCGCGCAGCTGCGGAAGCGTTGCGGTCCACTCGTTCTCCGCACGGGCGCGGCCGTGGTCGATGAGAAGCCAGGCGAGCGACACGATCCGCTCGTCCGCGTCGACGACGACGACACTCGCGCTCGCGTCGAGCAGCGGGTTGAGGACGAACCGCCGCCACTCCTCGAACGTGACGCGGTTTCCCGGGTCGGACGGCCCACATCGCGCCCGCGGCGCCGTAGAACTCAAAGAGGTCGCGCTCGCGGTCGCGAACGTCGCCAAGCGGCAGAACGCGATACCCGGTGGGCGGCTTCGTCTCCAGCCGAGATTCGCCCGGGTCGAGCCGTGACATCACCTCGGTGTCGTACTGCGTGAAGCCGCGGCGCTCGACGAACGCGAGCCCGTCCTCGTCGTCGTCAACCTCGACCGTGTGCTTGCGTGCACCACGCAAGTGTTCAAGGGCCGTCTCCCACAGCGCCGAGCCGAGCCCTTGCCGCCTTCGGTCCTCGCGCACGCCGACCCAGATGCGACCCTTGCCCGCCTCGCCGCCGAACCACTGAAAGGACGCCGTCGCGAAGGCGACCACGTCCTCGCCATCGACAGTAACCCATGAGCGCCGCCGCGCACGCTCGGGTTCGCTCGACTGCCGCCAGACAAGCGACGCTGCCGTCTCGACGCGTGCCGGCTCGAGGTCGTGAAGCAGCGCATCGACCCGTTCGGCATCGTCCGCCTCGAACCGGCGAACCACATGCCGCCCGCCCGCGCCCTCCAACACGCCTCGCAGGAACGCGATGTCCGCCGGATCGTGCTCGCGCTGGGCATGCCCGAGCGCCCTCGGCACCACCTGTTTTGCCCACAGCTGCGCCTGAGCGCTGACGACGCGACAGCGCACATCGCCGACACGGCCGACCGGGCCCTCGAGCATCCCATCGGGCCACGGCGAGTCCGCCCACCGTCGGCCAGCGGTCACGACACCGAACTCGTTCCGCTCGAGCAGCGTGACGTGGAATTCCTCGCCAGCCTCACGAGGTTGCGCTGCTGCTCCGGCGGTGGACCGCCAACTTCCTCGTAGCCGTGATCCTCGAGCAGGCTGACCAGCCTCGCCGCGTCCGCGGCCCACACGAACAGATCAATGTCCTCGTGCGGGCGTGTCACTCGGCCGAGCAAGAAGTCGAGCGCCCAGCCGCCGCGCAGCCAACACTCGATCCCTCCGCCAGCCGCAAGCGCGACGAACTCCCCGATCAACCCAAGCTGCCGCCGCTCACGCTCCCTCGTCATCCATCACTCACTCTCACACACGCAGCCGCACGCCAGTCGGCGCACGCTGCCTAGATGGCTCGCAAGCAAGGAGCGCGGCGTGGCCGTGGTCGACTCGGCCAACGGGCCCATCTACCTCTGGGCTGCACCGACCGACGACGGAAGACATTGCTGGCTGACTCAGGTCGGGGACGATCCGGCGACCGGACGACCCTATGGAGTCACCACCTGCGACGACGCCGCGCCGGCCACTCCCCTGACGACACCCGACCCGATGTTCTGGACGGACGAGCGCCCGGCACGTGGAGATCGTGCACGCGCGCGTCAATGACCCGGCGATCGCCCGCGTCGACGTCGAGTTGCGGGACGGCACGTCGGTGCGCTGCACGTCGCTGCCGGGCACGCCATCGGCGGCATCGCCGCGGGCGCGAGGATCGCCGCGTTCGTTGGGTCGTGACGCCGAGGGGAACGATCGTCGCGCGGCGTCGAACAGTAGACAGCGCGCCGTCCCGGCCGATCGTCACCTATCCCGATAGCCGGGGCAAACCGCCAGGCGGGGTGCCCCCGGCGGAGGAGGGCTCGATGCTCATTCCACTGGTCGGCCGGGACGGGCGCGATGCCGGTGGGCGTGATTTCGTCTTCGGAAACGGTGAAGCCCCAGCTGAAGCCGAGGATGGCACGAGCCTCCCGCGCGCCGCCGATGAAGCATAGGAAGCTGTGAGCGAGCCACTCAAGATCAGCCCGTGTCCCCCGTGACGGCGCGTCGAAGAGCGTCGGCGCCAGCCCAAACCAGCAGAACGGGTGCGGCGTAACGCCGAGCGGCTCGTACGGGTCGATCTCGAACTCGCGGCCGCCGCTTCGGTTATCGGTCGACCGAACAAGCTGGATCCAGCCGAGCATCGCCGCGTAGCCAAGGCCCTCGTACGTCACGGCCGCGGCACAGACAGGAAAGCCGCGTGCGCTCGCGCGGCAGCCGAGAGCGGCTGGGTCGTCGTTACGAACCAGCGTGACGTCCACGTTCCCGGCGAGATCACGAAGAACGAAATCAAGCGTCATGGTCAGCGCCAGCGACGGAAGCCGCCCTCGGAGTCGATCGTCTGCCCGGTGATCCAGCGTGCCTCGTCGCTGCACAGCCAGGCGATCAGGCGCGCCGCGTCATCCGGTTCGCCCCAGCGCCCAAACGGCATCGCCGCGGCCGGATCGCGCTCGGCGAGGCCCCAGCCGGTGTCGGTGGGGCCCGGGTTGACGGTGTTGACGCTGATACCGCGGTCGGCGAACTCGTCGGCGAGCGTGAGCGTAGCCTGCTGAAGCGCTCCCTTCGACACCGCGTAGGCCACCTCGGAGGGCATGGGCGCGAGGTGTTGCCCGGACGTGAGCAGCACCACGCGCCCGCCCGGGCGCGAGTCGTCGTGGCGCGCGGCGAACTCGCGGACGAGAAGGAGCGTCGCCCGCACGTTCTCGTGCAGGAAGGCATCGATCTCCCCGGCCGTGAGCTCGGCCAGCCTGCCGCGGCCGCTGCGCGCGTGGTTGGCGATCAGGATGTCGAGCGGTCCGAATGACTCGTGGGCTGCCGCGACCACGCGCCCGGGCGCGTCGACGGCCGCGAAGTCGACCTCGAGAAACGGGACGCCCAGCTCGGCGGCGACGGTTTCGGTCCCGCCGGGCTCGGCGCCCCAGCGCTGCGCCGCGTCATGGGCCGTCCATCCCTGGATGAAGACCTCGGCCCCGAGAGCGAGCAGGCGGCGGGCGATCGCGTAGCCGATCCCGGCACGACGGCTGACCCCGGTGACGACAGCATTGCGGCCGCTCAGATCCAGGCGCGGCAAAACCCTACGCCAGCGCCGTCGCGACAAGGTCACGAAGTGGCTTTCCGAGCACACGCTGCAACAGTCGCTCTTCGTCTTGCTCGCCCAGCTCGGAGATGTACGTCCCTCCCTCAGCGACTTGAAGCGACGCAAGCGGATACCCGTCGATGCGCCGCGCGCTCGGCTCGGAGACGAACGTACGGTAGACGGGAATGGTCATCCGCTCGACGCGGCCCGCCGGCGCGGCGACGGCCGCCCCGCGTCCCACCGGCCCTCGACGCGGCTGCCGTACCTCGCGAACAGGCTGCCGTAGTACGCGAGCAGCTCGTCGTCGGTCGCGTGGCCGTTGACACCGGGTATTCGCCGAACGTGCAGTCCCGGGCTGGCGGTCGGCCGGAATGCCGACGAACGCGAGTGCGTAGTCCAGCGACAGCACTGAAAGCCCCGTCGCCCGACTGTAGGCGCAGCCTTTCGTGCCGCATTCTCCTCGGCACTAGAACCGTCTTCGACAACCTCTGGAGGATCCTTCAGGGCCTCGGCGAGGGACAGCACTCGCAGGTGGGCGGTCCGCAGAGCGAGGCGGCACTGACGTGCCTTGGCCGGGTTCGTCGTCCCGAGGACTATCCGCAAGCGGCCGATCGTATCCGTGGCGGCCGCGGTCAATGCCGTCCCGCCGTCGCAGAACTCCCCCGCCGCTACGCCACTGGCGGCGCGCCTGGTCAACGGTGATGTTCGCGTCATCAATACCTAGCCTCACCACGCCGTCTGCGCGGTCACCGGCGCAGCTCCGGCAGCGGCACGAGCCAGGCGGGGAGCACTCGCCGATCCGCTCGGGAACCAGGCTCCGCCGATCTGCTCCAACGCATCTAGTAGCGCGAGGCGATGCCGAGCGTGCGCTGTGCGTCGGCGAGCTTGGCCCTTATGCTGACGGTGTGACGAGCCTTCCACGTGCGCTCCGCGTTGGCGAGCGGCAGTATCCCGTTCCGAACGACGGCCCCGGCCTCCTCCGCTGGACTTGCTCCGCCGAGCGTCAGGACGCTGTCTGATCCGAGCCGTCGAGCGGCTCGAGTGGGACGTTGGGTAGACGCGTCGGGTGCTGCTCGTAGCGGCCGAGGCGTTCGCTGAGCTGCGCGAGCTTTCGTGCCTCGCGCTCCAGCGTCGAGGCGACCTCCTCTAGTGCGTGATCCAAGCCCGCTAGCCCACCCTTCCGCACGACGTCGGGGTCGACCGCGGTCGCGCGACCGTGGGCGCGCTCGATGACGTGACGGCGCGCGTCCTCAAGCTGGCCGTACATGATCCCGCCGACGACTGCCTGGTCGACGAGCGTACCGAGTACCGGGGATGTCGCGAGCTCCTTCGGCGCAGTGTCGTTGCCGATCGTCGCCACGGTCGGCCCCAGCACGGTGGCGACGAGCTCGGACACGATGCACCGCGATGCCGTGCGACCGATCGCATCGAGAGCGCGAGCGCCGTTTTCCCACATACCCATCACCCTGTCGAATGCGCCCGGGTATTTGCCGACCGCGAGGCCCCACGTGGCAGCGAACAGCATCCCCGCCCGCTGCTCGCGCCGCGCGAGCCACAGAGCGACGTTTCGGTAATAGCTCTGCATGCCGCGGTAGAGCGCGGGCGCCTTCGCCTGGAAGCCGACGAGGTTCATGCTGAACCAGTGGTGCCAGGTCGAGTCGACGACGACACGACCGATTCCGACCGCGTCCCCGTCGTACGCGCCGACGATTGCGAACCGCTTGCCGGGAAAGACGTCGAGTCTCCGGGCCATGAGCACGCCCCCCGGCTCTGGTGCAGTGAGCGGCTCGGGATTGGTCGTCACGGCGTGAGCGACGACCTCAGGCCGCGAGCGGAGCCCAAACGTCTCGGGCTGCTCGCCCACGACGGCGGCGGCGAGGATCTGGGGCTCGAGGATCGGGTACTCGTCGCCGTCGTAGTCCGGTATCCCGAGTGGCTCGTCGAGCCGCACCTCCTCAACCTCAAAGAGACCCCCTTCGTGCATATGGTCGGGAAAGCGGTCGATGACTCCGTAAGGCCCACATAGGAGCGGATGGGGGTAGGCCCCGAGGAGATCGAACGGTCGCCGCGCGTCACGCCGGAGCACGGGGTAGATGCGCTGCGCCCACTCGTCCCCCTCCCAGCCCGTCGGCCCGGATTCGATGTGCTGGAGCGTCTCGTGCCGGTGGGCGTCGTCGAACGACGGCACCCCCTGGGCTCGGGTCCAACGGCGCATCGTGCGTACGCGTGGAATCCGACGGCACATCGACGCGCCGAGGAGCGAGTGGTCGCCTGCCGCGAAGACTCCGCCGCCACGGTCCATCCACTCGGCAACGATCCTGAGCTCCGCGTCCTCCAACGGCGCGTACTCGGGGAGGTCGATCCGACTGTCCGGAAAGGCTGGGTCGTTCGCGACCTCACCCGGCCAGTCGCCGAAAAACCAGATCTCGTCGTAATGGTCGATGTCGAACCCGTCCTGTGTGAACCGGAACGACTCGGGAGGGTCGCGGTTCACGAGCTCAGCCTCGAAATTCACCCACCACGCGAACGACGGGTCGTGCAATGTGTCGAGCACCTGACCCAGCCCGAACTCGTATTGGCCGTGACTGCCGTTGATGCGGCCATCGGTCACGACAAGGATCCGAACGCGCATGGTGCACAGCCACGGAACGGGCGCAATTCCCCAGGCTTCGGTTAGGCGGATCCGCGTTGCGCCGTCTGCATCTGACAGAGCAGCGAACTGGGACGGTGTCACCGGCTCCACGCGGCACCCCGGCAGACTGCTCGCCATCCCCGTTCTACCAAGCTCCGATGCGGCACGCGCCCTCCTCGCACGTCCCCGACCAAGAAACAAGCTTCTTCCCGTGAAGGGGCACCTGTCAAGGTCTTACGCGGCAGGCAGCCGCCTTGAGGGCAGATGCGCTTGCCGAGCGCTCGCAGCTCGCGCTCGGCGGCGCGCCCTACTTGCGTCTGCTCCTCTTCGGAATCGAACCCTCCGGTTTGCAACGCGTTAGCACGCCACCGGGAAGCCGCATGACTAAACGGTTTGTACGCTCTGACATAAGAGCCCTTCTGGCTGCTCGCTCGATAGGGGGCGTGCCCTGCCAGGACCGCAGCACGCCAGCCTGGCATTCGCCCCCCGTAAGAACTTGGTTACCGAACCGGGTTCCGCGAAACCGTCCGGAACCGCGGCGGAACCAGGAAAGCCGCACGTAGGAACGGTCCGGAGCCGCAAAACGCTGACACCGGAACCAGGACCGGGACAGTGGCTCAGTTCGCTCGGTCGAGAGCGCCGCGCGCTGCTGCTACCAGGCCCAACCGTCGTACGCTGCTGCAGGTCCGTCGCTTGCGTCGGCCTGCGAGACGGTTCCGTCCTCCGAGACGGCCGCCCAAGCCCAACCAGCCTTCGGGGCCGTCTGGTTATGGCCCCAATGCCAGCCGCCCGCGACGCCGGCAGCTGCGAGCGCGGCGGCGACCACGAGTGCGAGTCGCTTTTTCATCGCCGCCCATCATCCCACGGCTGGCGTGCCGATTCCATGGGCCATTCGGACTACCCAGCCGGCCGGGAGGGTCCTAATCCCGACGCCTCCATTGCGGCGGCGACGAAGGACGTTTCACTGCGCGGGGGTACCCGGGAGGCTCGGCTCAAGCCCCCCGGGCGTCAACACGGCTGAAAGGAGCAACCGCGTGTCACCCGCTACTACGCACCGCCTGGCGGTGTGGATTCCGGAGGGAACCCTCACCCGCCAACCCCGAACGCGCTCGTGCAGACGGTTCCGTGCGTGTCCCGAAGCCGGGGTACGCAAACTGCCGCGATCGAGGTAGCGGGAAACCGACGGCGGGTGTGTGGAAAGCAGCGCTTGACAACGTCCGCGGCCGGAATGAAAGTGGGTTTCCTGCGGCGGCAGCGACGGCGGAGGGAGGTCCGGCATGATCAGGCTAACTCGGAGGCAGCTCCTCCAGTATGGGGTTTCGGGAGGAGCGGGTCTCGTCGTCTTCGGACGCCTTGACGTTCGCAACGCGTTCGCGATCAGTGCGGCCGCCGCGCAATCGACGCTCGCTCCGACGTCGATCGCCAAGTACCAGTTACCGCTGGTTATCCCGCCCGCGATGCCGCGGACGCGGCTCGGATGCGAGTCGTAGCGGCGGCGCTCACGACGGCCCTCGAAGGCTGGCCGAGCGGACATCGCCGGGTTGGAGTGCGAAGGGGCTAGCTGGGCCAGGGGACACCTGGTGGCGCTGGTCTTGCACGCCGCAACAAGGTTTACGGAAAGCCCGATACGGCTTGTGCCGTGCGGTCGGCGCGTCATGGCTCGGGGCGCTGTCATCCGACAAGGTCTAGACCCGCCGGCAGCTCGGGAGTAGCGGAGCGGCTCGTGCACGAGCGGGTCGAGCTGCGCTTCGACCGCGACCGGGTCTGGATCGTCCACCGCGGCCAAGAGGTCGCCCGCTACGAACGAAGCTACGAGCAGGGTCTTTGGCTACCGCCGCCGATCCTGCGCCCCGAGCCGCCGCCGGTGCCGCCGCCGCTCGTGCCGCCGCGGCTCGAGGTCGCCCCGCCGGAGCTCGCCGCGTACGCGGAGCTCTGCGCATGAGCCGCGCGAAGGCGAAGGCGGGCGAGCGGCTGCCCTACCTGCTCTCCAAGCTGAAGGCGCCGCGGGTGCTCGAGCGACTCGAGCAGACCGCCGAGCGCGCCCGCGCCGAGTCATGGCCCTACGAGCGCTTCCTCGAGAGCCTGCTCGAGGCCGAGGTCTTCGCCCGCGACGCCTCCGGCGCCCGCATGCGCATTCGCCATGCCGCCTTCCCGGCGCTGAACTGACCTGGGAACGCTAGGAAGTGCACTGGTTAGCAGTGTCGCTCCGGCGGGCGTCACCACGTCCCGTGGCGTGGGAGCGCGTCGGACTGGACGCGGTCCGAGACAGGTCCCTCGCGGCGCGCGGTCAACGCCGCGAAGGCGGAGCATGCGCGAGGCTCGCGCCCGACGGCGGCTCGCCATCACAGTGCCTGACTACGTCATGTGGCCACGCGACCGCTGCGAAGCTGGTCGCACTCACCGTTGAGATTCGACGAAGAGCAGGAGACTCGACGATCGCCGCCGAGAGATCGACGAGCTCCGGGACGAGGTCTCAGAGCTCGAGCGCCTCGTCAAGCTCGCGAAGGAGACCCAGGCGCCTTGACGCCGATCGGCCGGGCCGGTTTCGGAGCGCGAGCGCGGAAGGGACTTGTTACCGACCGCCGTCTACTTCGACGCTCTCGACCGCGATGTTGACCGCGCGGACCTCGAGGCCCGTCAACGCCTCGACTCTCCGGATGACGGCCGCGCGGACTGTCGCCGCGACGTCCGGGATGCGCTGTCCGTACGAGACGACGAGGCGTAGGTCGACCGTGGCCTCGAGCCCGGTGATCTCAACGTCGATCGCGCGGCCGGTGTGCCCGAGCGAGCGGACGTTGGGGAGGTCGAGGACGAGGCGGGCGATCAGCTTCGCGACGACCCGGTCGGCGATCCGCGTGGTGCCGTTCGGCCCGTGCAGCAGGGCGTGCCGCACCAGCCTGGGCACGACGGCCTCGAGGGGAACGAGCCGACCGAGCGCTCGGAGTTCCTCGAGGATGCGGCGAATGACCCGCTCGACGATCCCGCTCGGGATGGCGATCTCCTCGCGCGTCAGTTCGCGTACGTGGCTCCAGAGCTGGTTGATCTCTTGGAGGGTGGCCTGGCAGTGCGGGCAGGTTTCCTGATGCGCCGGCCGCTCGGGCGGAAGGCCATCGGCGACCTGGTCGACCAGCGACGCCAGTTCTGTTCCGCAGGCGAGCGACTCGTCGGTCATCGCCACCCCCTCATGGCGTGTAGGAGCTCGAGGCGCGCCCGGTGCAGGCGACCCTTGACGGCTGGGACGGTCGTGCCCAGCACGTGCGCGATCTCCTCGTGGGAGAGTCCCTCCAGCTCTCGGAGGACGAGCGTTGCTCGCTGGTCGGGCGGAAGCCGAACGATCGCGTCTTTCAGGGCGTCGAGCTCACTCCGCGTCTCGGCGAGGTGATTGGGATGGCCCAACGATGCCTCGCGTGTCTCCAACAGAGGCTCGGCGCTGTGGCGGGTCCGAAGAAGGTTGAGGCAGCGGTTCGTCACGATCCGGTAGAGCCACGTCTCGAGGCTGCTCTCGCCACGGAAGTACGGGAGTGCGCGCCATGCCTGCACGAATGCGTCTTGGGTCGCGTCCTGCGCATCCTGCTCGTTTCCCAGCATGCGCAGGGCGACCCGGTAGACGACCGTCTGGTTGCGCCGCACGAGCTTCTCGAAGGCGGCGAGTTGGTTCGTCTCCGCCGTCGGAAGAAACTCGGGCTCCTCGGCGGGCGCGGCCGGCTCACCCGCGGCTCGCTGATCATCTCCAGGCAACCCGTTTCAGATCCGGTGCCGAACGCTTACCGGCCTTAGCGCACGCGCGAGCCGGGCGGAGACGGCGGCGGGGAGCGGCGCATGCCCTCGCCGAAGCGGCTCTGCAGCACAGCGAGGTTCAGCTCACCGACGAGCACCTGGACCGCAATCCAGAAGACGGCTGCGCCGACGAGGCAGAGAACGGCATCACCGAAATCGAACCGAATCCAGACCACCACGAACAGAAAGCCGAGCAGGGCGGCGAACTGTTTTACGCTCATCACTGAATCTCCCTTCGTCGACGGTCAAAACCAGCCAAGGTCACGCTCACCGGAAGCGCCGGCAGCTCGAGCCGGCCGAGCGCCTCGGCCACGAGGAGCTGAGCCTCCCGTATCGTCTGAGCGAGATCGCGCGCACGACGCACGTCGATGTCGACCCTGAGCTGCTCGCCGTAGAGCGCCGCGGCTGCGATCACGGCCGGGTGCTCGACGACGGCAGCCTCGGCCGCGCGCTCAATCGCGCGCGGCTTGACGGTGATCGTGGTCTGCTCGTCCTCCAGCAGCGACAGGTCGCCGCGGGCGAGATACGGACGCGGGAGCTCCTTCCAGGCGAGGAAGCAGCAAAGGGCGAAGACCGCGAGGCCGCAGAGCCCGGCGATCAGGCGCACGCGGCTCGTGACATCGCCCGGCTGGAGCTCCGCGAAATAGTCGAAGCCTGTGCGGTAGCGGCTGATCGCGTCGACCTTGTCCGGCGAGAGCTTCGCCGCCAAGAGCACGAGCATGAGGCCGTACCAGACGAGCGCGAGGGTGAGGAGCGCGAGAAGCGTGCGGCCGACGTAGGCGAGCGGAGAGGTCCGTGCCCGGATGCGCTGGCGGATCCTCACTGGACGCGCGCCCTGCCGCGCTCACCCTGCCGTGCGCGCACCCGCTTCCTGAGGCGAAAGGCATCGGCGAGCGGCTCCACCGCAGCGGAGACGCGCCGCTCGATCTCCTCCGGAGAGCGCCCGCGCGAGTAGTAGGTCGCCACCCGCAACCGGCCTCGACCGAGCCGCGCAGGGCGGACTCGAACCTTGGTCTGCGTGACGCCCCGCTCCCGCTCGGCGAGCGCCGCTGCCGCGTGAGCAAGCGGGCGCCGGCGCGCGGCGAGCCGCGCCTCGTCCTGCTCCTCGAGCACGACCAGGCGCTCGCGGCGGGGCATGAGCACGCCGGCGAGCAGTAGCAAGCCGGCTGCGATCAGCGCAGCTCCAGCGCCAAGCGAGATCCACGCGGTTGGCCCGTCCGCCTCCAGACGATCGAGGTAGGGGCCGACCACGTCGTGCAGCTCCGGCAGCTGGAAATGCTGGGCGAGCCTGGGAAGACTGAGGGCGCGCGAGTCTCCCTGGATCGAGAAGAGCGCGGTCGCGAGCCCGAGGGCTGCTAAGGCGACCAGGAGAACGAAGGTTGCCAGGCGGGCGATCGCTCTCAGCAGGAGCAGCATCGCCGCTATCTCTCCGCCGACTCGCCCGTGTCCTCGAAGGCGATGTCGATCGGCCCGAGGGCGTCAGCGAGCCCCGCCTCGGTGGCCGCGCGCTCGATGCGCGACCGAACCCGCTCGGCGAGCGGGTGCAGCGGGACAAGCAGCCGGCCGACAAGATGGAGCCCGATCTCGTAACGCCCGTCCGGCAGCGCCACAGCCGTCACGCCACCCAGCCGCTCGCCGTCGGAGACGGTGACCCAGAGACCGCGCGGCCCTTCGAGCGCCCCGAGCACGCCGTTCGTCGCCAGGGCCTCAGCGAGCGCGAGCCGGGCAAGCTCCATCCGGGGCGATTCGGGTGCCGAGACTGTCCGTCTGGTCGTCACGCCCAGCGCGTCGGAGCCACTACTCGACGCGAGCTCTCTGTCGCTCATCCCCCGGGAAGTAGAGGTCGTTGACCGAGATGTTGACCTCGGTGACCGAGAGCCCGCAGATGCCCTCGACTCTCTTGATCACGTTGTCGCGAACGGCCTGCGCGACCCGCGGGATCGACTCACCGTAATCGACCACGATTGTAAGGTCGATCGCCGCCTCTCGCTCGCCGACCTCGACGGACACGCCACGCATACGCTCGTCAGTGGCCCCGACAGCCTCCGACACAGTGCCGAACGCCCTGGCCATACCGCCGCCGAGCTCGTGCACACCGCGCACCTCCTGGGCGGCGACCGCCGCCACCTTGGTAACGACGGCGTCGTCGAGCGTCGTCGCACCGCGCCCCGCCTCGAGCGGCCCGGGCGTCTCGCCGGCACGCTGAGCGGCCGTGCGTCCCCGCGGCGCCTGCGTGCTGGTCTTCTCTTCTTCTGCCATGTTCCCTCCTCTCGCACCTCTCTCGTCACTTGGTTAGAACCGCCTCCCGCCGGAAAGTTCCGCGGGTGCCGCCGGAAAGGTCGAGAAGTTCGCCTCGATGCAGGACTGGGCCCGACTTGGCTTGGAACCTGCACTCGCCCGAGCGCTGCGGTAGGCATGGGCTTGGTCGAGGCGGGAGGCGCAGGTTCAAATCCTACGCCCGGCGATGAACGTGCGACCGGCTGAAGTCTCCCTACACCGAGATCTGCCTGTCGCTCTTCCGCAATGTCGAGGTCGAGGGCGAGCGGGCCGCGCCAGCCAATTCGATTCCTAGCCCCGCCTATCCGCACGGAGATGAACGGCGCCGGCAGTCGACCAGCTCGGGCGACGGGCGCCGACGCCACCACTCGCGCCTTCTACCCGCTTGGCGAGAAAACGCGTGAGCGCGAGCAGCACGATCAGCAGCGCTCCGAGCAGCAGGTGGGAAGAGACGTCCAGTCGCTCGAGGGGTTCCTCGCCGCGCGTCGCGGTGACCACGTCGAAGGCGAGCGGCTGGCGCGAAGCGGGGTCGCGATGCTCGCAGCATCCGACTTCTACGACCACACGGCCGGCGCGCACATGCTCCTCGCGCGAACCCTCGTCGAATGCGGCAAACCGACCTAGGCGCGTGAGGCGGCTGCCGACGCCCTCGCGATCTACGAGGCGAAGGGCGACGAACCCGCCGCCGGCTGGGCCCGGAAGCTGCTCTCCTCGCTCGCGTAAGCTGGAGGGGCACAAGTAGATCAGAGGGGCTTGGACCAGACCGCGTCTGGCGGACGAGCTCGCAGCTCGAGCTTGCCGTCGTCAAGCACCTCGGCTGGTACAACGCCGCCCGCCTCCACGCCATCCACCCGCCGAATACGAGCAACGGCACGGACTCGCAGAAGCGATTACGCTCGTTGGAGCGACGGTGTGAACCAACCAACCCGGTCCCCGCCAAAGCCGGTCGGGCTCACGGCAAGCGCGGCCAACAACGTGCCTGAACTCCGCCACGACCTACCGACGCTCCGCCCGGGTGAGATCGTGCGCGTCCTCGACGCGCTCGAGCGGCGCGACCTAGTTGAGTGGAGCGGCGGCCGAAGCTGGCTGTATCTGGGTGAGATCCCCAAACAATATGAATCTGAGTGGCTTGCCGCTGGGCGCCGACCGATCCCGCCGGAAGACGTCGTCCGGTTCTGGCCCACACCGAGGCGCCGGTGATCGTTACCCCGACTCACCAGCCAAACGTACGCGCGTTGATCGAACGCAACCAAGCGGGACCAGCGGCGGTGCTTGCCTGACGCTCGATCCGATTCTGACGCTTCGCGTCCATCTGAACGAGAATGGGGTCGACGAGCGCGCGACCGAGCTCCTGGCGCGAGTGTGGTCTGAGATTCGCGGAGGGAACGAGGAGTCGATGGCACCGCACAAGATCGAGCGTGCCGAAGATTTCACCTGGGACGACCCAATCCTCACGTTCGTGATCGAGCGGCACGGCGGAACAATGCTCGGCTCTTCCCGCGCCGAACTACAGGCATGGACGGTGAACCTGCAGGATCACACGGCCGACGTGTCGCCAGCGGGCCACCTGCAGTTAACCCCGACGCGCCCGAGGTTCGACATGCAGAGATGTCGGCAGATCGCCGCTGCTATCGCCGAGAAGGTGGCTGCGGGCGAGGACGATCCACTCCTCAATTGGACGGCCGACCGCAAACAAGTGCAAATCCTGACTTCGGACGCCATCAACCCGGAGGGCGGCCAGCTGGCCACTCAGACGGCAGCCGGACGGCGCAGACGGCTGCTCAGCGTGCTCCTGCCGGAACTCGAGCGGATCGGATGGCAGCCGTGCCAGCCCCTGCTGCCGATCTCGACGAACCCGCTGATCTTGCCGACCTGCACCTACATCACGACCGCCGGGATCCTGGCGGACAGCAACACGGTCACCGTCAAGAAGACGGCGACGAAGCGAAAAGCGCCAGCGCACAGAACGCCGAACTAGCAGCGGCGGCGGGCAGACGCCGCATTCGTTTCCGGTCACGTTCACGCGTCAACGCGGCGCAGCGGACGTTCAACGGTCGTCGGTAGGCGGGCCAGGAACAAGACACTGACGGAAGTCGACGGGGCGGCCTCGCAGGCACGTCGACTCGTCCAGCTGTGCGGGCGATCGTGGCGCGAGCGCCCTGGTTTGGTGGGAGCACAGGCCGGACTCTTGTTGGTCTTCCGAACACCGAGAGGCTAGATGAGTGACCGGAAAATCCGGTCACTCAGGAGGAGCAAAATGCCGTTTTGCGCGATGTGAAGCATCGCCCTCTGACAGGCATGACGGTTCCGGGCCTCATCGTCCTTCTCCTCATCCTCGCATCGGTGGGCTCGGTCGTGGTCGTCTCGCTCACGCTCGCCAGTGTGCTCGCCGGCTGGGGCATCTTCTTCTTCTATACAGTGCCCGCGCTCGGCTTCGGCGCCTGGGTGTGGCGTGAGTCCTCGCCCTCGACTTGGCGGCGTGCGGTTTGGCCGTTCTTGCGGTTGCGACGCGGGCGCGAAAGGGGCGGGCGCCTGACCGAGGGCGCGGCCGGCCATGTGCCGCGGCCGGCCGCTCAGCCCGCGACACCGCCCTTCTCCGCTCGACTCGCAGAGCCACCCGCACGAATCCCCGTGGCCGCCCTCCTCACCTCGGAGCAGGTCGCGGCGCTCGTGCCTGGGACGATCCACCCCTGGCTCCGCCTCATGCGCGCCCTTCTCGCCGTGTGGCGCTCACCGCGGGGGCGCACCGTCGTTAGCGCCACTTTCGGGCTCAGCGCTCTCGGGATCCTTGTGCTCGCCGGCCGGCACTTCGCCTCGGTCGGCTGGCCACTCCACGACGCCAATCTCAGGCTCGTGGCGGCCGCGGGCGCGCTGCTCCTCTCCACGTACGCATTCAAGGCGCTCGGCTGGCAGCGGCTCTTCCGCCCGCACGAGCGGCCGCGGTCACTCACGCTCGCTGCATCCACCGGCGCCTCCTCCGTGACCGGTGCCGCGCTACCGGGTCGCTTCGACGACGTCGTGCGCATCGCCGTCGTCCGCCGCCTTTCCGGCCGGCTTCCGGGGGTGGGAACGATCGTCCTCACGATCTTCCTACTCGGGTTGCTCGATGCGGCGGCGCTGTCGCCACTCGCCCTCGCCGCGGCCGTCACGTCGAAAGCGGCCCTGGGCGTCCGGATCGCTCTCGCCGTCGTCGGCGTAGCCGGGCTCGGCGCCGCGCTCCTCGTCGCGGCGCTCACGCGCACCGCCGCAGGCGATCGCCCCGGGCGGTATCGGCTCACGCGCTGGCTCCGCCGGCATGCACCCGCCTCGATCCGTGACGCGTCGTACGCATCGGTCCTCGTCACCACGGCGTGGCTCTTGCGAGCAGTCGGGCTCGTCGTCCTGCTTGCCGCGCTCGGGTTGGGCTTCTCCTTCCCGCTCGCGGCCACCTTCCTCGCGGCCGGGGCCGCCTCGGCCGCGCTCCCGATCGGCCCGGCGGGCGCTGCAACGCAGGCTGGCGCCGGCGCGGCCGTGCTCGCCTCGGCGGGAATCGACGCCAACAAGGCAGTCGCGTTCGCGGTCGTCGCGCAAGCGCTCCACATCCTTGCCGGTGCTGCCGTCGTCCTCATCGCGGCGGTCTGGCTCGGCTGGCAGAAGCTGAAGCTACGGGTCGACCACGTCTCGCGCTGATCGCGTCGATCGCGAACCTGGTGCTCGGGATGACGTCGCGCCCGCAGTGGCGTCGGCCTCCTCGCGGCGGACCTGCCCCGTCGATGTACGGCCAGCTTAGCTCCGTGGCAGGCCCGCTAGGGCAGCGGCTGCTTGTTCGCGCGGGGGCGTAGCACGACGCAACAGCGGCCCGGCTCGATCTCGAGCGAGGGCGAGAAATCGTTCGTGTCGAGCCCGGCCAGCAGCCCTCCAGGAGGGCGAGGTTCATCGCGCAGACGACTCCCCGGTTCTGCTGAGCGAGTTGGTGGAAGGGGCAGTTGCACAGCCGAATGACGCCGTTCTTGTCCTCGTCGGTCTGATAGCCGCGCTCGCGCAGGGCAGCCACGACCGCGCGTCGACGGGCTGGCACCGATGCATCGCGACCCTTCTTGCGAGCCGTCCCCCGCCTCGGCGCCTAGCGCGCGGGCTCGGCAAGGGCTTCGCGGGTCGAACCGTTCGCGTCTCGCTCGACCGCCGCGACGAGCAGCCGGCCGGCGAGCAGGTAGTCGCGCGGTGGGACGCTGACGGTGCGCTCACGCGGGGCGCGCGAATAGAGCTTGGCCGGGCGCCCGCCGCCCTGGCCGCGTCGTTTGCCGAGCCGCTCGTACGAGACGGTGAGGAGCTCGTGCTCGGCCAGTTTGTCCAAGTGGTAAGCGGCCAGGGTACGACCGATGCGGGCCGCACCTGCGGCCTCGTCGCGCCCGACCGGTCTGTCATGGCTCGCGACGTACTCGTAGAGAAGGCGACGGACGGGATCTTCGAGATAACTCACAGAAGGGCGGCTGCAGGGCGGCCGAGGCAGCTCACGATCCGCCCGTTGGATTCTGCGCACAGATGGCGCGGGTGAACACCACGACAACGAGGGGGATTCGTTCGTCACCATGACCCTCCACGCATCGAGGGAGGGTTTGAGGATGCGGGGTACACGAACCCTTCGCTCGGCGTACATCGAGTTGTCCTCGTCGGCGCGGCAACGGAGGGATGCGTCGTCCAGACCGCAATCGATGCGCGCGAGCACGGCCTCGAAGCCTCGATCGTCGTCGACGCCTGTGCTACGACAGAGCCAGAACTCGAAGCGACCGCGCTCCACTACGCAGACCGGGTCGGCGGCATCCGCCTGGAAGAACGTCTGGCGCTGGGGCCGGAGCTTCTACCGTTTATCTCCGACGGGGACCCGCTCGGTGCCGAAGGCTTCGCCAGTCACCATCTGCCGCTCGCGGAAGCGCCGGAGGCGTACGAGTTCCAGCAGAAGGAGACGGATTCGTCAAAGTCCTGCTGCTTACCGGACCTATGCCCGCCTACCTGAGCGGCGGTCGATGGCAACGCCTGCGGACAACGCTCGGACGCGATCCCGTCCAGGCTCCAGGTGGCGAGCACCGCCCACCGATCATGAAGGAAGCCGGGCACAAGGGAAAGCCGCAGGCGGCGCAGTTCGCCCGCCACTGCAGCTCCTGACACCCGCCGCCTCCGCGACGGCGCCAGGCTACGCGCGACAAAGAATGCGATCGCGACGATGCCAGCCTCGGGCTGTACACGCTCGAATACCGGCGACGGAGGCTTGGCCTGCGATACTCACCTCCGTGGGAGAGATCGACCCGCTGGGGACTCGCCAAGACAGCCTCGATGCGTTCCTCGATCAAAAGGTCGAAGAGGGTTACGCGATCGAGACCCGGACCGACACCCACGCGATCGTTTCGCGGCGACCGAAAGGGCTCAAGCGCTTCATGAGCGGGGCAGATCCCGGACGCTACGTGGTCGAGGTTGACGAAGACGGAATCGCCACGATGCGCCCCGCTGAGCCGCGACGCGCATGAAGCGATAGGTCAGGGAGGTCGAGCATGGCAACGAATGACAAGAACACGAAGAAGAGCATGGAGAAGAAGCCGGCTCAGACGCTGAAGGAGAAGCGGCAGGCCAAGAAGGCCAAGCGGTAGCCGGACCGAGCAGAGCAGCTCCTCGGGCGGGGCGTCGTTGACCCTTACTGCTTGAGTATCGCGGCGGCGGCGATCGAAATCACAACAAGTGCGGGCGCGTAGATGTTGATTACCGCCAAGCAACGCTCGCACGCCGGGCCGGATCAGCGCGGCGGCGTAGAAACGGAACGGCGGCGACGCCCGGCCTTGACGCCCCCGCGGGATCGTCACTGGAAGCCAGCGCACCGTGGGCCAGGCGAGCAGCGGCATCCCCACCGCCGCGAGCACGAACGGCGCCCACGGCGCGAGCGCCGTGAGCAGACCTCCGACCGCGCGCCCGATCAGGACCCCGATCAGCATGGCGACCTCCTATGCACCATTACCACGCGCGTACTGCCCTCTTTCGAAGCAGTCGTGCACGGCGCGCGGTGGGCAGTGGTGACGACGTTGACGCCCACCGTTCCCGCAAGCGCGAGCACGAGAAAGGATGTGCCGTGACCGACGGCTGCGGCCGTGAGGCCACAGGCGGCGAGCAGGGCGCCACCGACGATGAACGGCCGCCGGCCATACCGCGCCGTGTGCCGCCGGTCGCTCCAGCGACTTACCAGCAACGGGACCGCGAAACCGGCAGCGGAGTTCACCATCATCACCACGCCGATCAACCCCCGCGCCTCCCTGATGTCGGCAAGCAGCAGGGGCAGGTAGGTCGTCGTCACCGTCCGAACCAGGTCGGCCCCAACGGCCGCCACGGCGAACACGGCGAGGTACGCAAACCCCTTGCGCTGCGACGACGGCGGGAACACGCCCGGCGGCATCTCGAGAGCACCGGCGCCACCGACCCCAGAGCCACCGCCACGCCGGTACGCTTTCCGCGTCGCATGGGGTCGCGAACGGCTGTCTTGCTCTTCGTCGCCGTACTAGGCGCGCTGGCCGCGTCATCAGCGCTCGCAGCATCGCGGACGGTGACGCTGCGTGGGGTTGAGGTCGCCGCCACGCCGACCGTCGGGACGTTCGCGGGTACCGGGAGCTCGGGATCCGCGTGGTCGGCTGTCGTCCGTCATACTCGCATCAGCCACGGCCGGGCGACGATCAGGGGCGGGTCGTTCCGGCTCGCCAGCATCCCGGTCAGTGGCGCGAAGGTCGTCGCGCGAGGGAGGTTTACCGCCGGCACGGTGAGGCTGATGTCGCAGGCGCCTGGGTGCGGCAAGCAGGTCTACGTGGTCCGCGGGCGCCTCGCGTTCCACTCAGGGGCGGGTTCGATGACGGTGCACCTCACGCACCATCGCAAGCGTGTGCTCGGCCGGTGCCTCGCGTACGCCGCGACCGTCACCGGCACGGCTCGCCTTTAGCGCGCCACGGGCGCACGCAGGTACGCGAGCACCGCCAACACCCCGGCGGTGTAAATCCGATTTCGCGTCAAGATGCTTCCCCGCCTGGGCAACGGTTGTGATCGCCCTCGGCGGGCGCGCGCTGACGGCGCTCGCGTCCATCGGCGTCGCGTACCTAACGAAGAAGCAAGAGAGCGTCGCTGAGTGGCGCAAACTGCTCGTCGAGGCGGCACACGAGTTCTCAACTTCGCTCAGCCGGGCGACGCGAGCGGTTCATGAGGCGCTTCAATCGCTTCGGGAGAGGCCCAAGAAACCCGAGCGCAAAGCGGACCTCAGCGAGGAGGCTGTCGCCAACGCGACTCTCCGAGTTGAGGAGGCAACAGATCGACTCGATCACGTCTTGCTTCTTTACGGGCAAGACAGCAAAGCCGGCCGGCCTGCGAAACACGCGGTCGATCTCTTGCAAAAGGCGGCAGCTGAACTGTGTCTTCATCTGGCCGCCCTGGAAGACGGCGAGCCGGGCGACGCCACTGAACTTCATTTTCGGAGCGTCCGCGGAGCCTGTACCACCGCGGAAAACGAGCACCAGCAATCAACCGCATGGCCTGGAACGCCCTCCCGGGGCGGCCTTACCGATTCCTAGGAGCCCTTAGGGACTAGCCGGGCCAAGCACGACGCACCACGCTCACAGGAACGCCGCCTGGACTCGGCATGCCAGACAAATGGCCGGCAGGATCTTTACCGGAGGGCAGGCATCGAGCCTTCGAGGCGCAGGGAATCGGACGCGCGGTGAGGAGCCATGCGCGGCCGCCATACCCCCGAGCTTTTTCTCGGCGGAGGAAGAACCGAAACAAAGGAGTCACCGCAAATGCGGAAAGCGCGCAGTACGGTAGAAACGTATCTCGATGCCGACCAGGCGAATGGGCCAGACCAACGCTGGCCGGTTCGCATGGCTCGAAGCCAGGTTAGTTACATCAAGGGCGATCTGTGACCTAGCCGATGCGTGGATAAGAAGGCGAATGGCTAAGCTGGTGCGACTCGAATCTGAAAGGAGCCACAGCCCCGATGGCTAAAAGAACCGTTCTAATCTCAGACCTTTCCGGCGACCCGATCCCCGATGGGAAGGGAGCCACCATCCGCATCAGCTACGGCGATGCCCGTAAAGGCACGGCCGTTCTTGACGTTTTGGACGAGGAGGCGGATGAGTTGGCGCGGAAAGGAAGGAAGCAGGCTCGCCGAGGCCGCAAACCCCGCACTGCAGCACCTTAGGCCGGGATCCCACAACCCGAGCTTCTAGATCGCTGGCTGACGACTCGCAAACAGATACGAGTTGGCAGGGTCATCATCGCGTCCCAGCGCCCGAGGAGTAGCCGGACTCCCGAAGGGGCTGCCGAGTCGTGCCTCTCAGTTGAGCCGGCGGTGCACCATTATCGGCGCGAACGGTGCCCCGCTCGTGCCTCGGAGATGGCTGATTTTGGACGACTTTTACCGGCGGCGCGGGGTGAAGCGTTTTAGGCGCAGGGATGCGGCGCTGTGGCCTATCCGACCCAGCACCCTGGGCGGCTCCGAAGGAGGCTGCAGGGACATAGCTTGAAAAGGGGGCCGCGGCGTGGACGCCTTTTGGGCGCAAGGACGAGGCGCTATGCCCTTATCGCGGGCGGTCGTTCGAGACCCCGACGCGGGCTTCGGGGGAAGGAACGTCGCAGCGTACTACACTGCCTTGTGGTGGATCTGCGAGGCGACGTCTTGAGCGACCAGGACGACTTGTACCTACTGCTCAGCGAATCCATATCACCTCCATTTGAACCTGGGCAGACAGACATCACCCTGGCCAAGGAGACAATCGACAATCACCGCGAAGAGCTGTCATTAGCGCTGCTCGAGACGCGCCAGTAGCGTCTGCCATCGTTTGGCAGCCGATATGCGCTCCCGCAGCAGTGGTACGTGCTCACGGAACGAGGTGACCGGTGATGACCGCGACGCTAACCATGGTGCCGCTGGCGAAGATTCGGCTGCGGAAGGACTTCAACCCGCGAACTGACTTCGCGGACGAGCAGATGGCCGAGCTGGTCGGGTCGGTGAAGCGACACGGGATCGCTTTTGCCTCCACGAGAAGGTCACATATCGCGGCCGTAATGGGCATCCGGGTCAGTTCCTCGATCCACAGCCACGCTCCCCCGAAGGAGTACCTATGGGCGCTCTCACGTGACAAAGTGCGCCCAGAGGACGCTTTACGACGATTGCGCGGCCTGCGTAAAGTCTACGCGGAATGCGGAGTGGACTTGCTCTGGGAGGAGGATCCTTACAGCAAGACGATTCACTACGATGTGCTGTTGCACGTAGAGGGGGAGGGCAGTGTGTCCTTGAGCGTCTGCCCCCAAGGCGAGACCCCTTGGCCTCTGCGCGGTGTCCAACGTCGTCGTGAGCGTGACCTCGTGAGGGTGAATCGTGAGACGGTTGATGTCATGTCGGCGATGGCTGTGATCGATATTATGAGGGACAAGACGCAGATCATGGCTCAGCTTGTGAGCCAGTGCCTGATCCGTGGAGCGATCAGGGATCGTGCCCTGGAAGTATCGGACGGAGAAGTAGAGGCCGTCGTGGATCGGTTTCGGAGGCGGCGCGGCTTGTATGGAATCGAGCAGACCCATGAGTGGTTAGCTCAACGTGGCATGACTCCCGAAGATCTCTACACGCTGTTGGCCGGCGAAGCGGCGAAGATCAAGCTGCGTGAGGAGATTGCTGAGGGCCGCATAGAAGAGTACTTTGCGTCTCGTGAGAGTGATTTTGACACGGCCCGTCTCGCGCGACTCAGAGTGCGGGGCGAAGAAGAAGCCGGACGTCTCTACGACAAACTGAGCGCCGGGGAGCTCGACTTCTTCGAGGCCGCGCAGCGGCAGTTCCTCGAAGAGGTGCAACCCGGCATCAGCGAACTGCTTGTCGTGGTGCGGCGGGAGCAGATGCCACCTGCCCGGCGGGAGCAGATGCCACCTGCCTATTCTGATGTGATCTTCAGGGCAGGGGCGGGGGAGTTGGCGGGGCCATTTCAGAATGGTGATGAGTACGAGATTCTGCGGGTTCTCCAGATCAGCCGTGCAAGACTCGATGAGGACACGCGCGAGGCTGTGAAGGATCGGCTGTTTGAGGAATGGCTGGAACGTGAGCGCCAGAAGGCGACGGTCGAGTGGTTGTGGTGAGGCCGGGGCAGGACCGACTGATCCGCTGGTCGAAGAAGCCGCAAAAACACCGCGCCCTGCTCCACCTCGCCTGCGACCTGATCACCTGGCAGCTTGCCAACACGAGGACCTAGCGGGATAGGCTCTAAGCCAGGCTGCCGCGCTGGCCGGCCGGCGTGGAGGTGCGCGTGCGAATGGGCGTGCACACCGGCGAAGTCAGATCCGTACCTCCGGCGGGATCGAGCGCACAAAGCAATGTCTCGATGTGCCGACCAAGAATGGGCCTGCCGGGAGCCACTTCTGTCGAAGACGCAAACCTACTGAGTCTGACTGGGCGCTCGGCAACGCGCGTGGTAGCCTTCAATTAGACGAGTCCCGTTACCACCGTGGAGCTGGGACATGGACGTCGAGAAGTGGCCGCGCGGCTTAGGACGGGTGCACCGCCTTTGCGGGTGGACCCGCGTGAGGAGAGCCGGAAACCACCGATTGAATCACTCCCCCAAGGGTCATGAATTCAGTCTATGGCTGTCCGTGCTGCCTGGCTGTCCGTGCTGCCGCGACCCTCCGACCATCGGGCCGTCCCTGCAACACCGGATTTGCGGTGGTTCGCCGGTTCTCGGGCGACGAGTCACTGTGCGATATTGCACGAAGAGCGCGATGTCATGAAGTACATGCTTCCGACCGATTGGATCGGAAACGATTCAGGAGGCGATGGGTTGAATCACGGGGGTCTCCAGGGAGCAGCGGCTCGATGCTGATCTCGTGGAGTTCATGTGAGGGTTGCATCACACGTCCGAACACACAAGGGGGGCTAGACGATGAGCGAGAAGAATGAGAGCACGGAGGCACTCGAGAACATAGCCGATGCAAACAAGAAGAAGATCAAGGAACTTGCTACTTTGATGAATCAGGTAGTCAACAATCCCCGAGTGACCGATGAGGAGTTAGAGCAGATTGTTGGCAGTCTGAGTCGTGTGGACCCCCACGAGCTCGATACTGCCGCCAACGGGTGCCCCGGCTAGTCCGGCAAGATTCGGTGGGAGGCCTCACGGGCCTCCCACCATTCCCCTGGGTGTCTTGACTCGAGTCCACGCCGACCTGCTTCCGAAGTTTGCAACCGGCGGGCACGAGTTTTAGCACGTGTCCTTCTCTCCGTTTCTTTCGACATCTGTCAGCCCCGGAATCGGGGCCTGGGAGGCGGACCAGAGGCGGGTAAGTCCGGGAGGGATTCGAGCGGACGCGGGAGCTTTTGGAGCGACCGGCGGCTGCGCCGTCTAGCGAGATTCCGCCGTCGCTTGTTCTGACGTGATCGACGCCTCGCATGTCCTTCGTGGATGCGCTCGCCCCCTCCGCGAGCGTTTAAACCTCGAAGGTGCTACCTCCCAGAGGCGGGGGTCTAGGGTTGATCACAAGCAGATCGTCACCTTGCGGCCGGTCAGGCCATTGTGCGGCCGGTCAGGTCATTGAGGTAGCGGATCCGTTCACGGAGCAGCTTCGCCCAGGTCTTGTCGAGCGGTCCACTTTGCGTGTCCCCAGTCGCCGGATCCGCCAGCGATCCGAAGCTGCTGTAGCGCTGGCGGCTGCTTAGGTGCCCGCGGTTGATGTGTTCGCGACCGCCGTCTGCTGGAAGTCGAGCACCGGGTAACTCCACGTCGCACCTCTCGCGGTTCTTCGTCTTGACCCAGTCTCGTCGACCCGGACGGTACGGATCGGAGAGCCGCTTCGCGACCACGCCCTCGAAGCCCGACCGGCATACCGCTTCGAACAAGCAGGAGCCGTCGTCATAGGAGTCGAGCACGCGGACTACCCCCGGCAACTCGAGCGCGTTGAGAATCGCTCGCCGGTCACGATACGGAAGGCACATTGCGTCGTGGCCCTCGACACGGAGCACGTCGAAAACGAACAACGTGATGGAGATGCCCTTTCGGCCGTGAAGAACGCGCTGCCCGAGCTGCGACCACGACGGCATCTCATCCTCGCCCCACGCGACGAGCTCGCCGTCCAGTGTCAGCCCCTCCGGGAGCGCGCTGAGCTCGGGTAGCCGGTCGGTCATGTTCCAGCCGCGCCTGCTCATGACTCGCAGGCCAGCGTGGGTGTCGACGAGCGCGCGGAACCCGTCCAGTTTCAGCTCGAAAGCCCACTCCTCGCCCGTCGGCAGCGGACCGGGGCGGGCAAGCATCGGCTCTGGGATTGCAGCCACGAGCGGAACCTAGAGCAAACCGGCCAGCCCAAGCAGATGCCTCTTCAGACGAGCGGGTTGACCAGCGCCCGCGCTGGTGGGAGCATCGAACCGGGCCGATTCGGCGACAGTGGCCGGCCGTTTTTGCCAAGGGAGAGGAGCGGACATGACCGATGACGGGGTTCGGATCGCGGACGTGCGCGAGTACGCCCAGGCGATCAAGCGCAACCGGCCGAAGATGGAGATGCACCACGGGCACGGGATCGAGACGATCCGTGAGGACGACTACAAGGGCCATCACATCGTCGTCCGCACGCGCTACGAAATCGAGGTAGACGGCAAGTCGGTCACGGGGCACATGGCGCTGACGAACGATGGGCGCGTCCATTATCACGCGGTTCCCAACGTGAGCTTCCCGTCGGCGATCACCCTGGTGCGGCAGCTGATCGACGTGTTCCCGGACGACTTCCCGGCCGACGGAAGCAGCGACGACGGCGGAATGGATATGTGAGCGATGGCCGTCGTGCGCAAAAACATTCTCACGAACGCCGGTGCGCGGCAGAAGTACATCCAGGGCGTCAAGTTGCTCAAGGCGGAAGGCAGCGGCACGACGACGAACTCGCTTGGCATCCCGGGCCCGGGCAAGGAGCTGAGCACCTACGACGTGTTCGTCGTCATGCACCACTGGGCGATGAACACGTTTACGCCAGCTACCCAGATGGACCGCAACGCCGCCCACCGTGGCCCCGTGTTCCTGCCCTGGCACCGGTGGATGCTGATCCAGTTGGAGGCGCAGCTGCAGCGGGTGCTCAACGATGCCAACTTCGGCCTGCCGTTTTGGAACTGGGCCGCCGACGGTGAGAAGCCGAAGGCGCGGCAGCCGAACTCGGCATTGTGGAAGCCGAACTGCATGGGCGGCGACGGAACCGGCGTAAACGGTGCTGTGCAAACCGGACCGTTCTCTGAGGGATCAAGCTGGCGCGTTGAGGTCGCAGCGGATGTCAACGGCGTGCTTCGCTCCGTGCACCGGCCGCTCCGTCGTGGCTTCGACACCGGCACTGGGCTACCGAACAAGAGCCAGGTACAACAGGCGCTCAACCGACCCCACTACGACAGCTCCCCGTGGGGCGGTAGTTCGGCCGGGTTCCGCGACAGGCTCGAGGGGTGGGTACCGGCCGCGAGCGCGCCGCACCTGCACAACCGTGTGCACGTGTTCGTCGGCGGCGACATGCTCGTGAGCTCCTCGCCGAACGACCCAGTCTTCTTCCTCAACCACTGCAACGTCGACCGCATCTGGGCCGCATGGCAAAAACAACGGCCCTCCGAGCCGTACCGTCCGCCGCAAAGCGCGCCCCAGGCGCTCTTTCGCCACCGACTCGAAGACCCGATGTACTCGATCTTCGCGCCCGGGACGAACGGGCCGCACCCGAAACAGATGCTCAACGTCAGCAGCATCTACAAGTACGGCAGTCTCACGGTGGCGTGACACGGGAGGGCAGACCGTGCCAGATGCAGACCGCAGCGACCGCAGTCAACAAGACGTCAGGGCTTCCATTGCGGCCATGAATCCGCAAGACGTCGTCGCGGCGGCAGTTGAAGACGCGTCCGATGAGACGAAGAAGGACCTTGCCGCCGCCGCAATGCAAGCCGCGCCCGACGACGTCAAGAAGGACATCCTCGCCGCCGCCGTTCGAAATGTCCCGGATGACGCCAAGAAAGACATCGCCAATGCAGCGATGTAGGCAGCATCCGACGACGTGAAGGAAGACGTCGTTGTCGCCGCCGTACAGAAGGCCGCGGACGGCGCCCAGCGCGACGTCGCCGCCGCAGCGATGCAGGCGGTTCCTGATTCGGTGAAGAAGGATGTCGTCTCCGCCGCGATCCAAGGCGCCTCGGACGAGGTGAAGAGTGAAGTGGCTTCTGCGATCGTCCGGGCCGTTCCGGATGAAGCGAAAAAGGGCGTCGTGGCCACAGCCGTGCAGGACGCAAGCGGAGACGCTAAGAAGGAAGGCC
>JBKPNC010000007.1:0-14783 GCA_046732435.1 Actinomycetota bacterium
TTCGTCGGCAGCGTCAGATGTGTATAAGAGACAGGCCTCACGCCGTTCCACTACACGGATCCGTACGCCGACGTCGCCGCGAACGTCATCGGACCGGCCGACGGCTCGGGCGACTACCTGTCCGGAACCTGGACCTCGGGCGTCACCACGCTCTCGTTCGGGTTCAACGAGCTGGTCTCGTCGTGGAACGCCCAGACGCCGCCGGGCACCTGGATTCAGGTCGAGGTCCAGCCGCAGATCAGCGACAACAGCGGCGGCCACTGGGCAAAGTGGTACATCCTCGGCCGCTGGACCTACAATGATGCGGACGCCCTCGGCGGCTTCCACCGGACGTCGGTCGGCGGCCAGGGTGACGCCGACGGCTTCGTTTCGATCGACACCTTCTTCGCGAAAGATCATCCCGCCGTCGCCTACCGGCTGCGGGTCACACTCTTCCGGCGCGTGACAACGAGCGCGAGCCCGACGCTGACGCGGCTGAGCGCGATCGCGTCGAACCTCGTGAACCAGAAGATGACGTTCCCCAGCGCGACGACGATGACCGCAACGAATAATCTCGGCGTCCCGCAGTACTCGCAGGAGACGCATCACGGGGAGTACCCGGAGTTCGACAACGGCGGTGAGGCGTGGTGCAGCCCCACGTCGACGTCGATGGTCGTCGACTACTGGAGTGCGAAGACGGGCACGAACTACAGCCCGACTCCAGCCGAGACCTCCTGGGTCGGGTTCCCGTATCCGTGGGTCGACTACACCGCGCGGTACGTCTTCGACTACCACTACGACGGCGCCGGCAACTGGCCGTTCAACACCGCCTATGCCGCAGGGCGCGGACTCGTCGCCGACGTGACGCAGCTGCACAACCTCCGCGAGGCCGAGCCGTTCATCAATGACGGCATCCCCCTGGTCGCCTCGGTCGCGTGGAACTCGAACAAGCTCGCCACGGCGATCAAGAGCACGAACGGACACCTCCTCGTCATCGCCGGCTTCACGGCCGACGGCAACGTGATCGCCAACGACCCGGCCTCCGTCGACAACGGTCCGCCGGTCACGCATACCTACGACCGCGAGCAGTTCGAGCGGGCATGGATCCCCGCCTCGGGCGGAATCGTCTACGTCATCCGCCCGGCCGGCTGGACGACGCCGGACCTGACCGCCAACAACTCGTAGTCCACCTCCCGGTTGCTGCCCCGGTCCCGGCGACCGGGGCAGCGGCCGTCACTCGACGTCCCAGGCGAGCAAGTCGTCGACGGCCTGGCGACGGCGGATGACACGCGCGGTCCCCTCGGCGACGAGCACCGCCGCGGGGAGCGGGACGACGTTGTAGTTCGAGCCCATCGCCAGCGTGTAGGCGCCGGTCGCCGGCACGGCGAGCAGGTCGCCGCGGCGGGCGGGCGGAAGCAGCACGCGGCGGATCAGCATCTCCTCCTCGCAGTGCTTGCCGGTAACGGCGTACGGGGACGCGGCCTTCTCGGTCGCCCGGGACGCCAGCAGTGCCGTGTACTGCGCGCCGTACAGCTGCGGCCGCGGATTGTCCGAGGCGCCGCCGTCGATCGAGAGGTACGTCACCGTGTCGCTCGCGCGTTTCACGACGCCGACCTGGTACAGCGTCACGCCGGCGCGCCCGACGATCGAGCGCCCGGGCTCGAGAATTAGCGCTGGAAGCGGCAGCTCGTGCGCCGCCCAGGCCTCCTGGAACCGACGGCGCACCGCGGTCACGAACTCCTCGATCGTCGGTGCTGCGTCGGTGTCGACATGGCGGACGCCGAGGCCGCCGCCGAGATCGACGACGGACGGGGTCCAGTCGAGCCGGCGTCGGCACTCCGCGGCAAACCCCGCGAGCCACACGACCGCCGCGCGGGACGCGGTCGTGTCCACGAGCTGCGAGCCGATGTGGACATGGAGCCCGAGGACGTCGAGGCCGGCCTCAAGGCCGGCGGCGAGCGCTTGCATTGCGTCGTCCGGCGGAAGCCCGAACTTCGAGCCGTGGTAGCCGGTGCGGACGGCCTCGTGGGTGTCCGCCTCGATGCCGGCCGTAACACGAAGGAGCACGCGTCTGACGCCGGTGGCCGCGGCGCGCTCGACCTCGTCGGCCGCATCGAGCACGACGAGGGCGCCGGCGCCGGCGGCCGCCGTCAGCTCGGCATCGCTTTTGTTGCTCCCGTGCACGACGAGCCGGTCGCCGGGCACGCCGGCGCGCAGTGCGAGCTCGAGCTCTCCCAGGGTCGAGACGTCCGCTCCGAGGCCCTCGTCGTGGAGCAGCCGGACGATCTGCACGTTCGGGAACGCCTTGGTTCCGTAGACGACCAGCGCCTCGGGCGCCGCTACGCGGTACGCGCGTGCCTGCTCGCGGATCGTTTGCTCGCAGTACACGACGAGCGGCGTCCCGTGCTCGCCGGCGAGCGCCGTCGCAGGGACGCCCCCGAGGGTGAGCTCGCCTTGCTCGATGCGTGCGCTGAGAGGAAAGAGATCCAGCGGCGGATTCGTCAGAGTCTCGAGTCTAGTGGCGGCAATGCCCGAGCCCGGACGGCAGCACTGGCTCCTCCTCCGCGGAACCGGAGATCGGCAGCTCGGGGCGCGCGTCGAGCCGGGTTCGCTGCGGGCGCACTCCTCCACGCGGCGGCCGAGCGTGCAGAAGGGCGACCTCGCGGTCTGCTACGCGTCCGGCTGGCGGACGATCTTCGCCGTGGTCGAGGTTGTCGGAGATCCCGAGAACGACCCCGGCCGCGACCGGTGGCGCTGGCGGTTCCCGATTCGCCCGCTGCTCGTCGTGCGCGACCTCCGCGCCGCGCCGCCGGTGGAGGCAGCCGGCGTCTTGCCCCGCAGCCTCGGTCGCCACTCCTACGTCCGCCTCACGTCGGAGCAGTTCGAGCTCGGGCGCGCGGCGATCGCCGCCGAGACTCGCTGAGCCGGTTCCGCCGCGACCGCGTTCGCCGCGGCCGGAGCAACACGGCGCTTCTGGACGGTTCGGGGAGCGCGCTTTCGGAGCGCGAAACCCCTGGGGTCAGACCCTAGGACGTGTACCGAGCGAACACGCCTTGAGGGGTCAAGACAGGGCAGTCTGGATCGCGTCGCTCGTGGCCAGGTCCGCCGGGCGTTTTCCGTCCGTGGTGACGCGATCCGGGTCGGCGCCGCGGGCCAGCAGCAGGCGGACGAGATCCTCGTCACCGTTCTGCGCAGCGGTGTGGAGCGCCGTGAATCCACCCTCGCCCTCACCGTTCACGTCCGCGCCTGCGTCGAGCAACAACTGCGCTAGACGCGTGGAGCGGACGAACGCCGCCGTCCCGAGCGGCGGGACGCGCGCGACCGACCCCGTTGAGCGGACGTTCACGTCCGCACCGTGCTCGACAAGCAGCCGTGCGGCTTCTTCCTGCTCCGCGAAGCAGGCGAGATGGAGCGCCGTGAAGCCGTCGGCGGACCAGGCGCGCGCGCGGGAGGGATCGGCCTCGAGAATCGACCGCAGGCGCGCGGTGCGTCCGAACGCGGCCGCGTCGAACACCGAGAGCTCGTCATCGGCCGCCAGCAGCCCGAGAGCCTTCTCGCGATCTCCGGCGTACAGGGCTTGCATTGCGTCACTCACCACAGCTGACCTCCTTGCGCTTCGCAAAGTATATAGGTAGCCTACCTAAATAGATGTCGATACGTCAAGCAAACGAAGTCGCCGACCTGCTCCACTCCGCTGCGATCCACCTCCTCCGGCGCGCGCGTGAGCAGGATCGCGCGGCGAACATCAGCCGGGCGCGCCTCTCGGCGCTCTCGGTCGTCGTCTTCCGCGGGCCGTTGACGCTCGGGGCCCTCGCCGAGGCCGAGGGCGTGCGCTCCGCGACGATGACCGGAATCGTCAACGGGCTCGAAGCTGAGGGCCTCGTCCGCCGCCGTCAGGACGACTCCGACGGCCGTGCGGTGCAGGTCGAGGCGACCGCGAAGGGCCGCACGCTGCTCGAGCGCGCGCGTGCACAGCGCATCGAGCTGGTCGCATCGAAGCTCGACGACCTGACCGAAGACGAGCTCGGACTCCTCTGGCGGGCGGCCGAGCTGCTAGAGGCTCGCTTCGCGCTCCGCCCCTGGCGCCCGGCTCAAACGCCCTGATCCGGCGCGAAGCCGCGCACGACCCAGGCATGGGCGTCGACCGTGAAGGGCGCCGCCGGCAGGAGTCGCCTGCACGTCTCCCTCAGCTCGTCGCGGCGTTCGGGCTCGAGTCGCGCAACGTACGCGCCGGAGGGGCCCACGCCGAGCAGGTACGGCTCCCACCACTCGTCGAAGCTCGCGTACTCGACCGCCACGGCCAGGTCGTCCTCCTGGGGGGCGGCGAGACCCGCGGCGACGAAGAGCTCGCCGAGATGTCCCTCCCGGGCGCCCGCAAGCCCCGACTCGTCGCCGGCGTCGGGGTCGATCTGCCGGACAGCCGCCCAGTAAACGCTCAGCGGTCCGCGACCACCTGCGTGATCCCAGACGCACGCGGCGACGACGCCCCCGGGCCGGGCCACGCGCGCCATCTCGCGCAGACCGGCGATCGGGTCCGCCATGAAGTGCACAACGAGTGAGGCCAGTACGACGTCGAACTCCGAGTCGGAGAACGGGAGCTCCTCCGCCGCCGCGCGCCGAATGTCCACGCGGGGATACCGCTCGCGCGCTGCGGCGACGAACGGCTCGGACGGATCGACCCCCGCCACGGCGTCGGGACCGAGCCTCGCCACGAGCTCGCCGGTCAGGGCGCCGGGGCCGCAACCGACGTCGAGCACCCGCTGCCCGCGTCGCACGCCCGCGAAGTCGGCGAGCAGCGGCGCCAGCGAGCGCGAGTAGCGCCCCATGAACCGGTCGTACGCGTCGGCGGGAACGGCAAAGCTCATCCGCGCAACCTACGCGATGCGTCCTGCCCCTGGTTCAATCGTAGGATGCTCCAACGGGTCCTCTCCCCCGTGCTCGTCGGACGGGACGAGCAGCTGTCCCAACTCGAGGACGAGCTCCTGTCCGTCAACCGCGGCGATGGAGGGCTCGTGCTCCTCGCCGGCGAGGCCGGGATCGGGAAGACTCGTCTCGCAACGGAGCTGCGGCACCGGGCGCAGAAGCTCGGATTCGGGGTCCTGTGGGGAAGCTGCTCCGAGGCGGAGCTCGCCCTCCCCTACCTCCCGTTCGTCGAAGCGGTAGGGAACCGCCTCCGCGAGGTCGATCCCGCCGTCATTCGCGCCGAGCTCGGCCCGAGCTCCGCCGAGCTCGCGCAGCTGTTTCCGCAACTCGCGGAGGGGGTCGCGCCGGCCGCAGGCGACCCGGCACAGGCCAAACTCCGGCTCTTCGAGTCGGTGGTCAACCTGCTCGAGCTCTGGGCCAGGGATCGGGGACTGCTCCTCGTCCTGGACGACATCCACTGGGCCGACAGCTCCACCCGGGAGCTGCTCGATTACGCTGCACGCCGCCTCGCTCACAGCCGGGTGATGCTGCTGGCGACGTATCGAAGCGACGAGCTCGACCGGCGCCATCCGCTCACTCGGGTGATTCAGGTCTGGCGGCGCGGCGGCCTCGCCGAAGTGATCACCGTCCCGGCGATGGCGCCGGTAGACGTGGCCGTGATGATCGCGGCGATTCTCGACTCGGACGAGGTGAGCGCCGACGTCGCAGCGGTCTTCGGCAGTCGCGCGGAGGGGAATCCGTTCGTGCTGGAAGAGATGCTGCGAGAGGCGCTCGATCGCGGCGAGATCTTCGAGACGGAGACGGGCTGGCAGCGGACCGTCGACTCGCTCGTGATGCCCGAGACGGTTCGCGAGGCCGTCCTGCTCCGCCTCGGACGGCTCGATCCGGACGAGGTCGAGGTCCTACGGGCCGGGGCCGTCCTCGGCCGAACCTTCGACTACCGCCTGCTCGTGGACGTGGCTGCGGCCGACGAGGAGGTTGTGCTCGCCGCACTCGAGTCGGCGGTCGCGCAACAGCTGCTCCAGGAGGCCGCCGAGACGGGCGACCGGTACAGCTGGCGGCACGCACTCACGCAGGAGGCGATCGTGACCGATACCGTCGTCCCGAAGCGGCAGCGGATCCACTCGCGCGCCGCGGATGCGCTCATGCGCTCGGGCGGTGACGCCATGGCCCTCGCGGGGCATCTCCTGGGAGCCGGCCGCGGCGAGGAGGCCGTCGACGCGTGCCTCCGCGCCGCCGACGAGGCCGAGCGCTCGGTGGCGTTCACCGAGGCGGCCGAGCTCCTGGAGCGCGTCCTCCCGTTCGTCGCCGACCGGCACGAGCGCGCATCGCTGCTGTGTCGGATGGGGCATCTCCGCTGGCTGAACGGCGAGCCGGCGGCCGGGGAGCAGCTCCTTCGCGAGGGAGTGATGCAGCTGGACGATCTCGGGAGCACCATCGAAGCCGCGCGGGCGCGCATCCTGCTCGGCCGCTGCCGGTGGGAGCTCGACCAGCCGGACGCGGCGTTCCAGGACTTCGAGCATGCCCGGGGAGTGCTGGAAACCGAGGGCCCGTCGGCGGATCTCGCCCTGGCGTATCTCAGGATCGCCGGCATCCGCGCGTTCCAGCTCGACTACCGCGCCTGTGGAGAGGCGGCCCAGCGAGCCGCCGAGATCGCGGAGGAGGCGTCGGCCGACTTCGAGCGCGTGTGGGCGCTCTCGTTCGTCGCGCTCGGCTACTTCGGCACCGCCGCCGAGTTCGAGCTCTACGCTCGCTGCTACGAGGAGGCGCTCGACAAGGGCTACGGGATCATCGCCGGCAATCTCCTCTACAACGAGATCTGGGACCGCGTGCACTCGCTCGCCGGGGGTCTCGAAGTGCCGCTGGAGAAGCTTGCGCGCATGCCGACGCAACCCTGGATGTGGAGCGGCGGCGGGATCGGGCGCAGCATCGCCCGGCTCGCCGCCGGCCAGCCGCAGGAGGCTCTCGACGACGCGCGCAAGGCCACGACCCGGCACGAGAGCCTCGGCGCCACGAAGTTCGCGTGGCGCTCCCGGCTGGCGGGCGCCGAGGCGCTGCTGGAGCTCGGTCGGGCGTCGGAGGCCGCCGCCGAGCTCCCACCGATGTCGGCGGGAAACGAGTTGCAGGACATCGTGTACGACACCGCGGCGAGGGTGGGGATCGCGCTGGCGCTCGGACGCGTCGACGAGGCGGTGGAGCTCGCACGGAGGGCTTCGAGCGAGGATGCGCTGCTGATCTTCCGGGGGACGGTGGCGGTGGCGGTCGAGGCACTCGTCGCCGGAGGCCGTCTCGAGGAGGCGCGCGGAATTCTCGAACGCGCCCGGTCCGCCGCCGTCGACGTCGGCGACGCAGGGCTGGGTCTCGCCGAAGGGCGGCTCTTACTCGCCGCGGACGACCCCGCCGATGCCCGGCAACATCTCGAGCGCGCGCTGCAGGGGTTCGAGGAGGTCGGGCTCACGCTCTGGGCGTGGCGGACACTGGCGCTCGCCGGGGAGGCCGCCGCGAGGACCGGCGACGATGACGCGGCTCGTTCGCTCCTGACGCGATGTATTCAGGAAGCCCATGCCGCCGGGGCAGTCCGTGTCCGGGACGACGCGCAGGCTCGAGCGGCACGCTACGGGGTCGAGGTTCCAGCGCTCTTCGACGAGGCGACCGCGGAGATCGCCCAGCCCGAGATCGGCGGCGCGGGCGAGCGGCTCGTGACGTCGGTGTTCGCCGACGTGCGCGGCTACACGCCGCTGGCCTCGGCGACGGCACCCGACGACCTCGCCGACCGCATCACGACGCTCTACCGCTGGGCGGCCCAGGAAGTAGGGCGACGGCACGGGATCGTGGACAAGTTCGCGGGCGACGCCGTCATGGCGACGTTCAACGTCGCCGGCGCGCGCGTCGACCATGCGGTGCTCGCGCTTGAGGCCGCGCTGGCGTTGCGCGACAAGTCTGCGCTGATGGATCTCCCGATCGGCATCGGCATCGCGGTGGGACCGGCCGTTGTCACGCGCTCGGTCGGCGCGACCGTCAGCGTCCTCGGCGAGGCGACGAACCTCGCCGCGCGCCTGCAGCAGGCCGCGGCCGGCGGGGAGATCCTGCTCAGCGGCGAGGCGTACCGGCGCGTGGCCGGCTGGCTCGGCGAGCGCGGGCTGGCGGCCGGCGAAGAGGAGCTCGAGTTGAAGGGGTTCGATGGAACCCAGCGGGCCTACCGGCTGCGCGCGCCGGTCGCGACTGCCTAGTACCTGCTATCTTAGTGTCGCTCAGAATATGATCGCCTCTCAGATGAGTGACAGGAACTGGAGCCTCGCATCGGTGTCCGACCAGGCGGGCCGCACGGCGGTCGTGACCGGGGCGAACACCGGCATCGGCTACGAAACGGCGCGGGCGCTCGCACAGCTCGGCGCGACCGTCATCCTCGCGTGTCGCGACGCCGGCAAGGCAGAGCGGACGGCCGACCGCATCCGGGCAGGCGAGCCGAGAGGACGCGTCGAGGTCGTTCTGCTCGATCTCGCGTCGCTCGCCTCGGTGCGTGCGGCGGCAGAGGAGATCCGCTCGGCGGCACCGTCGCTCGACCTCCTCGTGAGCAACGCGGGCGTGATGGACATCCCGTACAGGCGCACCGTGGACGGATTCGAGCTGACGCTCGCGACCAACCACCTGGGGCATTTTGCGCTTACCGGCCTGCTCCTCGACCGCCTGCTCGAGCGCGACGGCTCGCGCGTCGTCACGGTGAGCAGCCTCGCCCACCGCCGCGGCCGCATCCGCTTCGACGACCTCCAGTCGGAGCAACGCTACGACGGCGTCTACGCGCAGTCGAAGCTCGCGAACCTCCTCTTCACCTACGAGCTCCAGCGCCGGCTCGCGGCCGCCGGCGCCTCGACGATCGCGCTCGCGTCGCATCCCGGCAACGCCCGCACCGAGCTCTGGCGGACCGCGTCGGGCATCGAGCGGGCGCTCACGCAGGGTCGCCTGAGCTTCCTCGCGTTCTGGATGCAGAGCGCCGCGGCAGGCGCGCAGCCAACGCTGCGGGCGGCCCTCGATCCGGCCGCTCGGGGAGGCGAGTACTACGGGCCGGGCGGTTTCCTGGAGTACCGCGGGCAGCCCGTCCGCGTGGAGTCCTCGGAGGCGTCGCACGACCCCGACGTCCAGCGCCGGCTGTGGGAGGTCTCGCAGCAGCTCACCGGCGTCTCGTACCCGCTCCCGGGCTAGGCGACGTGGCGACGAAGCGCGGCCGCTACCATCACGGCGACCTACGGGAGGCGCTGATCGACACGGCCATCGAGCTGATCGGCGAGCAGGGCGTTCGCGGCTTCTCGCTCGCGGAGGCCAGCCGCCGGCTCGGCGTCGCAACGAGCGCGCCGTATGCGCACTTCGCCGACCGCGACGCGCTCGTCGCGGCCGTCGCCGTCCGCGCCTGCGAGCGATTCCAGGCCGAGCTCATGCGCGGATCGAACGAGCCTCGAAGTCCCGCGGACTGCCTGGCCGACATGGCGCGCGCCTACGTGCGCTTCGCGGGGAGGCAGCGAGCGTTCTTCGAGGCGCTGTTCGGGTCCGGGCTGGACAAGCGCCGGTATCCGGAGCTGAAAGCGGCCGAGCGGCCGATCGACGACGCCTTCCAGGAGTGCGTTCGCGCGCTCTCGAACGGCACCAGCCCCGACGAGCTCGCCGACGCCGTCGAGGCCGCCGCGCACGGGCACGCGACGCTGCTCCTCGACGGCAGCTTCGGGGAGGGCGACCGAGGAATCGAGCTCGCCGCCGAACGCGCGGCCCGCGTGACGTTGGCGATCGTCGAGAGCCGGCGTCTTCTCCGGGCGCCGTCTAGCCGCTGAGATCGTCTGGGACGAGGGAGAACATCACGCAGTCATGCCTATGCCCGTGCGTCTTGCAATGTGCACGGAGGACGCCTTCTCGGTGGAAGCCGGCCTTCTCGATCGCCCGGATCGACGCCGCGTTCTCGACCGCGGCTTCGGCGTAGACGCGCCGGACGGGAAGCTCGGAAAACGCCCAGCGCGCAGCGAGACGAAGCGCGCTGGACGCGACGCCGCGGCCCCGGGCTTCGGGGAACACCGACACGGCGACGCCGGCGACCTCGCCCTCGCCCTCGAACTGCAGGTTGACGAGTCCGAGGGGCCGATCGCTGCCGCAATCGGCGATGACGAACGGCGCTCCGCGACCGGTGCGCCACTGCTCCCGCGAGCGCGAGAGCGACCCGCGCTCCTGCTCGGCGGTCTGCGGCTCGTCGTCAAGCCAACGCCGCGTCTCCCGGTCGAACGACGCCTCGGCGATGGCGCGCATGTCGCTCTCACGTCTGAGCCGCAGCACGATCTCGCCATCAGTCGGCGGCGGATCGGGGGGATTCAGCGGAGAAGCTAGGCCCAGGGCAGGGAGTCCCAGTACGAGGGCCGGCCGCGCGCCGGCCGCTCGAACCGCTCGTACGCCTTGCTCGGGTCGGGCGTCTCCTCCTCGGCGCTCGCGCCGTACCGTGCGGCGAGCTCCGAGACCGGGTAGAGCAGTTTTTCGTCCTCCTTCCGCGCGCCGACCATCAGGATCGCGCACGGGCCGTCACCGGCACCGACGAAGACGTGCTCGGTTCCGGCGGGACAGTGGACGAAATCCCATGGCTGGAGGGGCCGCTCCTGCCCGTCGACGAGCAGCTTGCACTGCCCTGACAGTACGAGGAAGCCCTCTTGCTGTGTCTCGGAGTGGTAGAGGCAGTTTGGCTGCCCGGGCTCTAGGACGCTGATGCTGATACCGAGGTCCGGGAAGGCGAACTCCCGGCTCTCGAAACCGCATCCCGTGCCGAACGCCTCCGACGTCCACCACTCGACATCGCGCACGTTGACGACGAACCAGCCCTCGCTGGCGGGTGCAAGGCCGGAGCCGGAGTCCTCGAGCCGCGCCTCGGGCACGCCGCGAGTCTACTTGGGCCGGAAGGGCGGGGAAGGTCGGAGGCGGCGGTGGCTCATTCAATGCTCCGGCCGCCAGCCGCTCACACGTTTGAAGCGCTCGTTCGAGACGCGGTCGCCGTCCCGACAGACGTTGTAGACGCCGCTAGGGAGTGCGATGCCCGCAACGAGGGCACGCGCCGCGTCGGCGACATGCAATGTCGAGCCGTAGCGATCATCCGGCAGCTCATTCCCGGTGCCGGGACCGTCGAGGAGGCCGAGCCGCAGTACGACGCCGCGCCGGCCGGCGGCCGCGAAGCGGCCCGTCTCCTCTTCGGCCGCCAACGCCGAGAGCAGGCGGTCCGGCACCTGACCGAGCGGTGTGTTCTCATCGACCAACCCTTCTGCCGGATAGAAAAAGGTGATGCTCGGCTGAACGTACGCCTCGGTCGCCGCCGTGAGCGCGGCGTCGACCAGGAGTCGTGACGCCTCCGCTCGCAAGCGATCGTTCTCTCGCCAGGCTTCTCGATCGCCTGCCCGGTTGCGTGGCGGGATCCGCGTCGCAAGATGAAGAATCGCCACCGTACCGTCGACCGCGCGCGCCACTGCATCCCGGTCGAACAGGTCGAGCTCGGTCGGCAGCGGGGCGTCGACCTCGTACCGCTGTGCGCGAAGGAGCGGAATGGTCGCGCGGCCGAGCACGCCAATTCCGCCGGTCACCAGGACGCCCTTTGCGACGGCAATGTTCACGTCGTCGTGCATGGTTCCACCGTTCGGTGCGGCCTCCACCGGACGGGCGACGGTGGATACTGCGACACATGGAAACGGTCAACATCTTCAGCGCCGAGAACCCCGAGGGTCAGCTCGACGTGGCTCGTGGCGTCGGCTCGACCGAGACCGCAATGTTCATCTACGACCTCGCGCCAGGTCAGGCGACGCGGTACCACTACGAGTTTGTTGAAGAGTGGCTGCTCGTGGTCGACGGCACGATCGTGTTGCAGTCGCCCGACGGGGAGCACACGCTGGAGCGCGGCGACGTCGCCTGCTTCCCGCCCGGTCCAGCCGGCGCGCACAGGCTCATGAACCGGAGCGAGTCGCCTGCGAGGGCGTTGATGTTGTCTCGGTCGGGGTCGCCGGCGGTCGTCGTCTATCCCAACAGCGACACGATCGGCGTGTTCTTCGCGGGCGAGGCAAACGACACGGTCTTCAAACGGAGCACGGCGGTCCCGTGGGCGCAGGGAGAGGAGGGCTGGAACAGGGCCCGCTGACGGGCTCATGCTGTGGATCGCGCGCCCAGGGCCTAGACTCACCGCACTATCGGCGTCGACCGGCAGCGCCGAGAAATGGAGAGGAGAAGAGCTTGTTTCTAGCAACCTCGAAGGTCGAGGAATTCGATCGCTGGTGGAGTGTGTTCTCGACCACAAGTCTTGAGAAGCGAAAGCAGCACGGCTCCAAGGGTTCGCGCGTCTTTCATGATCCCAATGAGGAGGGCCGGGTGTGGGTGCTCTTCGATTGGGATGCGGACGGCTGGCAGGACTTCATCTCCGACCCGGAGGTCCCGGCGATCCTTCAAGAGGCCGGGCACGCGAGTAAGCCGCAAATGGCGGAGCTAGCCGGCGACCTCGACGGCTAGCTTCACGCGAAGCGCCGCAAGATCGCGAGCGGGCGGCCTTCCGCCGTTCGGCGTTGCGAGCAAGACCGCGAGAGAATAGAACGGGGACAGGGATGCATCGGTTGCCGCCGCTTCTCGCCCTCGCGGCTGTCGCCCTCTCGGCCGCGTCCACGGCGGCGCCGTCGACCGGGATCAAGGCGTCGACCACGCGCGGCGCAGCGCCGTTGCAAGTCACTCTCACCGCCTCCGGGGGCGCGGTGAGCTACCACTGGCGTCTCGGCGACGGGACGATCGCAGAGGGCGTCAGGGTCCAGCACACCTACGAACATGCGGGCGCCTACCGGGCGATCGTGACGGGAATCGGCCTGGACGGACGACGGAGCGCGGCCGCCCTCACGATCTCGGTGAGCGCCCCGCACGGCTCGTCGACGCTACTCGTTGCGATCCTGGTCGCACTCGCGGCGTTGCTCGCGCTCGCGGCGGCCATCCTTCTCGTGCGCTACCGGCGGCGGCCCACCGCGGCGGCGACGCCGGATCCGGCGAGTCCCGCGGCATCATCGGTCGAGCACGCCCTCGGTGAGCTCGAGCAAGCGCTTGCGCGCGGCCAGGTCGACCAACAGCGAAGGGCGCTCGAGCTCGTGGCCAGCGAGCTCGGCGATTCGGGCGAGGACGGGCTCGCGGGCGTGGCCCGCGAGCTCGCCTGGAGCCGGGGCTCACTGCCTCGAGATGACGCGCTGGCGTTCGCCCGCGCCGTCCGGCGGTCGGTCGACGGAGGGACGGCAGGCGCCCGTCCTCGGACTGAGTAACGAGTTCGCCCGCCCACCTCGCCGCCCGCGTCGGGCCCATGAGACTTCTGAATGGCTCCTGTAGGCTGACCGAGTACTCGGCGTGACCCAGGGGAGAGGGGAGAAAGATGTCGAGACTCGGACGCTTTCGTGTGCGTCGTCTAGCCGTGATCGGATCGGCGGTGGCTCTTGGTGCGGGTGTGGCGTTGGTCGGTCTGCTATCTGCCGGGGTGACACCGGCCGGAGCGGCGCCGTCTTGCACCGGCACGACGACCGTGACCTGCACGTTTTCCAGCGTGGGGACGGACACCTTCACCGTGCCCGCCGGCGTCACCCAGGTCACGATCGTGGCGAACGGCGCCGAGGGCGGTGGTGGCAACTTCGGAGTCGCGGGGGGCAAGGGCGCCCAGGTGCAGGGCAGCTTCTCCGTGACGCCAGCGGAGGTCCTCAACGTCATCGTGGGCGGGATGGGGTCCAGCGTGGCCAGTGCAGGCGGCGGTGGTGGTGGCTCCTTCGTATACAGGAGCGCCACCGCTGCGGGCCTGCTGATCGCCGCCGCCGGAGGCGGCGGCGCGCGTGCGACCGGCATTGGCATCGCCGGCAGTGCCACGACCACGGCCAGCGACGGCCAAAGCGGAGGAGGGACGGGTGGTGCAGCAGGTACCGGTGGCAACGGCGGAGGCGGGGGCAGCGGGATCCCGGCGACGGGGGCCGGCGGCGGCGGCTTGCTCACCGACGGTGGAAACGGGAGTTCGCCGCCCACCGGAACGGGTGCCATTGGCGGAAAGGCGCTGGCCAACGGTGCGGCGGGAGGCAGTGGCCAAGACTCTAACGCCGGTGGCGGCCAAGGCGGCTTCGGAGGCGGAGGAGGGGCCGCCAGCGCGGGAGGCGGCGGAGGCGGCGGCTACAACGGAGGCGGAGGCGGGGCCGGGGGCGGCGCCGCCGGTGGAGGCGGGGGCTCATTCTTCGCCCCCTCAGCCACCAATACGAGCGGGACTAGCGGTGCGAACACCGGCAACGGCCAGGTGACGATCAGCTACACGCAACCACTGGCGGTCGGCCTCTACTCGCTTACCGCGAGGCGCTCGCACAAGGGCGTCATCGTCCGCTGGCGCACGGGCACGGAGGCGGACACGCTCGGCTTCAACGTCTACCGCCAGCAGGGCAACCGGCGCGTCCGCGTCAACCGGCGGTTGCTGCCCGCGCTCGGCGGAGTGTCGGGCAGGTCGTACTCGTTCGTCGATCGCCGCGCTCCGAGGCACCGGGCCGTGCGCTACTGGCTGCAGGATGTGAGCGTGAGCGGCGCCCGCGCCTGGCACGGGCCGGTGCGGGTCGCAGCGGCATAACCCACGCAGCCGACAATCACTCGGGCGGCGGCGGGCTTCACGGCTCGCCGCCGCTCCTTCCTCGTCTCGCTTCCCGGCCTCACCGAAAAGTGGAGGCGGCGGGAATCGAACCCGCGTCCGCGACCGCACCGGACAGAGCGTCTACAAGCTTAGGCTGCCGTTTGCGTTCACCCGACGGCCGGTTGACAGCCGACCTACCGCCGGGCTAGCCATCCTGCGGTGTCGCACCTCCGGCGATTGGCTCTCCTTCGGCGCCGAGCCC
>JBKPNC010000008.1:0-9058 GCA_046732435.1 Actinomycetota bacterium
GGTGTGGAGAGACGTGTGGAGTGCACGAAATTGCCTGCAAATAGCCGCATTTTTACGCCGCAGTAGGCCCCGACAGACGTCTGGCCCGTCGCCCGCGACGGTGCTATTGTCCCGAGCTTCGTCGCAGGCTGGAGGGAGGAGTCTGGGAGCGTGGAGCAGCAGCTGGAGCTGACTGCCGATGATCTCTGGAGCGAGGTTGCGCGCCGGTTGCGCGAGTCCCTGAACGAGCGCACATACGGGACCTGGTTCGGCAACGCTCGCGGCGGGGAGGTCACCGCCGAGTCGTTCGTGATCACCGTCCCGAACGACTTCATGCGCGAGTGGATCGAGGGCCACTTCCAGGGCCTTCTCCGCGACGCCGTGCGCGACGCCGGCGGCGGTGAGCGACGGGTGCACATCAGCGTCCGCGACGAGAGAGGCGAAGACGAGGAGGAGAGCAAGACCGAGCCGGCGTTCAAGCGGCGCGCCGAGGTGGCCCTCAACCCGAGCTACACGTTCGACCTGTTCGTGATCGGCTCGTCGAATCGGTTCGCACACGCCGCCGCGCTCGCCGTCGCCGAGTCGCCGGCGCACGCCTACAACCCGCTCTTCATCTACGGCGGCACGGGCCTCGGCAAGACGCATCTCCTACAGGCGATCGCCCACTACGTCTCCTACAACTCCAGCGACCTCTCGATGCGCTACGTCACGAGCGAGACGTTCATGAACGATTTCATCAACTCGCTCCGCGACAAGCGCATCGAGGGCTTCAAACAGCGCTACCGCACGTACGACCTGCTCCTGATCGACGACATCCAGTTCTTCGAACACAAGGAGCGGATCCAGGAGGAGTTCTTTCACACGTTCAACAGCCTCTACCAGGCGGGCCGGCAGATCGTGATCTCGTCGGATCGCCCTCCGCGGGCCATGCCGACGCTCGAGGACCGCCTGCGCTCGCGCTTCGAATGGGGACTGATCACCGACATCCAACCCCCGGACCTGGAGACGCGCATCGCGATCCTGCGCAAGAAGGTGAAGACGGACCGCACGCAGGGCACCGATCCGCGCGTGCTGGAGTACATCGCAAGCCGCATCTCGACCAACATCCGTGAGCTCGAGGGTGCGCTGACGCGAGTGGTGGCGTTCTCGTCCCTCACCGGTCGACCGATGACCGTCGAGCTCGCGCAGGACGTGCTGAAGGACGTCTTCCCGCAGGGTGAGGCTGCGCAGGTGTCGATCGACCGCATCCAGGACACCGTCGCCGGCCGCTTCGGCCTCAGCTGCGAGGAGCTCTGCGGCCACAAGCGGTCGCACAACATCGTGTATCCGCGGCAGGTCGCGATGTACCTCTCGCGCGAGCTGACGGATTCGTCCCTTCCCAAGATCGGCAAGGAGTTCGGGGGCCGGGACCACACCACCGTCATCCATGCCACGTCGAAGATCGCCCGTCTCATCCGCGAGGATCGGTCTGTGTACAACCTCGTGCAAGAGTTGACCGCGGCCGTAAAGCAGGCTCGCTGAGCCTGTGGACTGCGAGAGCGAAACGGCGGGAGGGTTGTTGACGCAGCGTCCTTGTCCACGAGTACGATCCTTCTGTCCCCAGGAGGGTTTGGCTCCACAAGCCGGGAACGCCGGATCTTCCACGTCGTCCACACGGCCTACTACTTCTACGAGCTTTTAAATGAGTCAGATAGAGACAGCAGTGGGATCGGGACTCCGCATCACCTGCGCCGCCGAGGATCTCGCACAGCGGGTTGCCGTCGTCACCCGCGCCGTGTCCACGCGAACGACAGTGCAGATTCTCTCCGGCATCCGGCTCGACGCCGGCGACGGCCGTCTCGACGTGGCCGCGACCGACATGGACCTGTCGCTCCGTACGTCTCTCGAAGCCTCCGTCGAAGGGGCCGGCAGCATCGTCGTGCCCGGGCGTCTGCTGATGGAGGTGACGCGCCTGCTGCCCGACTCCGGGGTTGTGCTCGAGCATCGGCACGAGGAGGGCATGGTGGTGCTGACGTCGGGCTCGGCGCAGTACCGGCTGCACACGTTCAGCGTCGACGACTTCCCGCGGCTGCCGGACGTCGCCGGCGAGACCTTCACGGTGGCTCGTGACACGTTCCTTGAGACCGTCGCGCGGGTCAGCCGGGCCTCATCGCGCGACGAGTCGCGGCCGGTGCTCACGGGCATCCTCGTGCGATTCGAGAACGGCCGTCTTGTCATGGCGGCGACTGACTCGTACCGGCTCGCCGTCAAGGAGACGCCGCTGGAGAGCGAGGCTCCGCCCTTGGAGGCCATCGTTCCCGCGCGCGCGCTCGTCGAGCTTGGCCGGATTGCGCAGGACGGCGACGAGATCCAACTCGGCTTGCAGGAGAACCACGTGCTGTTCGGCGCCGGCGATGCGTGGCTGACCACGCGCCGCATCGACGGGCAGTTTCCGGACTATCGCCAGCTGATTCCCGAGGAGTTCGAGCACGAGCTGACGCTTCCGCGTGACGACTTCCTGGACGTCGTGCGCCGGGTCGCCGTGATGGCGCAGCGCAACTCGCCGCTCCGCCTGCGGTTCGCCGAGGGCGAGCTGACCGTCTCGGCGCAGACTCAGGACGTCGGAGAGGCGCGCGAATCGCTTCCGGTGCGTTTCGCGGCCGATACGCTCGAGATGGGGTTCAACGCCGACTTCTTGCGCGAGGGCATCGAGTCGGTCGATAGCGAGGACGTCGTGCTCCGGCTGATCAGCCCGCTGCGCCCGGGCCTCATCCGCTCGGACGGCGACGACTTTTCGTACCTGATCATGCCGATCAGGCTGGCGGGCTGATCGTTCGCGGCCTCTCGCTCCGGGAGATCCGCTCGTACGAGAGTCTCGACCTCGGCCTTGGTCCGGGGCTCGTCCTCGTCGTGGGGCCCAACGGCGCGGGCAAGACCAACCTCCTGGAGGCGTTGCACGTGGGGACACAGGGCTTCTCTCCGCGGACGCGCACCGACGCTGAGCTGATCCGGTTCGGAGCGGCTGCCGGCAGCATCCGGCTTTACGGGGAGCGCGGCGACGCGAGGCTCGAGGTGGAGATGCGGCTTCGGTCGGGCGATGCGAAGCGCGCGTCGCTGAACGGGGCGCCCTTGCGGGCGGCGGAGCAGCTTCGTAGCGAGGCGGCGGTGCTTGTCTTCACGCCCGACAGGCTCGCGATCGTGAAGGGGGCGCCGGCGGTTCGCCGCGCGTACTTCGACCGAATCATTGGCCGGATCTGGGCCGGCCGCACGTCGCTTCCGGCCGAGTACGCGGCTGCCGTCGGCCAGCGGAACGCTGCCCTGCGACGCGTGGCCGGTGGCCTCTCCTCCCCGAGTGCGCTCGCGCCGTGGACACAGCGTGTCGCCGAGCTCGGAACGCAGCTGGTGGAGGTCCGGCAAGAGCTCGTGGACGAGCTGCGGCCGCGGTTCGTTGACATGGCGGACGAGCTCGGGCTCACGACCGGCGACCTCCGCTACGAGGGCGTTGCGCTCACGGCTGCCGCACTCGACGCTCGCGTCGAGCGCGACCTCGAACGAGGCACCACCGGCGCCGGACCGCACCTCGACGACGTCGGGATCTCCGCCGGCAGCCGCGAGCTGCGCAGCTACGGGTCACAAGGGGAGCAGCGGCTGGCCGTCCTCGCGCTGCTGCTCGCGGAGGCCGACCTCATTTCGGAGCGACAGGGCGTGCGTCCGCTGCTGCTCCTCGACGACGTGCTGTCCGAGCTCGACGACGAGCGCCGGCGCCTGCTCGCCGGGCACATCACCCGTGCTGGTCAGGCGCTCGTGAGTGCGACGAGCGCTGCGGCTCTGCCTGTTGCACCGGACGTTCTCGTGGAAGTGAGTCCCGGCCGAGCCCGGCGGGCGGCGTGATGGAGCGAATCGGTGACGACGTCAGGCTCGTGTTTCGGCGGTTCGGTCCGGCCGGGGTAATGGAGGAGATTGTCCGCGCGTGGCCGGCGGCCGTCGGCGACGCCGTCGCCCGGAACGCGTGGCCGGCCAGGCTCGCCCGGGACGGGACGCTCCATGTTGCGACAAGCTCGTCGACGTGGGCGTTCGAGCTGACGCAGCTCTCCGGCCAGCTTCGCTCTCGGCTCGTCGAGAGCCTCGGAAGCCGGGCGCCGGAGCGCCTCCGGTTCGCGCCGGGAAAGGTCCCTGAACCGGGGCCCGCGCCGACGTCCGAGCGATCTGCGACGCCGGTGCGTCCAGGGCCGAACGAGCGGGCGCAGGCGGGTCGGTTCACGGCCGCGATCGAGGACGAAGAGCTTCGCGAGCTCGTCGCGCGCGCGGCTGCTGCAAGCCTCGCAACCGGGGGCTCCGGCCGCCGGCTCTGATACACTAGTTCCAGGCCCGTTTCCTCGGAATTGCAGGGCTTTTTTCATGGCTGAAGCGACCTATACCGCAAAAGACATCACCGTTCTCGAGGGTCTCGAGCCGGTCCGGCTGCGCCCGGGTATGTACATCGGCTCGACCGGTTCGCGCGGCCTTCATCACCTCGTCTACGAGGTTGTCGACAACTCCGTGGACGAGGCGCTTGCCGGCCGCTGCGACCGGCTCGAGGTCACGCTCCACCCGGACAACTCGGCGACGGTCAGCGACAACGGGTCGGGCATCCCCGTCGACGTGATGGCCGAGCAGGGCCTTCCGGCGCTGACGGTCGTCCTCACGAAGCTCCATGCCGGCGGCAAGTTCGGCGGCGAGGGCTACAAGGTTTCCGGCGGCCTGCACGGCGTCGGCGTCTCGGTGGTCAACGCGCTCTCGGAGTGGCTCGTCGCCGAGGTGAAGCGGGACGGCAAGGTGTACCGGCAGGAGTTCTCGCGCGGCGAGCCGACGACCGAGCTCGAGGTGGTCGGCAAGGTTCCGAAGAGCCAGACCGGAACCACGATCACGTTTCTTCCCGACCAGGAGGTCTTCGAGGAGGTCGAGTTCTCGCCGGAGACGCTCGAGCAGCGTCTACGGGAGACCGCATTCCTCACGCGCGGCCTCCGGATCGTCCTCACCGATGAGCGGGCCGACGGAAAGCAGGTCGAGTTCCACTACGAAGGTGGGATTCGCGACTTCGTCGCCTACGTCAACGAGGCGAAGGACCCCATCCACAAGCACGTCATCTATTTCGAGAGCGAGGCCGAGCAGGGCCAGGTCGAGGTGGCGATGCAGTGGAACACGAAGTACGTCGAGTCGGTCTACGCCTTCGCGAACAACATCAACACCCACGAGGGCGGATCGCACCTTTCCGGCTTCAACGCTGCGCTCACGCGGACGCTGAACCGTTTCGCGCGCGAGGGAGATCGCCCGCTTCTGAAGGAGAAGGAGGACAATCTCGAGGGCGAGGACGTCCGCGAGGGTCTTGCCGCTGTCATCTCCGTCAAGCTCCAGGACCCGCAGTTCGAAGGTCAGACCAAAACGAAGCTCGGTAACCCATGGGTGCGCGGGTTCGTGGAGCAAACGGTGAACGCGAAGCTCGCGCAATTCCTCGAGGAGCATCCGAAGGATCGGGTGCAGATCATCCAGAAGGCGATCTCGGCCGCCCGCGCCCGCCAGGCAGCGCGCAAGGCCCGTGACCTCACGCGTCGGAAGGGCGCCTTCGGCGGCGACATCGCGAAAAAGTTTGCGGATTGCCAGGTTCGCGATCCCGAGCTCGCCGAGCTCTTCATCGTCGAGGGCAACTCGGCAGGAGGCGCCGCGAAGGAGGCGCGGGACAAGTCGAACCAGGCGATCCTGCCGCTGCGCGGGAAGATCATCAACTCGGAGAAGAACCGCATCGACAAGGTGCTCTCCAACGCCGAGATCCAGCTGCTCGTGCAGGTCATCGGCACCGGCATCGGCGAGGAATTCGACATCTCGAAGCTGCGCTACCACCGCGTCATCGTCATGACCGACGCCGACGTCGACGGCGCGCACATCCGGACGCTCGTGCTCACGTTCCTCTACCGCCACATGCCCGATCTGTTCGATCGCGGCCACGTGTACATCGCGGTCCCGCCGCTCTATCTCGTGCGGCTCGGCGGTCGCCACACCTACCTCGAGCGGGAGGCGCAGCTCGAGGAGCTGTTGGTACGCGAGCGGTTCGCGGACCTCGCGATCGAGGGCCGGAACGGCGCGGAGGTGCAGTTCACCGAGGGACGGTATGGACGCTTCCACCGCGCGCTCGCCGAGTTCGAGGGGTGGTTCGCACGCCTTCGTTCAGATTTCGGCCACGCGCCGGCCGACTTCGTGGTGCGCCACGGGCTCGTCGAGACCGATGCGCTGACTCCGCAGGACGCGGTGAGCGCAATCGCCGCCATGCCGGCGAACGGGTACGGCCTCGAGCCGACGGTCGAGGCCGCTGGGCTCCGGGTTCGGGTCGTCGAGGAGGAGACAAGCGCCGCCACGGTCGTCCTGGTGCCCGTGTCGCTGTTCGAGTCACCGATCTACGATCGGGTTCGCAAGTCGTACGCGCGGTTGGAGGACGTCGTCGGGGGGCTGCCACCGTTCTCGCTGCGACTCGGCTCGCAGACGCGGGACGCAACGACATTCGGGGATCTCCAGAACTGCGCACTCGATCTCGCGAAGCACGGCATGCAGATCACGCGGTTCAAGGGTCTCAGCGAGATGAACCCGAAGGAGCTCTGGCCGACGACGATGGACCCGGCAAAGCGGACGCTCGTCCGCGTTGACGTCGAAGACGCAGCCGCGGCCGACCTCTGGTTCTCGCGGTTGATGGGCGACGAGGTCGAGCCGCGGCGTGAATTCATCGAGCAGAACGCCCTCGACGTTCGCAACCTCGACGTCTAATCATGGGGGAAACGAGGTTTCCCCCATGGTCCCCCTTCTTTGAGCGGCACACGCGCGTCCCGCGCTGTGCCTTCGCCGGGCAAAGCCCGGCTACGGCGATCGGAACTTCCGCGGGTGGTGAGGGGCATTGACTGATATGACCAACGAGCCGTTGGGTGCGGGCCGCGTCGAGCCGCGCGAGCTGGACCAGGAGGTCCGCTCGAGCTTCCTCGACTACGCGATGAGCGTCATCGTCAGTCGCGCGCTGCCGGACGTGCGCGACGGCTTGAAGCCCGTACACCGACGCGTGCTCTACGCCATGCACGAGGCGGGGCTGCAGCCCGGCCGCCCGACGCGGAAGTCGGCCCGCGTCGTCGGCGACGTCATGGGCAACTACCACCCGCACGGTGATGCGGCGATCTACGACGCGCTCGTTCGACTCGCGCAGCCGTTCTCGCTCCGGTATCCGCTCGTCGACGGCCAGGGCTACTTCGGCTCGGTGGACGGCGATCCGCCGGGCGCCATGAGATATACGGAATGCCGACTGTCGCGGATGGCGACGGAGCTCTTGCAGGACATCGACGCCGACACCGTCGACTTCGAGCCGAACTACGACGAGTCGCGCCGGCAGCCCACCGTCCTGCCCTCCCGCTTCCCGAACCTGCTCGTCAACGGTTCGTCCGGAATCGCCGTCGGCATGGCGACGAACATCCCGCCGCACAACCTCGGCGAGGTGGTCGACGCGATCGTCGCGCTGATCGACGATCCAGCGCTCGACGTCGAGCGCCTCTCGCGGCACATCAAGGGGCCGGACTTCCCGACCGGCGGTGCGATCGTGGGTCGATCAGGCATCCGCGATGCCTACCGATCGGGGCGCGGGAGGATCGTCGTTCGCGGCCGCGCCCACATCGAGCAGCTGCGCGGCGGCAAGAGCGCGATCATCATCACCGAGCTCCCGTACGGCGTTCGCAAGGCGGGCGAGGGCGGGGTGATCGAGAAGATCGCCGACCTCGTCAAGTCCGGCGTCCTGACCGAGATCCCGATGTCGGACGAGGCTCTCCAGGACCACTCTGACAAGGACGGGATGCGGATCTACGTCGAGCTGAAGCGCGAGGCCTCCCCGTACGTGGTCCTCAACAAGCTGTTCAAGCACACCCCGCTCCAGACGACGTTCGGCTACAACGCGGTCGCGCTCGTCGACGGTGTCCCGCGGACGCTGAGCCTGCTCGAGCTTGTCCGGCATTACCTCGAGTTCCAGCGCGAAGTCGTCACCCGGCGGTCGAAGGACGAGCTGAAGAAGGCGGAGGCTCGCGCTCACGTCCTCGAGGGGTTCCTCATTGCGCTCGACAACATCGACGCCGTCGTCTCGCTGATCCGTGCTGCCGCCGATACGGACGAGGCGCGGGTCGGGCTGATGGAACGCTTCTCGCTCACCGAGATCCAGGCGCAAGCGATCCTGGACATGCGACTCGCCCGCCTCACCGGGTTGGAGCGGAAGAAGATCCAGGACGACTACGCCGATCTGAAGGAGCGGATCGCCGAGCTTCGGGCAATCCTCAGCGACCAGGCCCGCATCGACGCGCTGATCAAGGAGGAGATCCTGGAGATCAAGGAACGCTACGGCCGGAACGACGACCGCCGTACCGAGATCGTTGCGGCCGAGGACGAGCTGGAGCTCGAGGACCTCATCGCCGAAGAGGACATGGTGATCGCGATCACGCGATCGGGCTACATCAAGCGGCTGCCGATCACGACGTACCGCGAGCAGCGGCGCGGCGGCATCGGCGTGATGGGGATGGATCTCAAGGACGACGACTACATCGAGCACCTGTTCGTCGCGTCGACCCACGACTACCTGCTTTTCTTCACCACGGTCGGCAAGGTGTACCGGCTCAAGGTGCACGAGCTGCCGCTCGGCTCGCGCCAGTCGAAGGGCCGCGCCGTGGTCAACCTGCTGCCGTTCGCGCAAGGCGAGCAGATTCGAGCCGTGATCGCGACGCGCGACTTCCGCGAGGCGGAGTACATCGTGCTCGCGACGAAGAACGGCGTCGTCAAGAAGACACGCTTCGACGAGTACAACACCCCGCTGAAGGCGGACGGGATCATCGCGATCAAGCTGCGCGAAGACGACGAGCTCGTCGACGTCCTGCACTCCTCCGGGGACGACGACATCCTGCTCGTCTCGCGCAAGGGCCAGGCGATTCGCTTCCACGAGCGCGAAGCCAGGCCGATGGGGCGGGCGACCGAAGGCGTGCGCGGGATGAGCCTGCGCGCCGGAGACGAGGTGATCGCCGCGACGATCGCGCACGACGACGCCGATCTTCTCGTC
>JBKPNC010000009.1:0-29263 GCA_046732435.1 Actinomycetota bacterium
CTCGACCTGATGAGCGGCGGGCGCTTCCGGCTCGGCCTCGGCGTCTCCGGTCCGCAGGTGGTCGAGGGCTGGCACGGGGAACCGTGGTCGAGGCCGCTGACGCGAACGCGCGAGTACGTCGAGGTCGTCCGGGCCGCGATCCGCCGCGAACGGTTAGCCTACGACGGCGAGCGCTACCAGATCCCCTTCCGAGGGCAAGGTGCAACGGGTCTCGGCAAGCCGCTGAAGCTGATGCTGAGGCCCGTCAGGAGCGAGATTCCGATCTACCTCGCCGCCATCCGGCCGCGCGCCGTTGAGCTCGCGGTCGAGATCGCCGACGGCTGGCTTCCGTTCTTCTTCGTCCCCGAACGGGCACGACATGTCTTCGGCGCTGTCCTCGAGCAGGCGCCCGCGGACTTCGACATCGCGCCGACCGCACCGCTCCTCCTGACCGACGACGTGCGGGCCGGGCTCGATGCGCTCAAACCGTTCTACGCGCTCTACGTTGGCGGCATGGGTGCGCGCCGTCGCAACTTCTACAACGATCTCATGGCCCGCTACGGCTACGAGGAGGACGCACGCCGCATCCAGGAGCTCTACCTGGCCGGCCGCCACCGGGACGCGGCCGAAGCCGTGCCGGACCGCTTCGTCGACGAGGCCGCGCTCGTCGGTCCCGGGCCTCGCATCGCTTCGAGGCTCGACGCATGGCGCGAGGCGGGCGTGACCACCCTCATTTGCTCGACCCGGCAGGTGGAGGCCCTGCAGACCGTGGCGAAGCTAGTCCTGTGACGGGACGCCGCTTCTAGCCGATGTAGATCGGCGTGCCGACCTGAACGCGGTCGTAGAGGTCGATCACGTCCGGCACCGACATGCGGACGCAGCCGTGGGAGGCAGCGTGTCCAAGCGACCACGTTTCGTCGGTCCCGTGGATGCCGGCGCCGTTGAAGATCCCCATCCAGCGCGCCTTGAGCGGGTCACCGGCACCCGTGATCACCTGGCCGGCGAGCGACCCCGCCCAGGCGCTGTTCGGAACGATCCATGCCGGGTCGACCGTCTTGTTCTGGATGTGGTAGACGCCGGCCGGTGTCTCCAGCCCGATCTGCCCGACGGCGACGGTGTACGTCCGCGTCAGCCGCAGATGCTGGTAGACCCGCAGCGTGAACGACTCGCGGTCGAGGGTGATGTAGGACTTGTACTTCTGCCGCAGCTTCGCCAGCGTCATCGCGGGTGGCTTGGACCGCCTCGGGACGGCGATCCATCGCCGAGCGTGCGGCGTGACGAGCGCGCGCTGGACCTCGCGCCGAAGCTTCCGGACATTGACGACGACGCCCTTATGGCCACCAATCACAATCAGGTGGTCGGCCGTGGGCTCGACCCGAGCACTCCGCGGGCGCCGCTCGACTTTCGCACGAACTCGCCGGACGAAGCGGTCGACCGCTGCGGCGGACGCCGTGATCGGTGGGTCGATACGCGCGTGCACGTGATTGCCTGCGAGCTCCCGGACGGCGCGCTGGAGGAACCATCCGCTTCGGCTACGCGCCAGCGCTTCGGAGACGGCCCGGTCGAGATGCAGGTCGACGCGGGCCGCGGCCGCCGTGAGCGTGAAACGTCGGCTGCCGGCGTGAACGACGAGCCGCCCCTCGAGGGGCCGGAAGGCGCGTTGAAGCCGCCGGCGAGCGGCATCGGCGGACAATCCGCCGAGATTGACGCGGCCAACGCGAACGCCCGACGCGATCACGCTCGACTTGGAGGCGTCGTACGCGTACGCGGCGCCGACGAGGCTCCCGGCGAGGATGACGACCCCGAGCACCGCGAGGGCAGGCCAGCGGTGTGTCCGAAGGAAGCTCCGGAGTGAATCCATCGGCACGGAAAAGTTTGCCGGACGGATCGGACTCCCTTCAAGGGGAAGGGTCGCGTGCGAGGGGAGAAGGCGCGGTCAGTTGTTGCTCCTCCTCCCCTCCCTTCCGCGGCCGCGGCTGCCGTCACGCGGCGGCTCCGCTGCCGTGCCCGATGACGAAGAAGAGCATCACCAGGCCCCAGACGACGGCGAGCACAAGCAGGGCGATGATCACGCGTCGAAGCGTCACGATCATCCCCATGTGTTCCAGTGCCACACGCCGTTCCCAAACGCCTCGATACCGACGCCGGGCAGCCTGGTCGTACAGATGTGGATTCCCCAGGACCAGAGGCATGCCTGGAACTTCCCCTGCGTCCCGTAGTACGTCTTCCACGTGCCCTGCTGGTCCGAGCAGTCCTCCCAGCGACAGGAGTTGGCCACGTGCCCTTCGAAGGACCAGTACAGGCCGCCGCCGTTCTCGAACGTCGCCCAGCGGAAGCGCTGCGACGAGGTGACGATTCGCCCGTTGTAACAGAAGCGAACGCGCTCCTTGTACCGCCAGACCACGAACCCGGCCCAACTCCTGAACACCCGCTGCGCGAGCACGCGCTTACAGACGTTGCCCGCTAGGTCGCGCTCACCGGCCAGGCTCTCGTCCGATACTGTCGTGAGGCACGCGCCGTCGATGAACGTCGGGTCACCCAGGTCCGTCGCGTAGCAGCCGTCGGCCCACCCCGGATCTTCCGGCGGGTATCCATCAGTGGTCGCGGCGGCGGCTGATGTTGCGATCATCGCCAGGACGGCGACGACCAGAACGCACAATGACTTCGCTCTACCCTTCAAACCAATCCCTCCTTTGCGTAGCCGGTGCATGTCGTGGACACCGGTTTTAGGATCCGGGCGAGTTGCCCGGCGCGAAAGGGCAGCGCGACCATTTGGGACGCTTTTGATGCGATCGCGACACGTCTCGCCACGACCCGACCGCCGCGAACCCGATCTCGGGTGCCCGCTTCGAAACGCCTACTGGGTGGAGCCGGGCTGGCTGCTTGCCGGGGGCTACCCCTTCTCGCCCGACGACGTCGACCGGCTGTGTCGGTCCGTGACGTTCGTCGTCGACCTGACGGAGGAGGGCGAGCTCGCGCCGTATGGCGAGCACCTGCGCGGTGTTCGGCGGGTCAGAGCGCCGATCCGGGACTTCTCCGTCCCAACCGACGACGAGATGATCCGGATCCTGGACGTCATCGACGAGGCGCTCGAGCGCGGGGACGTCGTCTACGTCCACTGCTGGGGCGGCCGGGGGCGCACAGGAACGGTCGTGGGCTGCCATCTCGTCCGGCACGGAATGGCGCCTGCCGACGCGCTTGCGCGAATTGCCCGGCTACGGCGGCGACTCCCGGACGGGCGCGTCTCGTCGCCCGAGGCCGACGAGCAGATCGCGCTGGTGCGTCGCTGGCGTGCGGGACGCTAGGCGGCAGGTGGGCTACGCCGCCCCAGGATCGGCGTGCCGTCGACTCTCGTCACCAGGCGGTAGTTGCGGAACAGGATTCGCGTGGTCGCGCCTGAAGGGTCGAGCGCCTTTGGCGGTTGCACCAGCACGACCAATGCCGGCTTGCGGTTGGCAAGCGCCTCCCGGGCCGCGTTCAGCGCGCCCGGGATCGCCTGGATGTTCCGGTACCACATGTAGCGCACCGCAGGGCGACGCTCGGCCAGGTAGTAGACCTCGGCCGCTGCCCACAGGGCGAAGACGCGGTCGCCGGGCCGTGTATGTGCGCGCACGTAGGCCGCGACGGTGGCGGCATGCGGAACGTGCGGGTCGTTCGGCCAGATCGCCCGGGCCTGCGCCGAGTCGCTCGTGGCCCATAGCGGCACGTTGAGGAGGAGCGTCACCGCGGCCGCGGCAACGCAGAGAGCCGTGACGACCCGTCGCCGCTCGGAGACGAGCAGCCGGATCCCAACCGCGCCGAGCAGTGAGAGCGGCGCGGCGAGCTGGACGTAGTAGTGGTCGTGGAAGTTGCCGCCGCCGAGAACGCCGACAGCGGCGGCGACAAGCCACAGCCGAGCGAGCAGCGGAGCGGCTCGCCACCCGATCGCGGTCAGCACGGCCAGAAGGCCGAGCGCCTTCGCCGCCTCCGGAACAGAGTGCACGAGGAGGCCCAGACGATGAAGCGGCGAGCCCGTGAACAGCGAGTCGCCCTGCGCGCGATACGCGACGACCGCGCCCCACCAATCGGAGAAGCTCGAGGCTGCGATCGCGCCGGCCGCGACCGGCAGGAGCGCCGCCCCGACCAGAAGGATCGCTTTGGTGACGCCTCGCCGCCGCTCGGTGAGGAGGAGATACGCGACGATCGCCAGCCCCCCGTCGAACGCCGACTGCTTCACCATTACCGCGCACCCCGTCAGCAGGCCCGCGAGGGCAATCCACGGGACGCGCCCACCGGCCAAGTACCCCGTGAACGCAAGCAGCGCCAGCGTCGCCGGAAGCGCGGCCAGTAGCTCACCCGATAAGGTGAAGGACTCGATCCAGGGAGAGGCCGCGAAGGTAGCGAGTAGCACCCCCGCCGTAACAGCCTCTATGGTCCCGCAGATTCGGAGCGCGAGGAGCATCGTGACGATGACGACGAGAGCCGCGACGATCGAGGCCAGGACGCGCAGGGAGACGGCTGAGCCGCCTCCGACGTCCAGGAGGCCGCGATAGACGAGCAACAGACCCTGCGGACGATCGACCCAGGCGTCGCCGTAGAGGGCAACGCCACCCTTCCACAGGCGGGCGACCTCGGCGTACCCACCCTCGTCGGCGGTCAGCGGCGCGTCCCAGAAGGGGAACCGGCTGGCGATGGCAAGGAGCACAGCGGCGAGGCCCCCCAGCGCTGGGGCCCACCACGGCCAGACCTGACCGGCCGCACGGTGGCGCTCGCCGCGCTCGTGCTGCTGCTCGTCGTCGCGGCGGCCAGCGTGCTGTTCGGTTTCACGATCTCGCCGGACCGGTACGCGGTGCTGCTGCTCGCTCCCGCGCTCGCGATCCGGCGCGCCCGGCGCTACCTCCTCGACTGGGCTCCGTTCGTCGCGCTGATCGTGGTCTACGCCGAGCTCCGCGGCCTCGCCCACGCTCTGCGCCCCAACCCCTACTTCGACCCGCAGCTCAACGCCGAGCGGTGGCTCTTCCACGGCGTCGTTCCCTCCAGCGTGCTGCAGAGCTGGTTCTGGACCGGGCACGAGCGGTGGTACGACTCCCTGCTGCTCGTGGTGACTCGCGTGCATTCCTTCGTCCCGCTGACCCTAGCGTTCGTCCTCTGGATGCGGCGGCGTGCCCTGTTCTACCGCTTTGCCGCGACGATGGTCACGCTGTCCTTCGCGGCGGCGTTCACCTTCCTCGCCTTCCCGGCGGCGCCCCCGTGGGAGGCGGGCGACAACGGTCTGATCTCGGTCGTCAAGATCGGCGGTCATGCGAGTTCGCGCGTGTCGACACTCTGGGCGCCGTACGACCTCGTTCAGGGGAATCCGGACGCGGCAATCCCCTCACTCCATGCGGGGTATGCCGTCCTCGTCTTCCTGTTCGTGGCCATGCTCGCCTGGCGCACGCGCTGGCGCTGGTGGATCATTCCAGTCGCTGCGATCTATCCGCTTGCGCAGTCGTACGCGGCCGTCTACACCGGGAACCACTACGTCGTCGATCTCGTGATCGGACTGGTCTACGCCGCGGCCGCCTTCGCCGCGGTCGGGTGGGCATGGCGTCGCTTGGGGCTCCCGGCCGCGGACGAATGGGGCGGGACGCCGTCCCGCGTGCGGCGGCGACGACCGAGCCGCGCACCGACTCCGCTGCCCGAACCGCAGCTGGGGATCGACGAAGCGGCCGGCTGAGCCGCGCCGCGGGTGGGGTGCGTACCGGCCTGCTCGTGGGGCGGCTTCGGCCGGGTCCGTCGCGGTGTGACAAGTCTGCAACGCTTGTGCGCCAACAGTCGTACGGGCCCTGGCCGCACGGAGCTCCCGTCTCTAGCGTGGCTCCATGGCTTGCGGTCAAACGGATCTCGTTCTCGTCGGAGCGGTCAGCGCGTTGCTCGTCGGCGTTGTCATGTACGAGCTCGGCTCGCACGGGCGGCCGAAGCTCTCCCCCGACCGGGCGAGCTGGACACTCACGCCGGGCGTCGTCAACCCCGACGTGACTCCGAGCACGATCCACGAGACAATCTGCCGTCGCGGATGGACGGACACGATCCGGCCGCCTTCGAGTTATACCGACGACCTCGTGCTGCGACAGATGCGTCAGTATCGGCGCCAGGGCCTGCGGTCCGACTACCAGGAGGACCACCTCATCAGCCTCGAGCTCGGCGGGGATCCGACCGACCCGCGCAATCTGTGGCCCGAGCCGCGACCGCGTGCCGAACGGGTCGACCGCATCGAGAACGAGTTGAACGATGCGATCTGCTTGGGGCGCATGTCGCTCGGCGACGCTCAGCGCCGCATCTCCGAGATCAAGCACACCGAGGGGTGAGGCGATCGCGTTGGAATGACTGAAAAACTTGACTAGCGGTAGGCCCAGTCACGGGCGGTGTAACCCCCGAACCGGCCGGTGATCTCATCGTCGAGCTCGTCCGCCAGCTCGACGAGCGTCGCCAGGACGATCTGGAGCTCCTCGCGCGTCACGGTGTCGCCGAGAAGCGAGTGCTTGAGAACGACGTCACCGTCGCCGTCGAGGCTCAACGCGCCCATGCGAAGCCGGTTGTTCCGACGCAGCAGCCACCGCATCAGCTCCGGCGTCGTCTCGACGTCACGGACGACGAGCGAGTGGAAGTCGAGGACGGTCCAGTGCACGACGATCGGGTTGACCGCGACGGTCGTCACCGCCGAGCCTTGCTGGACGAAGACGAGCGGCCGCCGGTTATCGGCCTCTGCGTCGTCGCCGTAGAGCTCGCCGACGTAGCCGGCAACCCGCTCGTAGGTCGATCGGTGCCCCTCGCTTGCGAACCGGATCTCGGTTTCCGGCGCGAGAACCTGGCCGTCCCACGAGCGGGTCATGGAGATGGGCACGTCCTCCGGCAGCCGATAGACGCCGGCGAAGGCCTTGCGAGCGAGCGCCACGATCTCCATGTACTCGGCACGGCTGACCGGCCGGAAGGTTCGGAACCAGTTCTGTGCCTCGTACTCGGGCTGCCGCCACCCGAGGTTCTCCAGCGCTCGCAAGTGATCCGCGTCGAGCTGATGTTCAGGCTCGAGGTACTGGTTCGACACTGCCTCGCAAAAGAGCCGGTCGCCCTGGATCGCGAACTGGATGTAGTAGCCGCGCGCTGGATCGGCCTCGAGGACGACGAAGGTTCCCGGGCTCACGTCGTCGTCGACGAGCTTCTCGAGCGCCTCGACGATCTCCGCGTCCGTTGCGTGGTCGACTCCCACGTGGTCTCCCCTGGTCCCCCTGGCCGCACATGATGGCAACGGCTGCCGCGCGCCGTTCGGGCAACGCGCGGCGTCCGGCAATCGCCTCAGCCCGGGGTCCTGGTTCCCTTGTACCGCGTCGTTGCCGGCCCGTACGGATCCCAGACCGCAGTACAGGCTCCCCAGAGGCCGCGGCGCGCGCGGCGCGCTTTGCGGGCTGCGGCCAGGAGCGCCGCCGCGTACCGGCCGCGCTGACCTTCGAAGAACCAGACGGTCGCGGCGCCGCGTGCGACAAGGGCCAGGTTCACGTTCTTCCCGTGGCGGAAGACGTAGCGAAGCAGGCGGCCGTAGCGGTCGACACGGTCGAGTTGGGCGTCCGGGAGCAGCGCAACCGTTGAGCCGGCGGGCAGCAGCGCGCGCAATGCACGCGACGACCGACGCGCGTAGCACTCGCGCTCTCGTACCTCAGGCGCATCGATCTGCACCAGCCGAACTCGCCCTCCGCCTCGCAGGTCGATCGTGTCGCCGTCGACCACATAGGCGACTGTCGCGACCTCGAGCGTGCGCGAGTCGCGTGCCGCCGAGGAACCGGCCAGCACCGAGAACGCGAGGGCGCCTACTGCGGCCGCCAATACGGCCCTCCGAGACATGGCCGTAGAGGGTGCCATCCCGGATTGTCGGACTCAACGGTCAATCGGCGTCACCGCACGTGGGAATACATCCGCGAACGCCTCGTTGGCACAGTCCATGACCGAAGCACGGCAGCGGTGGCTCGCTCTCATCGTCCTCTGCCTCGGCGATCTGATGATCGTTCTGGACGTGACGATCGTGAACGTCGCGCTGCCGTCGATCCGGACCGACCTGGGATTCACCGAAGCATCCCTCGCCTGGGTAGTGAACGCCTACCTGCTGACCTTCGGCGGCTTCCTGCTGCTGGGCGGCCGAGCCGGCGACCTCTTCGGCGGGCGCCGCGTCTTTCTCGTCGGGATCGCCCTCTTCACGCTCGCCTCGCTGGCGTGCGGACTCGCAAACTCAGAGACCTTCCTCGTGGCGGCCCGTGCTGTGCAGGGCCTCGGCGGCGCCATCGTCGCGGCCGTCGCCCTCTCGCTGATCATGACGCTGTTTACCGACGCCGCCGGCCGCGCCAAAGCGCTCGGGGTGTTCGGGTTCGTGACGGCCGGGGGCGGAACGATCGGCGTCCTGCTGGGCGGCGTGCTCACCGACTCGCTCGACTGGCACTGGATCTTCCTCGTCAACCTCCCGATCGGCATCCTCGTGTTCGCCCTCTGTCTCCGGCTGGTGCCGGCGCAGCAGCCTGTGGGCGATCGCACGAACCCGGACGTCCTCGGTGCGGTTACGGTCACCTCGGCGCTCGTGCTCGCCGTCTACGCGATCGTCAATGCAAATTCCGCCGGTTGGGTATCGGCGCAGACGCTCGGACTGCTCGCGGCCTCCGCCGTCCTCCTCGCGGTTTTCATCGCGCTCGAGGTTCGGGTTTCCGCGCCGCTCATGCCGCTGCGGCTCTTCCGAATACGAACGCTCGCCGCGGCGAACGTCCTGGCCGTGCTGCTCGCAAGCTCGATGTTCGGCTGGTTCTTCCTGTCCGCCCTGTACCTGCAGCGGGTTCTCGGGTACTCCGCCCTCGAAGTCGGCCTCGCGTACCTGCCGGCGACGCTCGTAATCGGCGGCTTCTCGCTCGGGCTCTCGGCGAAGGTCGTGATGCGCTTCGGGATCAAGGCGCCGCTGGTCGTGGGCTTCGGGCTCTTCACCGCCGGCCTGCTGCTCTTCTTCCGAGCCCCCGTCGACGGCAGCTTCGTCGTCGATGTCCTGCCCGGCATGGTGCTGCTCGGGCTCGGCGGCGGCCTCTCGTTCAACCCGCTGCTGCTCGCGGCAATGGGCGACGTCGCCCCGACCGAAGCCGGGCTGGCGTCCGGCCTCGTCAACACGACGCAGATGATGGGAGGCGCGCTCGGCCTCGCCGTCCTCGCCAGCCTCGCCGCATCCCGAACGGACACGCTACTCGGGGCCGGCCACGGGACAGCGGCAGCGCTCAACGGCGGGTACCACGCCGCGTTCCTCGCCGCCGCTGCGTTTGCTGCGCTTGGAGCCGTGCTCGCCGCCGTCCTGGTGCAATCGCGCACACCCGTCGCTGCGGAGGAGCAGCCGCACGAGGCCGAGCCGGAGCTCGCCTCCCGCGCCGCCTAGCCAGAGGGGCCGACGCGTCAGGAGCACGGCCGATACGGCCGCCAGGTCAGCGACTCGGTGCCGAGAACGAACCGCGTCGACCGCGCGTTGTTCCCCTCGTTCGACTCGACGACCCGGTTTGCGGGATCGGCCTGCGACACGACGCAGTAGACGCCCTGTGGCAGCCCCGTGACGTCGACTTCCTGGCCGCTGGTGCGCGCGTCGTACAGATCGCCCCAGCCGATGGAGATGCCGCCGATCGAGTCGCGCCGGCAGCGGTGTACACGTCCGTAGTACCGGCGCCTCGGTGAGCCCGGTAGCTCCCGCAGCCGGTGCCTGCTGTCGCCGAGGCAGCCGGTCACCTTCGTGCCCCCGCGCACGAGCGTGCCGAGCGATCCGTCCGGTCGCGTCGCGTAGACGGCGTACGCGGCGAACGACTCGAAATGCCAGTGCTTGTGCTGCGGGTGATAGAAGCTGCACCCCGCCCGGATCGTCCGGTAACGCTTGTCGACGGGGCGCGAGAAGCGGCGGTCGCCGTTGACGTCGGCAAAAATCCGCTGGTACATCGTCCGGTCGTTCCGAACGTTGCCATCCCGGTTGCAGTCGTCCCTGCGCGGCCGCAGCTCCAGCGGCCCTGCGCCCGCGTTGACGACCTCGTTCGACAGCCGCACCAATCGGCGGCCGTCCTTCGTCACCTGCAGAAAGATCTGATCCGGTCGCTTCGTGATGAGGTCCGGCCGAAGCTCGCTTGATTCCGCGCGGGCAGTGGCCGGTCCCCCGTGAGTCCACCCGAATGCCACTCCGGCAACCGCGATGCCGACGGCCGAGATCAGCGCGAGAGCCACGCTTCGCATCGCGCGTCAAACGCTAGCCGAGGCGTTCCTCACTCCCCGGGTTGGACTCGAAGCGGCCTGCAAAACGGCATCTTTTTGGCGTCCGGGTAGCACCGGGGGTACGCACGCCGCGAGCGCGGGGCGGTCACGTTTCTAGCCGTGAGACAAGTCGGGATAGATCAGAGCCCACAGGCTGGCACGGGCGCGCGGGTAGCGGTTCAGAAGGTGCGCGGGGACGCAGAACTGACGGAACCACCGCTCGCCAGGCATCAGAGCATCCCCTCGTAGTCGAGTTCGGTCTCGTCGCTGAGTACGTGGGTATAAGTCTCCGCGGTCACGGAGAGCTTGCGCTGCCCGACGAACTCGCCAATCCGCGCCCACGGCACGCCGCGCAGGTGCAGGAGTGAGATCCGGCGATGGCACAGATCATGCGGGCTCCAGAGTGGGATCGCTGCCGCCCGGCAGGCCTTTGCGATCGATGTCCGAAGCGCATCGGCGCCTGACCCTGCGAACAGGCGCGCCTCGGGGTCGCGATCGCGCGGCGGAAGCCCGGCCTTGATCGCGTCGGCGAGCGCCGGGTGCAGCTCGACCCAGAGCGCGCGGCGAGTCTTGGTTGTGGCCGGTCGCAGGCGCACGCGCTGCCGCGGCTCGTCGTAGTCGCCGACGGTCGTCAGGTCGACCTCGAGACCCTCGCCCCGGACCAGTCCAGCCAGAGTAAGGCTAGGTGGTGCCGGCTCGGGAGCAGGTGGTAGACGGCCTCGACGTGGCCGGCGGTCAGCAGGCCGAAGCGTCGCGGCCCGAACCCGGCGCGACGCTGGCCGGCACGGCCGTCAGCTGGGACCACGCGGAGATCACCACCAAAGCCGGCGAGAAAGCCGAATGCGACGTGCTCACCGTCCGCGGCACCGACGGTGACGAGCACGCCGTCTGGACGTGGCACACCGTCCTACAGCGCGAGTTGCTCGGGAACGTGCAGCCAGGTGACTTCGTCGCCATCCACTACCGGGGCAAGCGGCCACGGCTTGACGGGAACGGTGAGTACGCGAGCTACCGCGTCGCGATCCAGAAGGCCGACAACAGCACAGGTGTCGACGGCATCCCCTACTGACCCGACCGTGGCGGCTGCGGCCGTGACCGACAACCTGGATGGGACGGTGGCGGCTGATGAACGCGCCACCGTCCCACCCAGCCCGACCGTTGGTGCCTCGTCTGCGGCGACCTCCTCGACGCTTTCGGCGACTGTCCGAGCATCGAGCTCCCCGGCCATGTCCACGACGGACTCGTCTTCGAGTAGCACCGGGTAGTCGGAGCTTACCCGGGCCGCGCTCGAGCTCATCGCCGCCGGCATCCCTGTGTTCCCCCTGCGGCCTTCTGGTAAGCAGCCACGCACATCAAACGGATTCAAGGACGCCTCGCTCAACCGCGAGCTCGTGGCCGGCTGGTGGGCCGGGTCACCGAGGCAGAACGTCGGCGTACCGCTCGGCCAGGCAACCGGCCTGGCGGTACTCGACGTCGACCCACGCAACGGAGGCAACGAGACGCTCGCCAGCGTGCTCGGCCTGCTCGAGCTGCCACGGACACTGACGATGTGCACGGCCGGCCCCGACGACGGCAGGCAGTACGTCTTCAGGATTGGCGGCCCGGTGAAAACGCGGCCGCTCGGCCCCGGTCTCGAGCTGCGCGCCGACGGCGCCTACTCGATGTGGCCGCCGAGCATTCACCCCGACACGGGTCGCGCACGGTACTGGATCGACCCGAACGTGGAGCCGGCGCCGCTTCCCGAGCTCGCGCTCGGCGCGAAAAAACCGCAAGACTGCGAAAGCCGAACGGCTACCGAAGACAATCCCGACAGGACAGCGGCACACGACACTTGTGTCCGCGGCCGGCACCTTGCGGCGACGCGGGTTCTCGGAACGAAGCTGCCACGGCTGCTGTGCTCGCGGAGAACAGCGTCAAGAGCGCCGAACCGGCCCCCGAACAGGACGTGCGCGACATCGTGTCGGACGTGTACCGCCGCTATCCGGCGGCAGAGACGATCGGCGTCGATGCATACACGGGACCGGCGCGCCCGCTCGAGCAGGTCGTCGCGCGTTCAGCAAGTGGCAACACCTGCCCGACCCGGCACCGCTCGAGCTCGCGCTCGCAACCGTGGTCGCAAAACGCATGCGCGAAGGCGCCCCCGTCTGGGTTATCTACGTCGCCGGCTCGAGCCGCGGCAAAACGGAAATGCTTGTACCGCTGGACGGACTTCCCGGCGTTCGGGTTACCGGCTCGCTCACCGTGGCCGCGCTGCTCTCGGGGACATCGCGGAAAGACCGTGCGAAAACCGCGACCGGTGGCCTACTCCGCGAGCTCGGCGACGAAGGCATTCTCGTCGTCAAAGATCTGGGCGCCATCCTGACGCTGCGCCACGACGCGCAGAGGTGCTACAAGCGCTCCGCGACATCTACGACGGTCGCTACCTGCGTGACCTTGGGACGGACGGCGGTGTGCGGCTCGAATGGACGGGACGGCTCGGGCTAGTCGCCGCCGCGACATCGGCGCTCGACCGCCACCACGCCGTACTCAGTGCGCTCGGCGAGCGCTGGGTGACCGTGCGGCTGCCCGAAGGCGGGGAAGACACGATGGCCGAACTCGCGCTCGACGGCGCCGACACGGCCACGATGCGGGCCGAGCTCCGCGACGCCGTCCACGGATTCCTCACCCACGTTGGAGATGTAACGCTCCGACCAGTCACCGCAGACGAGAAGGCGCTGCTGGTCGCGCTGACGTCGCTCGTCGTGCGCGCGCGCAGCGCCGTCGACCGCGACCCGTACAAACGCGACATCGTGCTCGTCCACCAGCCGGAAGGGCCGGCCAGGCTCGTGCGCCAGCTCCACAAACTGCTGGTCGCGCTCGAAGCGATCGGCGCCCGCGAGCCGGCAAACGCCATCGTCCGCGCCGGGCTCGACTCGATCCCCCCACCCGGCGCGCCGTCCTGCTCCACCTGCTGCGACGCGGCGAGCAGAACACGCGGGACATTGCCGTCGCCGCGAGGCTGCCGACGCTAGCCGCACGGCGCGGCCTGGAAGAGTTGCTCGTCCACGGGCTCCTGATCCGACGAAAAGCCGGCGACTCCGACACGGCACCCGACCTGTGGGAGCCGTCCGAACTCGCCCGCCGCTACTAGTCGACAATCACGCCCTGCTACCCCCAGCAGCCATGAGGAGGCTGTATCCGGAAACTACGGTTACCCCCTATATAGAACCTGATACCCCGTTAGGCGAGAAACCGGATACAGCTAAATCACGGCCGTCCCGGCCGTCGCCGGCCGAACGGCTCGACAATCCGGCCTCCTTCCTGAGCCGCACCGATTTGCGCGAGCTCGGCCTCGAGCGCCGCGCCGTCGACGCCGTCTTCCGCGCGCTCCCGATTGTCAGCCTCGAGGGGTACAGCCGGCCGCTGATCCGGGTCGCCGACTACCGCGAGCTCATGGAGCGGTCGACCTACCGCGGCGAGCGCGTCCGGCCTGTTTAACGCTCAGCCAGGCTTTCGAGTTCGACGCGGAGCTCGTCGAGCAGCATTCGCGCCCGCTGCGAGGAGACGCCGATCGCCTTCGCGGCTTCCGCTTGCGAGCACCCTTGCGAGATCGGGCTCGCCAATTGCCGCAGAGTCGCTTGCGCCCGCGGCGACAACCTCGACCACCGAATCCGGGTGCGTGGCCCCGCCGAGCCGTTCGAGGTCGTGACCGTCACCGGCGAAAACGATCTCCGGTCGGCGGTAACGCTGGTCGCCGAGTCGCTTTTCGGATCCAGTCGGCCTTGCGCCGGCTGAGAATGTAGAAGGCGTACCCGGCGAACGATGCCCGGCCGGCCTCGTAGCCACCGTCCAACCGCTCATCGTATTTGCGGTCGAGTTCGACCAGCACAGCGAAGCAAGTACGCCATCAGATCTTCGAAGGCGCCCGCGCTCAGCCTCTCGCTGAGATTCCGGCCGATCGCGGACGCGCACAACGCCTCCGCGCTGCGGACATCCCGTACCTGCCAGGTTCCACTCAACAGTGACAGCCATACCGCCATCGGCGCGCCGTCCCTTTCCCAACGCCTCCCGCAACCGCCGCGACGGCGGCTTCCTCCCATCAAGGCGCAACACCGCGCTCGGCTCCGGCCCCCGATGCCTCTTCAGCAACGCCCGCCGCAAGCGGTCAGCGAGCATCTCCGCCTCGCCGATCGCCCGCAACAACGGCGAGACGATCTCCTGATTCATCGAGCCCTTCGACAGGATCGGCCTACCCAGACGCTCCCACTCGTCCCGTAGCAGCCGAACGCGCATGACGGCGCTCTCATACGCCTCCACCGCATCGTCGTGAAGCTCAGCCGCCGTCACGTTCACTCACAGCTCAAAAAATTGAAACGGCGAAACTTTCGAAGGGAGGGTTGCAGCGGGGTGCGCGGCTGGTGTCTGGAATGTTTGATGCCCCCCTTGATGTGCTCGTGCGGCGGCGGCGACGGTGAGGACGCGAACTCTTCGAAGTGATCGAGGCTGGATCGTGCGTCCTCGATGCCGCCGCGCTGCGAGCGGCACCCTCCGGATGGGTAGAGCGAACCGTCCTTTCGGTGCTTCCGAATCCGCGTAGGCCGTCTTACCGTGATGTGTGAGGGGGCCTCGCTGCATTAGCCCGGCCCTGCGGCGAACGGGTTGAGCCGTTCGGCCGGCGAGCGAGGCTCCCTCGCTTGACGTGTTGCCCATCAGCGGGGTGCGCGATGCCCGGCTTTCGACAATCGCAACGAACCGTGAACGTTTCGTTTGACGCGGGTAGTGGGCATCTACACCTTCGACCGCGGCGGTGCGGCAGTCGCGGTCTAGTGCGGGGGAACGGCACCTCAGTGATACCCTGGCGAGGCAGTCGTTCCCCCGCATCACACTCGCACGCACGTCGTCGGTGGCGTCGCGCTTGGCGCTCGGCCTCTCGGTGGTCGTCCCCCTAGATAGGGGACAGACGTGGTTTGGATGCGCTGGCATGATCGATAGGTCAGGGCGTGTGCGCCTCTTTTTAGAGTGTTTCGTGCTGAGGGGGCGCTGTGCGTGTAACGCCATCGCGTACGAGGTCTCGGACGGGTTCGTCGTCGCGTACAACTGCCACTGCTCGAACTGCCGCGCGACGACAGGCTCGGCGTTCTTGCCGTGGGGCGAGATCGAGGGCGAGAAACTGAGGGTGACGAAGGGTGCCGAGTCGTTGCTCGTGGACGGCGATCCCGACGCGGACTACGCAATCCGCTGCGGGCAATGTTGGTCGCTTCTCTATTGGACGCGCGACGGCTACGTCCGCGTCCCTTAATGGAACGCTCATCGACGAGCCAACGCTCAAGCCGCCGGCGCACATGTTTGTTGGCTCGAAGGCTCCGTGGCACGAGATCCTCGACGACCTTCCCCAGCACTCCGAGTACCCCCTGGTCGTGATCCGCTGATACAGGTTTCGCAGCGCGTCGGGCGAGCGCGTCGGAGTACACGTCCCCGTTGATCGCAACGGCGCCGACCGCACCGACAGGTTTAGGAACCCGTAAGGAATGGCCAACGATAGGTCCCTAGGCTATGGGGCTTGGTAGGCGAATCGGGGAGGGAGGAGCTGTGAATCGACGTCTTGGGGTCTTTGTGAGCCTGGCATCGCTCGCATGTTTGGCTGCGTTGTCCATGGCGGGCAACGCCAGCGCGCTCGCGCTCGACAGCACGGAAACGCTTCCGGCCGAGGCTGCGGTAACCGTCGACCCGCAGGGTGTGCTGACGCGCTCGGGCACGGCGACGATCGGTGGCAACTTCACGTGCGCGAACGCCGATATCGCGTTTCTCGACCTGATCGTCAGCCAGCAGAAGGGTCGCTTCCAAATCAACACCGGGACGGCGTCGCTCGATGATCTCGGACCCTGCGACGGCGTCGCGCATCCGTGGAGCGCAACGGTGATTGGCTCCGACGGCAGGTTCACCGGAGGTCCGGTGTCCGTCGACGCACGCCTTGCCGCCTGCGGACCGCTTGACTGCGCTTCCGACGAAGTCCTCGGGCAGAACGTCGTGCTCCGGGGACGCTAGCGGACAGCGTCATCGTCCGGCTCACCCGCCGCGAGAAGCGCATGGCCGCGTGGCTAGAAACGAGCCGTCTGCTCGTCGAGGTCCCGGAGCTTGTCGTCCGTCGTCGGCGGGGTTGCGGGGACGATGTCGGAGCACGCGTACGATCCGAAAGGACAGGTCGCGCGCCATCGAAACGAACAGGTCGCGCACTCGACACGGTTTACACCGGGTGTCATGATCGACGCGCCCAGGCGACGGCGAGACGTGGGGGCGAGGGGGTCCTTGGGTGCCTGGGCAACTCGGATAGACGCGGGCGCGATCGCTTCTGCTCCCCCTCTGGAAGGCGGATCGAGCGAGACCCGGGTTCGCGCAGCACGTCGGTGGCCTCGTCTACATACAAGAGGCCCTCGGTCGTTTGATTCGCACCCGTCGGGGAACTCGACCACCACGATCTGATGACGAGCCGAGCACACGGCAAGTGGACAAACGCGCATATCAGCGCCTTTCGGATCGCAAACGGGCGTATGGGGGAGTTGCTTCGGACCCTCTGCTGATGCGCAAATCCGTGGTCTTCGGCGCGCCCGGCTCCGGCACGACGTTCGTGATGCTGGCGCTCGACGCCATGCCCGCGACGGAGTGTGTTCAGGGCCAGCTGTTCGCGCCTGCGATCCCGCAGATCTATGAGCACGAGTCCTCGCCGCAGCTTCGGAGCGCGCTGCTGACTGCCTTCGATACCACGATCCGCGAGTACCTCAGCTCGGGCATGTACAACGCGCGGACAGCGGCGATGCGGAAGTGGCTTGCTGCGCGCGACGGAATCCGCGGGCTGTCAGCGGCCGTTCGAGGCGAGCGGCATGCCGAGCGCTTCGCGTACAAGGAGCCGTTCCTCGCCTTCTCGCCGTCGTACGCGTACAACGCGCTGCCGAACGCTGGCCTCGTGTACATCTACCGTGACGGCCGGGACGTCGCCGACTCGCTCGTGCGCAGGTACGACATCCTCACGGACGCGAAGCTGCGGGCACTCAAGACGAACGAGATGCCGCTCGCCGGCTAAGGGACGATCGCTACGTCCCGTGGTGGGTCGACGAGTGCGACGACGAGGCGTTTCTCGCCGCTTCTGCCTACGTGCGAGCGATCTGGATGTGGCGGACCATGGTGCGGCGGTGCCACGAGTTCCTCTCCCAGCCACATGTCGCCGGCAGCCGGCGCGTTCTCCATACGCGCTAGGAAGATCTCGTGCGCGAGCCGGTCGCGGTCGGCCGCCAGATCGCGGACCATGTCGACGGCCCGCTCACGAAGCCGATGCGGAAGAGGCTGGAGAGAGCGCACCCGAAGTCGATCGGCATCCACCGGCGGCGCGATCCGGGCGAGGTCCGCCGCGCCGAGGAAGTCGCCGGTTCGGAGTTGGAGCTTCTCGGTTACGCGACCGCAAGCGCGCGCGCGGCAAGCGCCTCCCTGCGGGCGGCGGCGACGTAGGCGGGCGGTAGCGCCCCTGCCTCGCTTGGCAACGTAGAGCCGCAAAGCCTGCTTCGGGTGTGCTCGCCGGCGTTGGTAAGTGCTAGTGCTCGTCGTCTATGCAGAGGGGGCGGCCGCGAGAGGCCAGTTCGGTGCGGCCCGGCCCCCTGTGAAACGCCGGCCCCGAGGAGGGGCGTCGGGCCGACCCGAATCGTCGACACAGCGCTTCCCGGCCAATCGAGACGGTAAACCGCCGCCCACTGCTGATCGTGGACGAGTGACCGTATTGCGAACGGGCTACGCCGGTTGCTCTTGCAGTCGGCAGGCGGGTGTGAGGAGTAACAGTGTTAGCGGCGCCGCCAGCTTCATCGTCCGGGTCCAAGCGAGTGTGGCTTGGGCGGAGCGACGTCGTTCGGCGCGACCGGCTCCCGCACGGTCTTGACGACGCGAGGAAGGCAAGGAGGCACGCGCGGGAGGGCGCCGCCAGATGCGGCGCCCCTCCCAAAGCGCGGCCGGGTTAGCCGGTCTTGGCGAAGTATGCGTCTTCGCCGTGGCCGCAGGTGCCTGCGAAGCAGGCTTGCTCGCGCATGTCGGTCCAGTACGCGACGACGGCCGTGGTGCCTGGGACGACGGCGATGTTGCTGTAGTCGCCGAGGAACGCCGTCGCGTTCGGGAAAGCAGGATCGACGGTGCGGGCGAACCAACGGTCCTCCCTCGTTGGATCGGACATTTGCGTGGAGACCGTCGTCGCGGAGAAGCTGGATGCACCGGTCTGGCTGAATAGCGAGTAGTTGTAGAGGTGGTTGGCCGGGTCGGCCGCACGGTCGAACGTCCCGATGCGCAGCCTGCCGGCGGCGTCGAATGCGCCCCAAGGCATGAACTGGTCGTTGGCGCGCGCGATCGCCTGTGGTGTTGACCATGTGCGCCCGCGGTCGAACGACTGGCTGACGATCACGTCCGAGTTCGTCACCGCGTCGTACGGGTTCGGCGGCGCCGGCAGTTCGCTGTTCCGCATGTCCGAGAACACGACGGCGAGGTGCGTCGGGTTCGTCGGGTCAGCGGTGATGTTGCCCGCCGCCCAGGTGCGGAAGAGGCTGTCCTGATACGTCGGCCGTCCGAACGCGATCGGATAGTCGGTGAACCCGTCGATGACGAGGCCGACCGGGAACGGGCTGGCCACGCGCTCACCGGTCGTCTGCGAGACCTCGACGACGTAGTACGTGTCACGGCCGGTCGTGTTGTCGTCGGTGTTCATGAACGCGACGTAGATGCGGCCGTCGGCTGCCACGGTCGGCACCGACACGAACGCCTCATCGAGATCCCCCGAGATCAGCGTCGGCTTCGTCCACGTCTGGCCGCCGTCGTGGGTGACGACGCTGTAGATCTTGGCGCTCACGAACGAGCCCTTCTGGGCGAGCCGAAAGTCGCCGAAGGTCACGATGGCGTTGCCATGGCCCCACGCTGCGACGTACTCCTTGTCCAGCAGATCACCGACGCTGGTGAAGGTGCCGCTGCCGCTTCCGACCTTGACAACACTCCATGTCTTGCCCTTGTCGCCCGAGTTGGCGACAAGCACGTCCGGGTTCTGCTCAGTGAACGGGCCCACGAAGCGGAACCCGAGCGTCGCGTAGTACGCATGACCGTCCGCGTCGAAGGCCACCGCCGGATCGCCGGTCGCCTGGTAGGCCGAGTTCGAGTAGAGCGGGTACTCGGACCAGGTGCGGCCGCCGTTGAAGGTGACATGTGCGCGCGACAGCACGGTCTCTGTCACATGGCCGCCGGGATTCAGCCCGAGCTGGTAGTCGTTCGCCCCACCGATCATGTTGTTCGGGTCGGTGGGGTTGACCGCAATCGACGTCTCGTTGTGCGGCCCCGCGGTCGGCGCGCAGTCCGTGTTCACGTTCGCGCCCAACTGCGTCGCCGTCGTGCAGATCGCGGTGCCAGTCTTGACGAGCGGGCCGCTGCCGAAGACACCACCCGTCACCGGCGCCGGAGCGTCGAGCACGTTATGGCTGAAATCGACCGGTTGGATCAGGTCGCCCTCGTCCTCGGCGACCGCTCCACCCACCCCAACCGAAAGCGCGGCCACCAGCACGACCAGCACAACCAATGGCAAACGGCCACGCAAAAGCCTGCGTTCCCTCATCATTCACTCCCCTCACGGCTCCCGGCCGCAGCGGACACGAGCCGATCCGATTACTCCCCTGTGCGGCACGGGAGTGTAGCCGCGATTTTGTCGAGTGCCGGGCGGCGCGGCCCTGCGGAGGGGATGTGTATGGCCCGGCTTCGACAGCCCGCTCAGCGCTGCACCGCAAGCCGCATGAAAAACTGCAGCCGGTTGGCCCATTGAACGCGGCTGTCGGTTGAACGAGGATTCGGCCCCTGCGGACTGCCAGCCTCGTCGGCTACGCAGGCACGATCGTTAGGGCCAGCTTGGACGGCAGCAACCCACAGACGATCGTCAGCGGCCAGGATGCTCCCGCGCGGGGTGGCGGTCGATACCAACCACCTTTACTGGGCCAACGGTTTCGGCCACACGATCGTTAGGGCCGACCTGGATGGCGGCAACTCGCAGGTGATCGCCAGCGGCCAGGGCGACCCGGACGGGCTGTCTTTCTTTCACCGCAGAGGACGGGTGCTCGGGCGAGCCGGTTGACGCGTGGCCGACCGGTGGCGTAGGATCGCGCCGTTTCGAGGTCGGCGGTAGGGGGAGGCACACATGCGCAATCCGTTGCTCGCGAGGACGTCCTCGCTGATCGTGCTCGCTTTCGCGGGTGCTCTGTTCATGACAACTCTGGCGACGGCCGCCGGGCCGATCGTCAACTTCAACGTGACCGCGATGCCCGGTAACGAGGCGGAGGACGCGATCGCGGTCAACCCGACCAACCCGTCGAACGTCGTGGCGATGTCGACGCTGCCGGATGTTGTCGCCGGTCTGGCTGTTGGCGTGTCCTTCAACGGCGGCGGGTCGTGGGCGCGACGGGTGATCGGTACGACCGGTGATCCGCTCGGGGAGATCTGCTGCGACGAGCAGTTGGCGTGGGATCGGTTCGGGTATTTATGGATGACCTATCTGGTGAACACCAGTGGTGACGTCCTCGTTGCGCTTTCTACCGACGGCGGCATCTCGTTCACGAAGGTGGCAGACATCGCGACGAACGGCGACCAGCCGTCGATCGCGGTCGGTCGGAACAGCGTCTGGGTCAGTTACACGTTCTTCCCCGGAACGCAGATCAAGGCATTCGGGGCACCTGTCACCGGGCTTGGGCAGTTCGGGAGCTTCAGCGCGCCGGAGAGCGTTCCCAGCCCCCACAGCAACGGCGATTACGGCGACACCGCCGTCGGGCCGGCTGGTCAGGTGATGGTGACCTACCAGAATGCGACGAACGGTCAGGGCGGGACGAACATCTACACATCCGTCGATCCGGACGGTCTGGGTCCCGCTGGATTCGGCTCAGGGAGTTTCGCCGCGCACAGCCGTGTCGCCCATAGTCACGTCGGCGGGTTCGACTACATCCCCGCGCAGCCGGATCGTTCGGTCGACGCCGAGGCGAATCTCGCCTGGGACCGCAGCGGCGGCGCCCACAACGGTCGCGTCTACCTAATCTGGACGCAGGAGACGCCGAACGAGAGCGACAACACGGACATCATGTTCCAGCACTCCGACGACAGCGGCGCGACCTGGTCGGCCGCAGCCAAGCTGAACGACGACCATACGGTCAACAGTCAGTACAACCCAGCGATCGCCCTCGACCAATCCAGCGGTGACGTTGCCGTCTCCTGGTACGACACCCGAAACGACCTCGGAACCGGTGGGAGCGGTGACACCGACGGAATCCCCAACGACGACTTCCAGATCTGGGCCACGTACTCCACAAACGGTGGGGCTACCTTGGCAGCCAACTTCCGCGTTAGCGCCGGGACGTCGAACGCGGTCGACGCGAACAGCTTCTTCGACGTGGGCGACTACACGCACGCCGCCTTCGTGTCAGGCGCGTTCTGGCCGGCTTGGTCTGACAACTCCAACAGCACCGGCGACAACCCCGACGGGACACTGCACCAGCTCGACCTCTACACGGCGAAGGTGTCGATCCCGTAACGAGAAACCGGCAGAGCGCCAGTTTGATACGGCGCCCGTCGTCGAGGTGAACCGAGGGCGCTCACGCGACGAACCGGAAAGGCAGATACTCACGCCTGCCCGTCGCCGGCCAGTAGCGCCAGACGCCTGGCGTGCCGTCGTCGAGCGTCAGCGAACAGGTGGTGAAGAAATCAGGGCCCCTGCGTGCCCTCACCGCGTGGCAGCGGCGGACGGCCGCTTCGACCCTGAGCTTCCCGCGAGTAGGCGGGGCCTGGACTGGGATGCCCTCCAACGGCTCGAGATCGACCCCTGGGGTGCGACCGCAGGGCGGCGGCAATGCGCGCGGGCCAGATATGCACGTGCCCGATCACGACGATGGAGCTGCTCTATTCGGCCCGGGACGCGCACGAATTCGCGCAGTGGGAGCAAGATCTGAGCATCCTTCGGAGCGTCCCGACGACGCAAAGCGTTTTCAATGCGGCAGTCGGCGCGTTGCGCGACCTGTCACTTGTGAGTCCGGTTTATCACCGGGTGTCTTTGCCGGATGCGCTCATCGCCGCCTCCGCTCAAGACGTCGGCGTCGGAGTCCTCCAATATGACGAGCCCTTCGATCGCCTCGCTCAGGTGATTCACTCCTCGAGTCGCTGGCTCGCCCCGCGCGGAACCCTCTAGCGGGATAGCACCGGGGTACGCACGCGGCGACCCATTTCCGGCATGCTTGTCAGCGATGCCCGTCTATTCACGCGGGTTTCCGTATCGTTACTGAGGGTGTAGCTCCCCGGGTTGGACTCGAACCAACAACCCTCCGGTTAACAGCCGGATGCTCTGCCAATTGAGCTACCGGGGATCGGCAGCAGCCGCGTCGGATTGTAGCGGCGCTCCGGTCGCGCCATGCCTCGTCGGCGGCCGGCGTTCAGGCCGACGCGAAGTTGCGAACCGCCTCGCGGACCCGTGCCAGCGAGCCCTGGAGCTCGAGCCTGCGCGCCGGGTCCTGCTCCGCCTGGAGCTCCCGCTGGAGTGCACGGTCGCGGAGCTGCAGGATCCGCTGCTCGCCTGCGCTCTCGCCGATCTCCTCCGCGTCCGCGTGGGCGTCGAGCTCCGCGATCAGCTCGACGACGTCGGGCGTCGGCTCGGTCTGCTCGACGAGGTGGGTGCGCAACCGACGATGCAGGTCGGAATCGAAGTGCTCTTCGGATAGCTCTGAAAGCGCCGGCAGAAGCTCGGGATGGACGACGCAGGCGGCAAGCACGTCCCGCTCGAGCCGCGCCCCTGCCTCCAGCACCCGCGGCGAGACCGCTCCAGACCTGCCCCGCCGTCGGGGCGCGAGGCCCGCCTGGAGCTCGCGCGGGAGATCCAGCCGGTCGGCGGCAAGCTGGACGGCCTCCTGTCGCTCGGGCGATTCCTCTACGTCGGAGAGCAGCTCGCGGACACGGACAAAGGCCTCGTGCCGATCCGGAGCGAGCTCGAGCTCGAGCCGAACCCGGTGCGGGAGATAGCGCGACGCCTTCGCGAGCCATCGCTCGAACTCGGTGGCCACCTCAGCAGGGTCGAGGCCTCGGGGCAGCGTGACGATTCTCACATCGAGTCCGCGCGCCGCAGCCAGCTCCATGCCGCGCATCGTGGCCGCCTCGCCGGCAGCATCGGCATCGAAGCAGAGATAGACCCGTCGCGTCAGGCGTCCGAGCTCTCGGATCTGCGCCTCGGTCAGCGCGGTGCCCATCGACGCGACCACGGGCTCGAACCCGGCCTGACGCAAGGCAAGAACGTCGGTGTATCCCTCGACGACGCACGCCCGCTCCTGTTTCGCGATTGCGGAGCGCGCGCGGTCGAGACCGTAGATGAGCTGACTCTTCTTGAACAGCTCACCCTCGGGCGAGTTGACGTACTTCGCGCGCAGGGGGTCGTCCGGCCGCAGCCGCCGGGCACCGAACCCGACGACACGACCGCGCGGGTCGGCGAGTGGAAAGAGGAGGCGGCCCCCGAAATAGTCGTTGCCGCGGCGATTGACGAGCCCCGCGGCCGCGAGCTCCTGGGGCGAGAACCCCGCCCCTCGTGCCTTTTGCGCCAGGGTCTGGCCGCCGGGCGCGTACCCGAGCCGGTACTCGCGGCAGATCTCTTCGCCGAGGTCGCGATCCGCCATGTACTCGCGCGCAGCCTTGCCGGCCGCCGTGTCCCACAGGTAGCGCTCGTAGAAGGCGGCCGCGTGCTCGAGGAGATCGTGGAGCCGTCGGCGGTGTTGGGCTCGCGCGTCGTCTCGAGGCGTCGTCTCCTCGTACTCGAGGGTGATACCCGAGCGATCCGCAAGCCATTCGATAGCGCCGGCAAAGTCCAGATTCTCGGTCTCCTGAACGAACGAGACCAGGTCGCCGCCCTTGCCGCACCCGAAGCAGTAGAAGAGCTTCTCGGTCGGGTTGACGGAGAAGCTCGGTGTTCGCTCCTCGTGGAACGGGCAGCGCCCGGTGTAGCGAGACCCGGAGCGCTTGAGCTGGGTGCGAAGGGAAACCACCGCAACGATGTCGGCGGCCTCCTTGACCCGCTCGACCGAGCCTTGGGCGATCCGCGCCATCAAAGCCTCTCGGCGTAGGCGAGCGCGAAACGATCGGTCATGCCCGCGACGTGGTCGGTGATGCGGTCGGCGAGGTCGCCATCGCGTTCGGGAAGTTGCTCCGGATGTGCGGCGAGGTGCTCGAAGATTGCGAGGACGATCTCACGCGCCCGGCGATGCTGTGCCTGAGCCTCGGATCCGAGGTACACGCGCTCGAACATGAATCGTCTCAGGGAGAGCATGGCTTCCCCGATTTCCGGGCTCTGCCGAATGTCGCCGTCGTGCTCCGACGTCTCGACGAGATCGTGGACGAGACAATCGATCCGCCGGGCCCCCGTCGGCCCGAGCAGCTCGATCTCGGCCCTTGGCAGCTCGTCCACGACGAGTATCCCGTGGCGAATCGCGTCGTCGATGTCATGGTTGATGTAGGCGACGCGGTCCACGAGCCGGACGATCCGCCCCTCGAGCGTGGCCGGTTCCTCTGAGCCGGTGTGCCGGAGGATGCCGTCGCGGACCTCCGTCGTCAGATTCAGCCCCCGCCCGCCGCGTTCGACGACGTCCACAACGCGCAGGGAGTGCTCGTTGTGGCGAAAGCGTCGCCGGAATCGGCGCCGGAGCGCCTCGTCGAGCGCCTCCTCACCGGCATGGCCGAAGGGTGGGTGGCCGACGTCGTGCCCGAGGCCGATCGCCTCGGTGAGATCCTCGTTCAGGCGGAGCGCCCGCGCGACCGTGCGGGAAATCGCTGTCGTCTCCAGCGTGTGCGTAAGCCGCGTTCGGTAGTGGTCTGGCGGGTCGATGAAGACCTGAGTCTTGTGCTTCAGGCGCCTGAACGACTTCGAGTGGACGATTCGGTCCCGGTCTCTCTGAAACGGCGTCCGCAGCCGGCACGGTTCGTCGGCGTGTTTCCGGCCGCGCGTCTCGTACGAGCGAACCGCGCCCGGCGAGAGGAACGCCTCCTCGCGTTCACGCGTGATCAGCTCGAATGAGTCCGCTACCCGGCCGGCAAGGTTCGCCACGGTGTCAGCGTAGTCTCCCGTGCGGCCCTCATCGCGGCCCCGTCATTGCAGTGGTTCCCCCGCACCCGCGCCAACGGACGCACCCACCGCGCTACGCAGCGTTCGGACCATCGCGACATCGGTCACAACAGCCCACCCCTCCCAAGGGTGGGGTGTCGGGTCCACCCGCCACCCGCTGCGAGCATAGCTCTCTAAGACGCACGCATCTGTGCCAATTCGGGAAAAAAGCTCCACATTCGCGCCGCCGGGCTTCTGCGAAAAAGCCAGCCACATTTCGCGGCGCTCGGCCGGGCGCGGCCCGGCACCAGCGAGCCCGCCCCACGAGCGGCTACGCTGCGTTGAATGTGGAGCTGGATCGTGGTCGGCGTCCTGTACGCCTCTAGCATCCTTTTCTTCCAGCTGCTGGGAGGCCTCGGAGCTGCGGCGACGGCGATCCAGCGTTGGGCCCGCTCGTCGTCGGAGCGCCGGCGGGCGGGTATCGAGGCGATGCTGCGTAACCGGGCGACTCGCCGCTAGAGGATGATCGGCACCGTGCCGCCGTCGACGCTCCACGCGGCCCCCGTCACGTAGGCCGAGCGCGGCGAGCAAAGGAAGACGACAACCGCCGCGATCTCGTCCGGCTCGGCGAGGCGTTTGAGCGGACGGCCGGCGGCCACCGCGTCCAGCACCTCCTTCCGCGTCTTGCCGGTCCGCGCGGCCTGCTGATCGGCAAGGCCCCCCTCGCCGAGCCATGCGCTCGTGGCCGTTGGGCCGGGCGTGACGGCGTTGCAGCGGATGCCCGAAGAGGCGTACAGATCAGCGACGAGCCGTGAAAGCGACAAGACGGCGGCCTTCGTCACCGAGTAGTTCGGCATTGACGTGGAAGGGCGCTTCCCGGAGGTGGACGCGACGTTGACGATCACTCCCGTCCCGCGCTCCTTCATCGCCGGCAACACGGCTCGGATCGCCCGCACATACGACATCACGTTCAGCTGCCAGAGGTCATCCCACTGCTCGTCAGAGAGCTCCTCGAACGTCGTCTGGTACGCGTCGCCGGCGTTGTTGACCAGGCAGTCGACCGGCCCGAGTCGCGCTGTCACGTCCGCCACGATGGAGGCGGCACCGCCCGCGTCCGCGAGATCCGCGACGACCCCCGCAGCCGCGCCGGTGTCACGACGAGCCGCCTGGACCCGCTCGGAATGGCGGCCGGTGACCGCCACCCGCGCGCCTTCCGCCACCAGCAACCGCGCCGTCTCGAAGCCGATGCCACCGGTCGAGCCCGTGACGAGGCAGACCTTGTCTCGCAGGCCCAGGTCCATGGCCGGCTAGCGTACAAGCGATGACAACGCTCCTTTTGGTGCGGCATGGGGAGACGGCGTGGAACCGCGAAGGCCGCTTCCAGGGCCACGCGGATCCGCCCCTCAGCCCGGTCGGCCGCCGGCAGGCGGCGGAGCTCGCCGACGAGCTCGAAGCATGCCCGCCCACCGCCGTTTACGCGAGCGACCTCCGTCGCGCCGTGCAGACGGCGGAGATCGTCGCGGCCCGGTTCGGCCTTCCGCTCGACACCGATCCCGGCCTGCGCGAGGTCGACGTCGGCGAATGGTCCGGGCTCACCTGGCCCGAGATCCGCGCGCGCTTCCCCGACGGCGTCGACCGCCACGACGCACGCGGTTACGGCTGGGAGCTCGGCGAGAGCTACGAGCAGATGGCCGACCGAGCGCTCGCTTCCCTCCGCCGGATCGCCGGCCGCCACGACGGAGAGCGCGTGCTCGTCGTCGTGCACGGCGGAACAATGCGAGCGCTTGCCGCATACATCGAGGGAGTTCCAATCGTCGAGCACCGCCGACGCCACTCGAGCCCCGTGAGCAACTGCGAGCTCCACGCGGTCGTCGTCCACAACGGCACGCTACGCCGCACCGCCTGACTCAGCGGCGCTCAGCGGCGAGACGGACTCCCAGTGCGACGAGCGTCGCCCCGGTCAGGGCCTCCAGCGCCCGGCGGACGCGCGGGCGGAGCAGCACGGCTCCCGCCTTTGCCACCGCGACCGCGTACGCCGCCAGCCAGAGAAGCGTCAGCGAGCAAAACAGAAGGCCGAGCGGTAGGAGGGTGAAGAACGAGGCGCCGGCGGACGCGAACTGTGGCAGGAGGCTGGTGAAGAACACCGCCATCTTCGGGTTGCCCAGGTTGCTCACCAAGCCCTGGCGGAAGGCCACCGACGCCGCCATTGCAGGGCGTTCTGCTGCCGAGGCGGGCAGTATCGCGCTCCGGCCGCGGAGTGCGGCGAGCAAGGCGTGCCCGCCGAGATAGACGAGGTACAGCGCCCCGGCGAACTTGAGCGCTAGGAACGCCGGCTCGGACGCGACGAGTACGGCAGCGAGTCCAGCGCTCGTGGCCACGGTCCATACGCCTTGCCCGGTCGAGACCCCAACGGCTGTGAAGATGCCCCCACGCCGCCCGGCAAGCACCGTGTTCCTGACCGTCAGCGCCGTGTCCTGTCCGGGCGTGACGATGACCAGAACGGCGATGCCGAAAAAGGCCGCAAGCTCGCCCATCGGCCGAGTCTGCCCCGCCCGAGCGTCGTCCGCAAGGCGACCTTGGGCGCTCGGGGCGAGTCAACTCGAGCGGGTTAGACTGCCTTCGGTGGAGGACTACACGAGCGAGTACTCGTTACATGAACGGGTTACGATCGCGTCCAGCGAATCCGCTAGTTAGCAGTCATTTCCGAGACGGTCATGAACGATGTCCCTCCGGTTCCGCCGGTTTTCGGCGAGTCCTGGTAGACGAGAGGTAGACGGGACGGCGTGACTCAGCCTGCAAACTCCGGCGAGCGCGACTGGCTCCTTCGTCGGCTGCGTCTCTTCCTTCTCGCTGAGGCTGACATGGCGCAGGCCGCTTCTGCGGCAGTCGCGCTGCAACAAGAGACGGAAGGCAACGGGCCTTTGCGGCGCGCACTCGAAACCGCGATCGCAGTCTCGTACGCGCGCCCATTCGCGCCCGGCAACAGGGCGGGCTCCCTCCGAAACGGTTGGGAGCCGGCCAATCCGAGACAGGCTGCTTTCCACGACGCGCTTATCGAGTTGAGGAACCAGGTGTACGCGCACACCGACCGCACGGAGGCTCGGAGCGTCGTCGACCTGAAGCAGCTTCTCGGCTTGGAGGATGAGGGCGGCCGGCGCTATGCCGAGGAATGGCAGGCGCTGAACGTTGAGCTTCCGCAGGGCGCTCGGCCCCTACACCGTGATTAGGCTCCGGTGCGACGCGGGGCGCGAGCCACGTCCAGCTCACCTTGCCAACGCATACGCGCGTCGCTTCCGGTGGGCGGCTACCCGACACTTCGTTGAGCAGTACCGCTGCCCCTTGCGCATCGAAACGCCTCTCCTACAGTGCTCGCAGCTGCGGTAGTCCCGCCGTTTTTCTAGCGCCCAGATGCGCGCGCGCTCCTCGCGGAGGCGACTCGCTTGAGGTCTAGTCCGGTAGCCAAGCGGATCCGCCTCCCTCGCCCATTTCCAGGCCTCTCTAAGTGCCTGCTCGCGTTCGACCACCGAGTCGCGACGCGCCTCGAAGTCTGCTTCGCTCGCCAGAAAGCGGTAGATGCGCTGATAACACCTGGGCGAGCAGACGTGAGCGTCAACTCGTTGGCGGGGATGTATCGGCTGCCCGCAAGCGAGGCAGGCCCTGCTGCCTGCTCGATCTGCGCGCCGTGTGCGCTACGCCACTCGCGATAACACCTGCTTGAACAACAGGCGGACACTCCACCACGTATGCCTAAAGGGTTCGTCGCACCACCAGCATCGAAGCAACGCGCCCACGCTCGGCAGAAGTGTAACGCGGTGTCCGTAACGATAAAAGCCGATGAGCTGGTGGTCGACTCCGACCTGAACAATAACCCCAACTAGTGAGTTGGCCCAATTTCGCTTGGTGACGCCGGCGTGAACCGGTAAGAAGGAA
>JBKPNC010000010.1:0-34902 GCA_046732435.1 Actinomycetota bacterium
GTGCAGGGGCTCGGCGCGGCGCTCCTGCTCGTCTCCTCGCTGCCGCTGCTGGTGGCGCTCGCCGGCTCGCGCGCACGCGCGATCTCGGTCTGGGTTGCCGCCGGAACGCTGGGCGCTGCCGCCGGCCCGGCGGCCGGGGGCATCCTGACGCAGCTCTTCAGCTGGCGGGCGATCTTCGCCGTCCAGGCGCCCGTCGCAGCGCTCGCGCTCGTGGCCGCACGAGAGCGGAGCGCCCGCTCGGTGACTCCCGCGCAGCCCAGTCAGGAACGCGCGTCGCTCGCGGCCGGCGTCGGCCTCGCGCTCGCCTTCGCCGCGCTCGTCGGCGCACTGTTCCTCGCCGTGCTGCTCGTCGTGACGGTCTGGGACCTCGGTCCGCTGGCCGGCGCAGCCGTCGTGAGCGCGCTGCCGCTCGCGGCCGTCGCCTCACGGCCGCTCGCCCGACGCCTCAGCCGGCCGGTCGAGATCGCGGGCGGCGCGCTGCTCCTGGCGGCCGGCCTCGTCGCGCTCGCGTTCCTGCCTGCGAGCAGCGCGGCATATGCCGTCCCCGCCCTCGCCATCAGCGGCGTCGGGCTCGGGCTCGCGCTGGTGCCGCTGACAGCCGCCTCCATCGCCGAGCGCGGCGATCTCGAGCGGAGCGCCTCCTTCTCCGTCGGTGCTCGCCACCTCGGCCTGGTCATCGGGCTCGTCGCGGTTGCGCCGCTGCTCGCCGGCACGCTCGACCGCGCCGGCGACGACGCCACCACGAGTGCCACCCGCGTCGTTCTCCAGGCCCGGATCCCGCTGCAGGCAAAGATCCCGATCGCGCTCGATCTCTACCGGGCGTTCCGGCGCGCACGTGCCGGTGAGATCCCCGACCTCGCGGCGCCCTTCAACGCGCACGGCGCGGGCGATGACCCGCAGGTCCGCCAGGCCAGGGACGACCTGCTCGCGGCTGTCCGCGCACCGCTGACGCGGGCGTTTCGCTCCTCCTTCCTGTTGTCGGCGGCGTTTGCCGTGCTCGCCGGCCTCGTCGCGCCGGCCTTCCGCGCGAGGACGGGATGACCGGCCGCTCGGGCCTCCTCGTGCTCGCGGCAGTCGGCCTCGCCGCAGTGATCCTGATCGCGGTCGAGCTCGGCCGTGGCGGCGCGAGCTACGGCAGCGTGGCGACCGCGCATCCGTGCGCCGAGCACGCGGCTTTCGCCGGCGGCGGCCTGGATGCCACCGTCCAGCGGATCGTCCTGGACGGCCTCGACGGCGCCGCCTGCAGGCTGGGGACCACGCGCGAGCAGCTCGTGCTCTCGTTCTCGGGCACCGGCCCGACCCGCTGGAGCCGGAAGACGATCGAGCAGGCGGTCCGGGCGGGGCTACTCCGTGCGGTCGAGCAGGCGGAGTCCCGCGGCGACATCGGCTCCCTTACTGCCGGGGTGCTGCGGCAGGTGATCGAGCGCGCGCCGATCCAGTGGCTGATCAACGGCGGCGTCTCGCTCGGAGGCCTATTCGGCTGACGGGAGCGAAACGGAGCGGCTCTCGGCGGCGGAGCGGTACAGAGCGTCGATCGCGCGCGCCTGGCCGACGGCATCGGCCCGGCCGAGCACCGGCTCGGCCTCGCCGCGGATGGAATCGCCGAGGTTCTCGAGCTCGAGGCGGTAGGAATCCACGGCCTCCACGGCGATGGTCTCCGTCCTTGCCCCCGTTCGCAGCTCGATGCCGGGAACGCGGCAGTGCCAGGGGTCATCGACGAACAGCGACCCCTCGGAGCCGATCACCTCCAGCTCGTCCCGGACGGGGAGATCGAAACCGCAGTCGAAGTTCGCCATCACGTCCCCCGGGAAGCGCATCGTCCCGGCGAACCGGACATCGACGCCGGACGGGCCGACCAGCTGCTCCCCGAAGACCCGCTCCGGCTCGCCCGCGACCAGCCGCGAGCCGCTCACGCAGTAGCAGCCGACGTCCATCAGCGCGCCGCCGTCGAGGTCGGCCGCGAGGCGGACGTTCTGGGGGTTCGTGATCGTGAAGCTGAACGCGGCGCGAACGACCCGCGGCGTCCCGACCGCGCCGCCGTCCACGAGGTCCTTGACCTTCGCGGTCTGCGGGTTGAAGCGGAACATGAACGCCTCCATGAGGATCCGATCCGAGCGCTCGGCGGCGTCGAAGGCGCGCTCGACCGCGTCGGCCCGACGGTCGAGCGGCTTCTCGCAAAGGACGTGCTTGCCGGCCTCGAGCGCCCTGATCGACCACTCGACGTGGAGCGAGTTCGGCAGCGAGATATAGACGGCCTCCACGTCCAGGTCCTCGAGCAGGGCCTCGTAGCTGCCGTAGGCCCGCTCGAACCCGTTTTCGCGCGCGTATTCCTGCGCCCGGCGCTCGTCACGGCTGGCGACTGCGACGACGGCGACGCGATCCGACTGGCGCGCGCCGGCCAGCACGAGGTCGTTGATTTTCGCCGTGGACAGGAATCCCCACTTGACGGCGCTCATCCGAACGACGCCTCCGTCAGGGCCGCGGCCCGCCACGAATGAAGGGGATGGCCACCCTTGGCGGCGAGCGGGGTTGGGAGGGTCATGGTTCCTCCAGCCGTCGAAGTGCGGGGTAGAGCGCGCGGAAGCGGGAGTATCCCTGCTCGTACGCCTCCCGCCACGCGGGATCCGGCTCGACCGTGTCGCGAACGCGCACGCATGCCGCCACCGCCTCGTGGACGTCCTGGAAGACATCGCCGGCGACGCCGCCGAGCAGCGCCGCCCCGTACGCGGCTCCCTCTTCCACCGCAGTCCGCTCCAGCGGAATGCCGAGCACGGAGGCGACGATGCGGAGCCACAGCTCGCTGCGCGCCCCGCCCCCGGAGGCCCGACCGGCCTCGGGCTCGACGCCGAGCTCCGCGAGGAGCTCCAACGAATCCCGGAGCCCGTAGGCCACGCCCTCGAGCACCGCACGCACGAGCGCGCCGCGTCCGTGCCGCTGCGACAGACCGACGAAGGCCGCGCGCGCAGCCGGATCGGCATGCGGCGTCCGCTCGCCGGCCAGGTACGGCAGGAACGTGACGCCGTCCGCTCCCGGGTCCGAGCGCTCGGCCTCCGCGGCCAGGGCTGCGTAGTCCTCGCCGGGCGCGAGCGCGTCTCGAAACCATCGGAGGGATGCGGCGGCCGACAGCATCACGCCCATCGCGTGCCAGCCGTCCGGGACGGCGTGACAGAAGGCGTGGACGCGGGCCTCCGGGTCCGCCGCGAACTCGGGCAGCGCGGCGAAGACGACGCCTGACGTCCCGAGCACGACCGAGAGCGGGCCCGGCCGGTCGACGCCGACCCCGAGCGCCCCGGCGGCCTGGTCTCCCGCGCCCGCCGCAACGGGGACGCCGGCCGACGTTGCGCCGGAGACCGCCGGCGACTCGAGCGCCTGCGGCAGCCACTCGCGCGGCAGGTCGAGCGCAACCAGCACCTCGTCGCTCCAGCCTCGGGCAGCGACGTCGAAGAGCAGCGTGCCCGAGGCGTCGGCGACGTCGGTCGCCAACTCGCCGGTCAGCCGCAGCCGCACGAAGTCCTTCGGGAGCAACACGTGCGCGATGCGGGAGAACACCTCGGGCTCGTGCGTCCGAAGCCAGAGCAGCTTCGGTGCCGTGAAGCCCGGCAACGCGCGGTTGCCGGTGAGCCGGATCAGGCCCTCGTGGCCGAGGCGGTGCTCGATCTCGGCGCACTCGGCTGCCGTGCGCTGGTCATTCCACAGGATCGCCGGGCGCAGCACCTGCAGGTCGGAGTCGAGCGCGACGAGGCCGTGCATCTGCCCCGCGAGCCCGATCCCCCGCACACCGTCCGCGCCGAGCGCCTCGAGCGCCACCTGCGTCCCGCGCCACCAGTCCTCGGGATCCTGCTCCGCCCATCCCGGATGAGGCATGGAGAGCGGGTACTCCGCCTCGGCCTTCGCGATCACCTCGCCGCCCGGTGAGATCGCGACCGCCTTGACGCCGGTCGTGCCGACGTCGAGGCCGACGAGCGCGGTCACCCGGTGTCCAGCCCGGCCTCGTCGATCGCGCGCAGGGCGATTGCCTCGTCGTCGTCGCCGGGGAGTCCGCTGACGCCCACGGAGCCAATCCGCCTCCCCGACTCGAACACCGCGACGCCGCCCTTGAAGAAGCTGAAGAACGGATCGAAGCTGGCGAGCTCCACGGGGTCGTCGCGCACCTTCTCGGCGAGCGCCCGCGTCGTCACCGCGTCGCTCCTCGCGGCCGTGTACGCCTTGCGCTGGGCGTTCACGGACGTGTCCCGTGCGGCGCCGTCCATGACGGCCGCCGCCACGAGCTCACCGTGGTCGTCGCAGACGAAGACCGAGACGGGGCCGGGCGCGGCCTTGACCACGGCCTCGACGATGAGTCGCGCCTGCTCGAGCTTCACGCTCCGAGCGCCTCGTACACGAGCTCATACGCGCGGACGGCATCCTTGGCCATCTGGGCCTCGCGCAGCGCGCCCTCGTCAATCCGCGCAGCCACCGAGTCGATGAACCGCCAGTGGAGGACGCTCCGGCGCACCGCCGCAACCGCGTCCTCGGTGTACGGATACAGGTCGAAGCCGAGCCGCTCGCCGTTCGCGCCGTAGTCCGCGCGCCTCAGCTCGAGCGCGAGCTCCAGCGTCTCCATGAACGCCGTCGCGCCCACCATGTTGTCGTCGTCGAACGTGCCCCAGCCGGAGTTGGCGTGCTGGTGGCCCAACAGCCCTTCGGCGGCGAGCATCGCCGCATACTCGCCGAGGCTCTCGCCGTTCATGATCAGGTGCTGCCAGTCCATGTTCACCTTGACGTTGTCGAGGCCCTGCGCGCGCAGTTTGTGGATCACGTGCAGGGTCATCCCGATGTTGCGCATGAGGATCTTCATCGCCGGCTCGGAGTTCTTGTGCTCCAGGAAGAGGAGGATCCCGCGGTCGCGGCAGCGCTGCGCCGCCTGGCCGATGCCGTCGACCAGCCACGCCCAGCTCTCCTTGTAGGGCGCCTGGAACGGGTAGTTGTACCCCTCGATCCCCGGCCAGATGATGAAGTGGGCGCCGAGTTCGCCGGCGAAGTCGATCGCCGCGAGCGTGCGCCGAACCGCCTCCGCGCGGATGGCGTCGTCCGGGGAGACGAGCCCGCCGCGGCCGAAGCGGGGATCGAGGTGGAGGCCCGTGGCGATGCAGTAGACGTCGTGTTCGCCGAGCGCCTCGCGGACCTCGTCGACGTTCTCCTCGGACAGCTCCTGCGGGTAGTGGAACTCGTAGCCGTCCATGAGGTCGCCGAGGCCCTCGACCGCCCGCCGCACGCGCTCGACCGTCGACTCGCCCGCATGCTCCGGCTGGTACCCGCCCGGCACGAAGCGGGTGATCATCGGACCGAGGGCCCATATGCCCAGGCTCGTCTTCACGCGCGCGAAGTGACTGCCTCGCGACGGCCGCTCTCGGCCGAGCGCAGGATCGCCTCGACGACCTCGTCGCAGCGGTAGCCGTCCTCGAACGTGGCGCCGTGCGGAGCGACGCCGTGCTCGCCGGCGATCGCCTCCAGCAGGTGGCCGAGCTCGTGCGTGAACGTGTCGCCCCAGCCGACGATATGGCCCGGCGGCCACCAGTGCCGCATGAACGGATGTTCCGGCTCGGTGACGAGGATGCGGCGGAGGAAGCGCCCCCCCGTCGTCACCTCGAGCTCGTTCATGCGCTCGACGTCGAACGAGAGCGAGCCCTTCGACCCGTTCACTTCGAACGTGGTCTGGTTGATGCGGCCGAGCGCGAGCCGGGAGGCCTCGAGCGTTCCCGGGACGCCGCCCTGGAACTCGATCGTCGCCACGAAGTGGTCGTCCACCTGCCGGTTCGGGATCACCGTGCGGACGAGCGCCGAGACCGTTGCGATGTCGCCGACGAGGTAGCGGGCGATATCGATGATGTGCGTGCCGAGGTCGCCGATCGCCCCGGTCCCAGCCTGCGCGCGGTCGAACCGCCACACGCTCTCGTCGGCGTCCCAGCCCCAGGACTGCAGGTAGCGGGCGCGGAAGTGCACGACGTCGCCGAGCTCTCCGGCTTCGAGTAACTCGCGTGCCAGGCGTACGGCCGGCATGAAGCGGTAGTTGAAGCCGCACATGTGCTGTACACCGGCCCGATCGGCCTCCTGCCACATCTCGTAGGATTGCGCCGCGCCAAGGCCGAGCGGCTTCTCGCAGATCACGTGCTTGCCGCTCCGCACGGCGGCGATCGACGGCTCTGCGTGGGCGGCGTTCGGCCCCCCGTTGTCGAAGAGACCGACGCGGTCGTCCGCGACCTGCTCGCGCCAGTCGGTTACCGCGTGTTCCCAGCCCCATGTCCGCCGAGCCTCCTCCACCCGCTCGGCCGTCCGGCCGGAGATGGAGACGAGCTCAGGGCGGAGCGGGACGTCGAGGTGCTGGAGCGCGAGGAAGGCGCGCGAGTGGGCCCTGCCCATGAAGGCGTAGCCCAGCATGGCCACGCCGATCGTCTCGGTCATGCGCGGCCGGCAGCGGCGCGGCCGCGGCGTGCGACGGCGTCGACCGTCACGGCGAGCAGCAGAATCGCTCCCTCGACCATCAGCTTTACGTCGGGGCCCTGACCGACGAGGTCGAGGCCGTTTGCGACGCTGCCGATCACGAGCGCGCCGAGCAGCGCCGACCAGACGCTCCCGCGACCGCCGAAGAGACTCGTGCCGCCGATCACGGCCGCGGCGATCGCCTCCAGCGTCACCTCGCCCGGGTTGATCGCGAGGCTCGCGGCGTTGAGCCGCGAGGTCTGGATCAGGCCCGCGATCCCCGCCAGCGCACCCGAGAGCGCGAAGACGCTGATCCGGATCGCGGAGACGTTGATGCCGGCCCGCCGGCTCGCCTCGGCGCTTCCGCCGACGGCGAAGATGTAGCGCCCGAAGCGTGTCCGCGTCGTGATCAGTCCGAAGAAGATGACGAGGCCGAGGAGGATGACGCCGGCCGTCGGGATGCCGCTCGTGTAGTCGCCGAACACCCAGTGGTTCTTGAACGAGCCGTTCAGGATCGCCGTGGCGACGAGCGCGATCGCAGCCACGACGACGATCCTGATCACGACCACGGCCACGGGGACAGCGGGCAGGCCCGCGCGTCTGCGATGCGCCGCTTCGTACAGGGCCGTCAGGCCAAAGAGGCCGACGGCGGCGATCGCGAGGATCCAGCCCCATACGTGCGGGAGGTACGAGAAGGCGACAGCGTTGATGTGCGACTCGAAGACGTTGATCGTCCCCTCGGAGCCGAGCACATGTTCCTGCAGCCCCTGCCATGCGAGTAACCCCGCGAGGGTGACGACGAACGACGGCACGCCGATGAGGGCGAACCACGCTCCCTGGAACGCGCCGATCGCCATGGTCACGGCGATCGCGAGCACGATGCCCCAGTACCACGCCCACCCGTGGTTCGTGACCGACCAGCCGATCAGAGCGGACGAGAGGATCATCACGGCTCCGACCGATAGGTCGATCTCGCCGAGCAGGAGCACGAGCACGATGCCGACCGCGAGCGTTCCCGTGACCCCGATCTGGAGGATGAGGTTCGAGAGGTTGCGGGCGCTCAGGAAGACGCTCTCCTTGTACTCGAAGTACGCCCAGATGGCCGCGAGGGCGACGATCACGGGCAACGAGCCGAGCTCGCCTGTCCGCAGGCGCAGCCACGTGATCTGGAGGAGCGCCTTCAGCGCGCTGCCGAAGCCGCCTCGCTTGGCCTGCTCGACCGCTTCCTCGATCGCGGACGGCTCGGGCGTAACCGTCGCCACTACTCCGCCACCGCCTCGGTCGCTGCCTCCGCCTGCATCCTGGCGCCGGTGATGGCGGCGACGACGTCGTCCGGTGTCGCCTTGTCGTGCTCGAACGTGGCGGCGCGCCGCCCGAGCCGCAGCACGATGATCCGGTCGGCGACCTCGAAGATCTCCTGGATGTTGTGCGAGATGAGAACGACGCCAAGCCCCTGTTCGCGCAACCGCTTGACGAGGGCGAGCACCTGGGCGGTCTGCGCGACTCCGAGCGCAGCGGTCGGCTCGTCGAGGATCACGACCTTCGAGTTCCACATCACAGCGCGCGAAATGGCCACGGACTGGCGCTGGCCTCCCGAGAGGGAGGCCACCGGCGTGCGGACGCTCCCGATCGTCGTCACGTTCAGGCTCGCGAGCACGTCGAGCGAGCGCTTTTCCATCTTCAGCTCGTTAAGAGGGCCGAGGCCGGCCGGGTCGGCTCGCTCTCGCCCGAGGAACATGTTCGCGACGACGTCGAGGTTGTCGCAGAGGGCGAGATCCTGGTAGACGGTCTCGATCCCGAGCTTCGTAGCGGCGGCCGGCGAGTGGATCTTGACCTCCCTGCCGTCGAAGACGATCGAGCCGCCGTCGGGCTGGTGCGTGCCGGCGATCGTCTTGATCAGCGTCGACTTCCCCGCGCCGTTGTCGCCGACGAGCGCGACCACCTCTCCCCGATACACCTCGAAGTCGACGCCGCGCAGCGCCTGGACGGCGCCGAAGTGCTTCTCGATTCCCCGCAGCTCGAGGATCGGGGCGCCGTTTCGCTGAGGCGGGGAGGCGGCGGGCGAGCCGCCGCCTCCCGTGTCCGCTGGCGAGTGCTCGGCCAGCGCCCGCCTCCTTACTTGCAGATCGACTTCTTCGGCACGTTCTTGCAGACCTTGGACAGTCCGCCGATGCCGGGCAGCTTGACCCAGCCGTTCTTGACCAGCAGCTTGAGGTTCGACTTGTCGATCGCCTTCACCGGCAGGATCACCGACGGGATGCTTCCGGCGCCGTTCGAGTAGTGCTTGTTGATCCCGGGAACCTTCTTGCCGCGGAGCAGGGCGTTCGCGGCCTTCGCCGCCGCCGCCGCCTGCAGGCGGAAGTCCTTGAGCACGCTCATACCCTGGTAGCCGCGGACGATGTTCTGAATGCCCTCCAGCGAGGCATCCTGGCCGGTCACGGGCACCTTCCCGGCGAGCTTCTGCGCCTTCAGCGCCTGGATGATGCCGCCCGCCATCCCGTCGTTCGCCGACAGCACGGCGCTGATCTTGTTCTTGTTCTTACTCAGCAACTGCTCCATCTCACGCTGGGCGGTGGGTGGATCCCAGCCAGGCGTCCACGTCCCCTTCGCCGGCCCGACGACTTTGCGCGCGCCCGATTTGAAGAGCTTGCTGAACACGCTCAGCATGCCCTGGTTGACGAAGTGCGCGTTCGCGTCCGTCGTCGAGCCGTTGATGATCGCGACCCGTGCGCCCTTCTTCGTGTGCGCCTTCATCCAGACGCCCATCGCCTTACCGACGATGACGCTGTCGAACGAGACGTAGGTCGAGATCTTTGCGCCCGAGATCAGGCGGTCATAGGCGACCACCTTCACGCCCTGGCTGATCGCCCGCTTGGCGACTGCGCCGAACGCCTTCCCGTCGATCGCGGCTACGACGAGCACCTTGGCGCCCTTCGTGATCTCCTGCTCGGCCTGAGACGTCTGCGTGTCGGGGTTGTTGCGCGCGTTGACGACGTCGATGGTCGCGCTCTTGTAGAGCTTCTTCAGCGACTTCACGAACTGCGGGCGGTCGATGCCCTCCCACCGGGGCGTGACGTTCTCCGGCAGCAGGAACGCGACCCGCGGGCTCGCCGAGGCCCTCGTCGGCGCGCTCTTGCTCGCGGCAGCGCCGATGCTGGCCGCGAGGACCGCGACCGCGGCGACCGCGACGGCCGCGATCACGCCTCGGCGGCGTGTCCCTCTGAACAAATCTCCCACGATCTTCCTCCTCCTCGCTTGGCCCCCTCCTTCGGCGCGGAATACTACTCCGGTCCAGCGAACCGGGAAACTGCCGCAGGCCCTTCTGCCGAACCGCGTCTATCGCTTCTACCGCGGCGGCATGCTGCTCGGCGCGCTGCGCGGCGAGCCCGAGCCGGACGGGTCGTTTCCCGAGGACTGGGTCGCGTCGGTGACGGGGGCCGCGAATCCCGGGCGGGACGAGCCGGGGGCCGGGCTGTCGCGGCTCGCAGACGGCCGGCTGCTCCGTGACGCGATCGCTGCCGATCCTGACGTGTGGCTCGGCCGGGAGCATCTGGACCGGTTCGGCACCTCCACCGGGCTGCTCGTCAAGCTCCTCGACGCGGCTGAGCGTCTGCCGGTCCACTTCCATCCGAGCCGCGACTTCGCCCGGGCGAACCTCGGATCGCCGTTCGGCAAGACCGAGGCGTGGATCGTCGTCGCGACCCGGGCCGAGTCGGGAGCGGTGTGGGTGGGGTTGCGGGAGGCCGTTTCCCGCGACCACTATCGCTCGTGGGTCGAGGCGCAGGCGAGGGAGGAGCTGCTCGGATCCCTGAATCGCGTCGAGGTTCGTGCCGGCGACGTGATCTACGTGCCAGCAGGCGTCCCGCACGCGATCGGCGAGGGCGTGCTCATCGCGGAGCTCCAGGAGCCGACCGACTTCTCACTCGTCTGCGAGTGGCAGGGCTATCCGATCCGTCCGGAGGACAGTCACCTCGGCCTCGGCTGGGAGCGCGCGCTCGACGCTCTCGACCTCTCGGCACACGAGCCGGTGGTCGGGCTTCCGGACGAGGCTCCCGCGTTCTTCTGGGCCGATGGGCGCGCCGAAGCGGCCGGACAGTTCACGGTGCTCATCGTGCTCGACGGCGACGGGTCACTCGGAGGCGTCCCCGCGCGGCCCGGCGACGGGTTCGCAGTCCCCGCGGCTGCCGAGTCGCTCGGAGCGTCAGGCAATCTGCGGCTGCTTCGCTGCCTCGGGCCGGATCCGGCGCGACAGCCGTGACGGCCGCGCCAACGGTCGTCTGCCTCGGCATCCTCGTCGCCGACGTGATCGCCTCGCCGGTGGACGAGCTGCCGCCGCGCGGGTCGCTCGGCTTCGTCGACGGGATCGCGCTGCGTGGCGGCGGCTGCGCGCTCAACACCGCGACCGCGCTCGCGCGGCTCGGCGTGGCGAGCGGCGTCGCGGGGAAGGTCGGCGCCGACCCGTTCGGCGCCTTCGTCCTCGGCCTGCTCGACGAGCGCGGCATCGATCCTCGCGCCGTCGTCGTCGACCCGGCAGTCCCCACTTCGGCGACCGTCGTCCTCGTCGACGCCGAGGGCGAACGCACCTTCCTCCATCTCCCCGGGGCAAATGGGCGGCTGCGGGAGGACGAGCTCGCCCGCGAGCTCCTCTTCGCGGGGCGCGCATTCCACCTCGGCGGTGCGCTCGTGATGCCGCAGCTAGACGGAGGGCCGACGGCGGCGCTGCTTCTCGAGGCGCGCTCGCGCGGCCTGCACACGAGCCTCGATCCGGTCTGGGACCCCACCGGACGCTGGGAGCGTATCCTGCCGGCGCTTCCCCACCTGGACCTCTTCACGCCGAGCCTCGCCGAAGGTCGAGCTATCTCCGGCCAGCTCGAGCCGGCCGACGTCGCTACGTGGCTCCGCGAACGCGGCGTCGCCACCGTGGCCCTGAAGACCGGCGCCGACGGCTGCTTTGTCTCAGGCCCGGAGCTCGAGGCACAGATCCAGGCGTTTCCCGTTCGCGTCGTCGACGGGACGGGCGCCGGCGATGCCTTCGCCGCCGGCCTCCTCTACGGCGCCCTCGCGGACTGGCCGCTCGAGCGCTCGGCGCGGCTGGCAAACGCGCTCGGCGCCATGGCCACGACCGCGGTCGGAGCGACGGAGGGCCTGCTCGGCCTGCGCGAGGCGCTCGCCTTCGCCGGCCTCGAATAGGCCGCTGCCTATTGCCGTGCCATCGCGATCTGCAGGCGCTCCTCCGGCGAGATCAGATGGTCGACATCCTCCGCCGCTTCGGCGATGTCGATCTGCACCCAGTTGACGGTGCCCGTGAAGACGCTCTCCTCACCCGCGTAGTCGTCACTGACCGGTGAGGCGGTGTCGCTGCCGATGTCGCAGGTCTCGTCGCCGGAGAAGATCAGCGGGACTGTCGCGTCGACGCGCCCCTCGCCGACCCGATCTCCGTCCAGGTAGAGACGAACCGCGCCGCCCTTCCCGAGCCCGCCCCCGTCGTACGCGAACTCCATGCGCACCTGGCGAGTCCCGGCCGGGATCTCGGCGTCTCCTTCGATCTTGAACCGCTGCAGGCCGAGCAGGTTGTAGCAGTACGCGGGCTTGCCGTCTTTCACGTACAGGCTCCAGCCGGCATAGGCGCCCCCCTGGGCGATGAGCACGCCCTCGGCGCCTCCTGCGGTCACCTCGATCTCGGCCGTGACCGAGTGCGGCTTGTTCTTGACGTTGATCACCGAGTTCTCGCTCAGGCGCCGCATGCCGCCGAAGAGGAGCTGCGAATTGCCCTTCACGAGCTGCGGCCGTCCTGCGAGATCGGAATCGAAACGCTCGACGCGCCGGTCGTCCAGCGGCAGCACGTTGTACTTGCGGGCCTCTCGAAGCCAGAGCTCCTGGAGCTCGGCGAGCTTCTGCGGCATCTCGGCTGCGAGGTCGTGAGCCTGGCTCCAATCGGTGTTGGTGTCGTAGAGCTCCCAGACGTCGTCCGAGAACGGCGGCGACTCCGCCATCACCCACGGCGTCGAGTGGCGGGTCGCCGCCGTCCAGCCCTCTTGGTAGATGCCCCGGTTGCAGAACATCTCGAAGTACTGCGTCTCGTGCCGCCCGGCGGCGCCCGGATCGCGGAGTGCGTAGAGCATGCTCACCCCTTCCATCGGCCGCTGCTCGACGCCGTGGACGTGCGTCGGCTCGGGGATGCCGGCTGCCTCGAGGACCGTCGGCGCCACGTCGATCACGTGCGTGAACTGCGAGCGGATCTCGCCCTTCGCCTCGAGCCCGCGCGGCCAGTGCACGATCGTCCCGTTCCGGGTTCCACCCCAGTGGGAGGCGACCTGCTTCGTCCACTGGTAGGGCGTGTCCATCGCATGCGCCCAGCCGACGGCATAGTGGTTGTACGCGGCGGGCGTGCCGAACGCGTCGATGTTCGAGGCCATGAACTCCGGCGTCTCGAGCGCGCTGGCGCCGTTGAAGATGAGCGTCTCGTTGAAGGTCCCGTTGATCGTCCCTTCGGCGCTCGCCCCGTTGTCGCCGACGATGTAGAGGACGAGCGTGTCCTCGAGGATGCCGATGTCCTCGAGCGCGTCGACGAGCCGGCCGACGTGATAGTCGGTGTGCTCGAGGAAGCCGGCGTAGATCTCCATCTGGCGTGCCAGCACCGGCTTCAGCTCGGCAGGCATGTCGTCCCACGCGGGGATCTCCTCGTGCCTCGCCGTCAGCTCGCAGTCTGCCGGGACGACGCCCAGTTCCTTCTGGCGCGCGAGGGTCTCCTCGCGGAGCTTGTCCCAACCGGCGTCGAAGCGGCCCTTGTATTTCTCCGACCACTCGTTGGGCACGTGGTGCGGCGCATGCGTCGCGCCGGGCGCGAAGTAGCAGAAGAAGGGCTTGTCGGGCATGAGCGCCTTCTGCTGGCGAATCCAGGTGATCGCCCGGTCGGCGAGGTCCTCGGTCAGGTGGTAGCCCTCATCGGGCGTCTTCTCCGGCTCGACCGCCGTCGTGCCTTCGTAGAGCGACGGGTAGTACTGATTCGTCTCGCCGCCGACGAAGCCGTAGAAGTACTCGAAACCGCCGCCGCCGGTCGGCCAGGCACCGAACGGCCCCATAGGGCTCGTCTCCCAGACCGGCACCTCATGGCACTTGCCGAGTTGCGCCGTCGAGTAGCCGTTCAGCTTCAGCGTCTCGGCCAGCGGGGCGCAGGTGTTCGGCCGTATCGAGCTGTAGCCGGGGGCAGACGTCGCAATCTCGGTGATGCCGCCCATGCCGACGGTGTGGTGGTTCCGGCCGGTGAGCAGCGCCTGGCGGGTCGGCGAACAGAGGGCTGTGGTGTGGAAACGGTTGAGCTTGATGCCGTTCGCCGCGAGCCGCCCGGCGGTGGGCATCTGGCACGGACCGCCGAAGGCGCTCGAGGCCCCGAAGCCGACATCGTCGAGCAGGACGACGAGGACGTTGGGGGCGTTCCCCGGTGGACGGAGCGGCTCGATCGGCGCGAAGGTTGCATCCGGGTCCTTCGCGTCGAAGGGCAGGTCGCCTTCGTAGGGATGGTCCGGAATCGGCAGCGTTCTTCTCGTCGCGTGATCAGACGATGCGGACACGCTTCTTCTCCTTCCTTCCAGGTTGCGAGGGCCGGCTAGACGGGGCTAGGGAACTCCCGGAGCGTCTCCCGCCGCAGCGCCCAGACGCCGAGGAAGACGAGGCCGCCTAGGAGCAGGATGCCCCACCAGCGCTGGAGCGCCGGAGTCGGTCCCCAGAGCACGAGCAGCAAATAGAGAAAGGCGACGACGCCGAAGACGACGCCGGGCCGGTTGCGGCAGCTCGGTGCGAGCCGCCGGCGTATGCCCGTGGCCCACCGCGTCGGTCCGGCGAGCCACGCGCCCACGAGGCCGACGGCGCCGTAGACGACGAGCGCGACGCCGATATCCCGAAGCATCCCCGTCGTGATGTCCCAGGCCGCCCTCGCGGCGGGCTTGAAGGAGTCGGTGGCCACGAGTGCGTCCACGATCGCCGGGCCGAGCTGGCGGCGGAGGACCAGGAGCAGGAGCCCGGCGAGGAGGAAGATCACGGCCGATGCGCGCACCACGTTCCGACGCCTGGGGTGGCCGAGGTAGATCGCGAGCGCGAAGAGCGCCAGCGCCAACAGGAGCAGGAACACGGTCAGCGCCTTCAGGACCTTGAAGGCCTTCTGCAGCGCGTCGAGCTGGTCCGAGCGCAGGATGACGACGCGCCCCGAATTGGGAGGCAGCTTCGCGGTCAGCCGCTTGCCGAGCCCGCCACTCCCCTCGACCTGCCTGATGAGTGGATCGAGGTTGAGCACGACCGCACCACCCCCCGTCTCGAACCGGCCCGCCTTCTTGCCGTTGAGGATGTTGATGAACTGATCGTGCGCGCGACGGTTGGCCTGGACCCAGAGATCCTGGACGCGTGGGCTCTCGAGGAGAAGGTTCGCCGTACGCTGGGTGAGCTGGGGCAGCGCGCTCGCGACGACCGGCGCGAGCGGATCCAGCCGCGGCGGCAGCTGTTGCTGAAGCAAGGCGCTGACGTCGACCTTCTGGAAGACGGTGTCCGTGATGTACGTGGCCAGCGCGGCGCGGATCTCGTCGTCCTGGAGCAAGCGCGCCGAGGTGTCCTCGTAGCCTTGGCTGTCGATCACCTGGCGCTTCAGCCAGACCGTCAGCGACGAGAGGAACAGCAGAATCGTCGCAACGGCGACGAGCGACCACACGAGGATCGCGCGCTTGCGCGAGAACCGCGCGGAGGCCGCGCGCTCCGGGGCGGGGACCTCGGCGGTCGCTGCGTCGGTCACGTGGCGATCATACGACCGCCAGGCGACGGCGGCCCCACCCTCGGCGGGTGAGCCATGAGCCGATGCGCACGGCGAGGTCCGCCCCGGCGTGCGAGACGAGGTCGTGGACGTCCGTGGGTAGCTCCTGCACCTCGAGCTGCGGTACGGCGGCGCGGAACCGCTCGATCCCGGCGCGCGCCACCTCGTCGTGCGAACCGTGCCGGGCGGGAGTCACGAGCAGCATCGGCACTCCCGCGTCGCGGAGCGCCGCCTGCGTCGAGACCGTCGGCTCGACACAGTTGCCGTACCGGATCCCGCCGACGGTCTCCGGTGACGTGATCGGCTCGACCCGCCCGTTCCGCTCGCGCATGGTCGCGCGGTGCGCGGCCTCGAGCTCGGCGCTCCAGCGGCCGATGGCGGAGCGCTCGTACTCGAAGTACGCCTCCCAGCCGGCATAAACCTCCTCGCTCGCCTGCTCGCGCGCCCTCGCCACGCGGACCGCAAGGCCAGTGTCGACGTCGAAGTCGGGCAGGTCGGCGAAATCCCAGTAGCCGCCGTCGACGAGCACGAGCGCGGCCGTCCGGTCTCGGTAGCCGGCGCCGAACGCGCACGCGACCTCCGCGCCGACCGAGAAGCCGACGAAGACGGTCTCTGACACGCCGAGCGCGTCGAGGAGCTCGGCCGCTAGACGGGCCAGGCCGGACGGCCGGTACGCGGCCGGAGCGAGCGGAGCCGAGCGCCCGTGCCCGGGCGGATCCGGCGCGACCACGCGGAATCCGAACTCCTGAACGAGGACCGGCGCGATCTCGTTCGCGTGCAGGCCGGTCCCGCCGAGGCCGTCCCAGTAGAGGAGCGCCGGCCCCTCGTCCCCACCCCACTGGTAGAGGAAGAGCTCGGCGCTCCCGAGGCGAACGCTGTGCGTCTCTAGCTCGATGCGAGGGCCTTGGCCTTGATGGCGTCGAACTCCGCCTGCGTGATCGCACCGCTGTCGAGTAGCTGCTTCGCGCGCTCGATCTCCGCGGCGGGGCCGCCGCCTCCGGCAACCGTCCTGATGTAGTCGTCCGTCTGCACCCGCGCCGTCCGGACGTCCTGAGCGCTGCGCTCCGCCATCCCGTCGTGCTCCGCGATCAGGTAGATGAAGACGCCGAGGTACGGGAGCACGATCACGAAGATCACCCAGAGCGTCTTTGTCCACCCCGAGATGTCCCGCCGGCGGAAGAGGTCCGAGAAGACGGTGATCAGAAGCCAGAACCAGATCACCCAGGCAAATAGGACGATCATCGTCCAGAGGACGTCCAGGAACGTGTAGTCAGCGAGCATCGGGCTCCTTTCTGCGAGGCATCGGCTGCCTGCGCTGCGATGCGCAGCTTACTCACGGTTGCGGGCTGACTTCCACGGCCTGTTGGCGTCTCATATCGCAGCCGCCCTGGTTGTCCCCTCCCCTGGGCGGCTGGTGTCCACCGCGGCGGTGGGGGCAGTCCCGCTCGTCGTCCCCGCTAGACCCCCCCGCGGTGACTCGTGCCGGTCGCGGGTTGTCCTTTCGGCGGTCGCCCGTTCGTCTGCTGGACGGCTGAACGACCAAAGGCGACGGAAAGGAGACCGCTGAAATGAAGAGCTTCATCCTGCTCTACAACGGCCCGGCCACACCGGCAGACGCGTCCCACGCGGGCTGGCAGGAGTGGTTTCAGGGTATCGCGGAGAGGCTCGTGGACATGGGCTCTCCCATGTTCAACGGCTTCGCCGTCCACGCCGACGGCACGGCGTCGGACACGGCCACCAGCTTGAACGGATACAGCGTCGTCCGGGCGGAGGACAGAGCGGAGATCCTCGCCCTACTGCGTGACCACCCGTTCCTGGCCGGCGGTCGCGAGTACACGATCGACGTCTTCGAGGTGCCTCGAAAAGTGAGTGACGAGTCGATCTCCGCGCGAACTCAGCGCCCACGAGCGCTTCGCTCTCGACTCTCGCTCCGGATCGCCGTCTGCCCGGTCCGGAAGATCGACCAGGTGAGCACGGCGACGACGAGGCCGACCATGACGATGAGCGCGATAAAGATCGAGGCCGCCGGCCAGCTGAGGGCTGCGATGATCATGAAGTCTCCTTTCGTTGGCCCGGTTTAGATCGATCGCTGGTAGCTGTTGAACGCTCGCGTCGCGAAGGCGGCGCTCGCGAGAAGCAGCAGGGCGAGAAAGCCGGTGCGGGTTGCAATCAGCCCCCAGTCGGCGTGCGCTCCCGCAGCCGAGCGCCCGGCATCGGCGGCCCAGTTGACCGGGTTGAACCTGGCGGCCCAGCGAATCCAGCTCGGCAGGAGGCTCTGCTCCATCAGCGCCGACGAGAGGAAGGTGAGCGGCAGCGTCACCATCGTGACGATCCCGATCAGCGTCTCGCGCTGGCGCGTCAGCACCGCGACGCCGTTGGAGAGCGATGCGAAGACCGCTCCGAGCAGACCGGCGACGGCGACCAGCACGGCCACGCCGGCGATGCCGCCAGGAAACCGCGCGCCGACCGCGAGCGCGAGGCCGATCACGATCACGCTCTGGATCACGATGCTGAGCACCGACTGCGCGACGCTGCCGAGATTGAGCGCGCCGCGCCAGATCGGCGAGACGAGCAGCCGGTCCATCGTGCCGCGGTTGATGTCCTCGATGAACCCCATCCCGACCCAACCCGCCGCCGAGACGGCGAGCATGACCACGACGCCCGGCGTCAGGAACTCGATGTACGAGCCGCCGGTGAAGCCGGGGATGTCCGCGGCGCGCTTGAACACGGCTCCGAAGAGGAGCAGCCAGATGACGGGCTGGACCAGCGAGATCGCGACCCAGGCCGGCTGGCGCAGGAGTGCGCGGATGTAGCGCAGGGCCACCTGCTTGGTATGTCGGATCACTGTCACGCTGCCACCTCCATGTCTGCGTTGTCGGTTTCTGCCTGCTGGAACGAGCGTCCCGCGTGGCGGAGGTAGACGTCGTCGAGCGAGGGGCGGGCGATCGTCGCCGAGGCGACCCGGAGTCCGTCTCGCTCGAGCGCGGTCACGATCGACGGCACCGCCGCGGCGCCGTTGTCCACCCGCGCGCGTAGGAGCTTCCCGTCGACGCTGAGCTCGCTGACGCCCGGGAGCGCTTGCACCGCCGCAGACGCATCGCCGTTCGTGGAATCCAACAGCTCGACCTGGACCGTGTCGCCCCGCAGCTCGCTCTTCAGCTCGTCGGGCGTGCCCTCGGCGACGATGCGGCCGCGGTCCACGATCGCCAGCGCGGAGGCGAGCCGGTCGGCCTCCTCCAGGTAGTGCGTCGTCAGCAGGATCGTCATTTCGTCATCTCGTGCGAGCCGTTCGATCTCGCGCCACAGGTCGGCGCGGGCCTCGGGATCCAGACCCGTGGTCGGCTCGTCGAGGAAGAGCACCTTCGGGCGATGGACGAGGCCGAGCGCGACGTCGAGCCGGCGCTGCATGCCGCCGGAGTACGTCTTGGCGAGTCGTCCGGCGGCGTCGGTCAGCCCCAGGCGGTCGAGCGGCTGCCTGACCCGCTCGCGTCGCTCGTCGCCGACCAGCCCGTAGAACTCGGCCTGCATCTCGAGGTTCTCGCGGCCGGTGGCCTCGGGATCGAGGCCCGGCCGCTGACCGACGACGCCGATCGAGCGTCGGACACGGTCGGCATCGCGGACGACGTCGAGACCGGCGACGCGCGCCTCGCCGCTGTCCGCGCGCGACAGCGTGGTCAAGATCTTCACCGTCGTGGACTTGCCGGCGCCGTTGGGGCCCAGCAGGCCGAAGATCGTGCCCGCCTCGACCTGGAAGCTCAGTCCGTCGAGCGCGACCACGCCGCCCTTGTAGGTCTTGCGCAGATCCGTCGTTTCGATCGTCTGCATCCCGTCCTCCATCGCGCTATGATTTGATCGTGGAAACGTTTTAGCACAACGACTATTCCAGTGTCAAAACTTTTGAGAAGCGAACTGATCGCGGAGTTCATCGCCTCGTTGCGCGCCTCGCAGACGGCGACGGAGATGCTGGACGGCGCGGTCGCCGACTACCTCGGCATCGACCAGAGCGCGTACCGCGCGATCGACATCCTCGACCAGGAGGGGCCGATGACGGCCGGCCGCCTCGCCGAGCGCGCGCGTCTCAGCCCGGGCGCGATCACCGCCCTGGTCGACCGCCTGGAGGAAAAGGGGCTCGCCCGCCGCACCCGGGACACCGAAGACCGCCGGCGCGTCCTGGTCGAGGTGACCCCGGAGCTGCGCAGGCGCGCCGAGCTGCTCTACGGGTCACCGAGCGAGGGAGAGCAGGAGCTCGAGTCGTTCACCGACGAGCAGCTCGAGTTCCTCATCGCCTTTCACCGCGGCAGCGTCGCGTACCAGGAAGAGCGGATGCGGCGGCTCGAGGAGCTCAAGGCGCGCGAGGGCACCGAAGCCTCACCGATGAGGCGCGGCTGAGCCGATCAGGCGGGGGTGGCCGTTCGACTCGCGGCGACGAGCGTCTCGACACGCTCCATGAGCGCATCGACGTCGACCTCTGCGATGGGCTCGGCCAGCAACGGAGGGAGGGCAGACGGGGCGTCGAGCGACTCGCCCGTGAGCAGTCGATAGCGCTGCCGGTAGACGGCGAGCGGGGCGATCGCGTGCAGATCTCGGTAGAACGATGCTGCGGCCACGCGATGCTGCTCCTCTCCGGTGAGCGACCAGAGCTCGAAGCGCACGTCCGCCTCGTCCGCGCCGCCGTCGCGGGCGACGGCGATCGACTGGAGCTCCGCCTCTGCCTCCTCCACGCCAAGCATGCTCGCGGCTGCTCGCGCGCGCACCGAGAGCAGCTCGGCCGGCGCCTCGACGTCTCGACGGCCGATCGTACGGGCGATCTCGAGCGCCTCGTCGTTCCGCGTGATCGCTTCCTCGTAGCGCCCCTGCCGGACGAGCAAGTCGGCCGAGTGGTGCAGGAACTCGCAGAGGAAGTACGGTGTTTCGACGTCACGCGCAAGCGCGATCGCGTACTCGAACATCGTCTCCGCCCGCTCGTCCTCCATCGCGGCCAGCGTGAGGGCCAGGTTCCCCACCCTCGCGGTCATGCCGACACGGTTGCCGACCTCGGCGACCACGTCCAGGCCGTAGAGCCCATGGGCGAGCGCCTGATCCAACTCGCCGCGTAAGCGAAAGACCTCCGCGGCGTTGCCGATCATGACACCCGTCGCGTTCCGGTACCCGATCTCCTCGGCCGCGCGCATCCCCTCACGCGTGCGCTCGAGGGCCTCGGCAAGCTCGAGGCGCTCCCAGTGCAATCCCGCCAGGTCGTTGCAGGCGTGGATGACGCCGCGCGCGTTTGCGGCCGCTGCTGCGACTTCCAGGGCGTGCTCGAAGGAGGCGCGCGCGAGATCGTGCTTCCCCTGGTGCCAGTAAGCGAGACCCATCTGCTCGACGGCCATACTGATCGCCACCGAGTCGTCTCGCGCCTCCGCGGCTCGCAGATGCTCGCGCGAGTAGGCCAAGGAGGTATCCAGGTCGGACTGCTTCCACGAGACGTACGCGAGACCCTCGAGGGCTCGGACGACGCCGGCCTCGTCCCCTGCTGCGTCCAGCTCGTCGCGCGCTTCCTCGAGCATCACGCGGGCCTCGGCGAGGGATTCCGCGTGGGCGAGCAGCATCCCGCGGGCCCGCTTCGCCTCGGCGACCGCTGAGGCATCGCCCTCAGCCGAGGCTCGCTCGAAGGCCTCTCGGTACGCATCCTCCGCAGTGGTCCACTCGCCGACGTGCTCGCGCACGCTGCCGATCGCGAGCAACACCTCGACGGACTCATGACGGTCGAGCAGCGGAAGCAGACGCTCGTAGTAGTCGAGAGCGGCCGTATTCGCGTAGGTCTCCTTGGCCCTGTCGGCCGCCAGCCGCAGGTAGACGCGCTGTTTCTCGACGTTGGCGCTCAGCGAGTAGTGATGAGCCAGCGTGTCGACGTACTGCTCGAGCGCGTCCGCGTAGCGCGCTTCGACATGCGCCGCGACACGCTCGTGGAGCTCGCGGCGGAGCGCGAACGCGAGACTGTCGTAGGCGACGTCCCGCGTCGTCACGTGTCGGAAGAGGTGCTCGGCGTCAGCGGCCTGCGCAGGACGGGCAATCAGCTCCGCGCGCTCCAGCTCGCCGAGGCTTCGACGGACCGCTCCGGCGCCACCGAGCTCGGCGGCGCTGCTCCATACCCAGCTTGCGCGGAAGGAGCGGCCGATCACGCTTGCAACCTTGAGCACCGACTTGTCTCGCTCGGACAGTTGGTCGATGCGCGCCATCACGACTCCGTAGAGGGTGTCGGGCAGGGTCGCGAGCGCGGACGCACGGGAATCGTCCAGGTCGATGCCCCGCTGGAGCAGCAGCGCGAGGAGTTCCTCGAGAAAGAACGGATTGCCGTCGGCACGGGCGACCACGTCCTGCACCGCCCGCGGAAGCGCATCGAACTCGCGGCCCGCCACGCCCAGCTTGGCGCGGGCAAGAGTCTCGCCCTCCGGTCGGCGCAGCGGCGCGAGGGAGACCTCGGTGACGTGGTCGAGCTCCCTGGGCCCGGCGAGGAAGCCGCCGTCGGCCTCACGCGAGAGGACGATCACCAGAACGGCGAGGCGGTCGACGTTGCGGCCGACCGCCTCGAGCAGCGACTCCGAGAGCGGATCGATCCAGTGACAGTCCTCGAGCACGAGGAGGAGAGGGCGACTCGACGCGCACGCCCGGAGCAGCGTCAGCAGGAGCGCACGAAGCAGCTCGGCGCGTAGCTCGGGATCGAACCCGCGCGTCAGCGCCGTCTCGGGGATCGGGAGCCGGACCACGGGCGCGAGCAGTGGCAGGCGCGGCTCGAGCTCCGGATCGAGGTCTCGCACGCGATCGGCAAGAACCTCGACCTGACGCTTGATCGGAGCGCCGTCATCCAGCTCGAACAGCGTTCGCCAGATCTCCTGCCACGGCAGGTAGCTCGCCGCTGCACCGCTCGACTGACAGGATCCGGCGAGCACGGTGAAGCCTCGTTCGGCGGCAAGCCCCGCGAGCTCCGCGGCCAACCGCGACTTGCCGATTCCAGGCTCTCCTGTGATCAGGAGCATCCCGCCGGCGCCTCGCCGCGCTCTCGCCAGCGCCGCTATCCCAAGCTCGAGTTCGCGCTCTCTGGCTATAACCGGGAGCTCGTACGCCCGCTCACCGCGTGGCGCCCGGACCGCCGTCGAGGCCCTGAGGGCGGCGATCGCGATCGGCTCGGCCTTGCCCTTCACGGCCAGGGAGGGGAGAGGATCGAGCATGGTCGCCGCGGCGGCGCTCATCTGGGAGCCGGTAGCCACGAGAGCCTCCCCGGGCTTCGCTGCCTGCATGAGTCGCGCGGCGACGTTGACGGTGTCGCCAACCGCGGCGTACTCCTTCCGCCCCGCCGATCCCACACAGCCGCAGAAGGTGAACCCGGTCGCGACACCTGCACGGAGTTGCTCGCCCGGGAGGTCGAGCAGATCTCGCACACAGCGCAGCGCTCGCGTCTCGTCGTCCTCGTGCAGGACTGGAGCCCCGAAGAGCACGATGAACAGGCTGCCCTTGTCACCGACGTCGATCTGGCGAAGGTGTCCGTCGTAGCCGGCGACGATTTCGCCGAACCGCGCGAAGGACGTCTGCAGACGCCGAGCTGCCTGCGGATCGTCGTCGTAATCGGGACCGGCGAAGCCGACGAAGACGACGGTGAGCTTGCGGTGCTCGTTGACGAACGCCTCGAGGCCGCCCTCCAGGCGCTGCACGACGGTCGGGTGCAGGAATGCGGCCAGGGCCGCCGGAAACCCGTCCGGCGGCACTGCGGCCGCAGGCCGGGCTCGGATCCGGCGCGGTTGGCGTTCCAGCGCGGTGACCGCCGTCAGGGGACCCCTTCGCCACGAGGTCCTCGCATCGCAGCGCTCGAGAATCTCCTCGTGCGCCACGACCTCGCCGCGGCGAGCGATCTCCTCGGCGCGCATGCAGCGGTCGATCGCGCTCCCGGCGACGACATACTCGAGCCGTCGTGAGGGATCCCCAACCGTGGTGCAGAGGACCCGCCCGCACGCGACTCCGATCTTCGCGCCGAGCTCGAATCGGCCCGCAACTGTCTCGATATGGCCGTATCGACGTGTTTCCCGCTGGATCTCGAGCGCGCAGGCGAGCGCGCGTCGAGCGGCCGCCGTGCGCTTCGACCGCTCCGGGAAGACGACGGTGACGGCATCTCCGCCGAACTTGCACACCGTGCCGCCGTACGAGTCGACGAGGTCGATCACTCCCGCGAAGTACCTGTTGAGGATGTCCGTGAGCTCCTCCGTTCCGTGATGCCCGGCGCGGCCGAGCGCGTCGCTCATCGGCGTGAACCCCGAGATGTCGGCGAAGAGCGCAGATGCGTCGAAGCGTTGCTCGCGCCCGACCGGAGTCTCGTCCGGGTGGCGGAGCAGGTCGTCGAGAACGAGGCGCGGGACGAACGGAAGCAACGAAACGCTCGCTGATCCGGTGGGAAACGATCCGCCGGCCACCCCGTCTTGATGGTAGTGCCGAAGGGTGCAAGACTGGGAGCCAAGGAGGGGGTGAATCATGAGAGGACGCAAGCGGCGCCTCGCCTTGCTCGCCGCGGCGCTCGCCGTGCTCACACTTGGAGTCGGCACCGCCACGGCAGGGTGGGAGGGGCTGTCGGATATCGGGTACTACCAGTACGACGACCCCGGGCACGTGTGCACCAACGGGATCGAGTTCGGCGTCGCCTATCCGTTCGGACCTGCGCCTGATCTCACCATTCGAGGGGACCGCGGGCATTTCGACGCAACTGGTGTCTTCGTGCCTGAGGCGGAGATCGTCCCGCTGACACCGAGCGGACCGCTGACGCAGTACGACCCGAATCTCGTCATCGGCGGCACGCCGGGGCAGTACTTCGACTTCTTCCGGTTTGCGTGGACAAGCCCGGTTGCGGTCGGCTCGGCGATCCAGCTGCACATAAGCACCGGCATTCGAAATGTCTTCCCGGAGGACACGGTCGAGGACTGCACGCTCAGCTTCTGGCCATTCACGGGCTTCTTCCAGCCGGTCGACAACCAACCGACCGTCAACCGCATGACCGCCGGTCGGGCCGTGCCCGTGAAGTTCAGCCTCGGCGGCGACCGTGGGCTGGACATCTTCGCCGCCGGATACCCGCAGGTCAGATCCGTCTCCTGCGGAGCGTCGGCCGACGCCGTCGAGGAGACGACGTCCACCAACTCGAGCCAGCTCAGCTACTCCTCAGCCGACGATCGATACACGTACTTGTGGAAGACCGACAGGGCGTGGGCGGGACAGTGCAAGCAGCTCGTGCTGAAGTTCGCCGATCATTGGAACTCGGACCAGTCCGCGACGTTCAGCTTTCGCTAGCGCCGGGAGCGGGCGAGTCTCCAGGTCGAGCATCGAGGGGGCTCCGGTCGGAGCCCCCTCGTTGCATGTGCCGCGTGCCCGACGAAGACGGCTGCACGATGATCGCGCCGTGCGCGGCGTGATGTTGCTGGCCGACATCGCCCTTCAGCGCCGAGCAGGCGACGACGCTCGGTTAGACGCGTCGAACGTCCGCAGGGACCGTGAGCTCGCCGAGTTGGAGCCGGTTGAGAACGGCGCCTAGCTCGCCCGCCGAGACGCTGCCCTCGCGCACAAGCCGCGGGGACGGGCCGGTGAGGTCGACGAGGCTCGCAGAACGCCGGCGCGCCACGGGGATGTGGTCGAAGTCGTCGAGGAGTACGGCCGCGACCCGGCCGGAGAAGACGTCGATTGCCTCCGCGCCGTCGGTGATCGTCGGGTGTCCCGTACGGTTCGCCGATGTTCCCGCGAGCGCGCGGCGGCCCCGCTGTCGCAGCTCGCAGACGAGCTCGCGCAGCGGCGAGACCGGACGCTCCTCCGTCCACACGTTCAGGATCGTGCCCGACTGGACGAGGTGCGGTGGCGCACCCGGCTGCGCGGCCGGGACGATGACGCCGACGGCGTGCACCGCGCGATACAGCTCCTCGATGCGCGCGAACGGGTAGGCCGTCTCCAGCTGCGGCGCCTCGACATCGACGTGCTCGGCGAAGTGCTCGGGCGGACAGACGAGCGCGAGGCCCTGCACCTCCGGCCGTCCCTTCGCCGTAGCCGCACGCGCAACGATGTCGGGGTCGTCGGCGTCGCCAACGAGCGTGTAGATGCCGTTGAAGGGAGCCACGACGAGACGCCCGCGCTCGAGCGCGTCGACGGCCCTCCTGCGGTCAGCTGAATCCCGGATTCGCAAGATGGCGGCGGCGTTCATCGCCTCGAGTCCTATTCCCAACCGCATGCGAATGGCACCCGCGCAGGCCGCGCACGGGGCCGCCGGCGGCGAACACATCCGGTCGTTACCCCCGCCGAGCAGGAGTTCCAAGCCGACGCCCGGACTCGAACCGGGGACCCCTTCATTACGAGTTCAAATCACGAGCCAGCCACGCCGAGAGCGACCGAAGGATTTTCCGGCTCAGCCCTAGAATCTAGGTTCATAGCAGCGGTCGCGTTTCGGCCCGTTTCGTCCGCCTCTGTTGCCCCTTGTGTTGCCCCCGTTGGCCGGCGGTCGGGAAGATCCTCGGGCAGCAGGTGAACGTAGGTGCGGAGCGTGAATCCGGCGTCCGAGTGGCCCGCTTGCGCCGCAACCTACTTCGCGTTCCATCCCTCGTCGATGAACAACCGCGTCAAATGCGTATGCCTCAGCGTATGGAACCCAACCCACGTGTTCGCGTGAAGTCGGTCGCCTCTTTCGATCCACTGGCCAAGGCCAGCGTTCACGGCCGCTGGCTTCAAGACGCGGTTCCGCAGATTGTGACTGTCGATTCGCCCTCCGCCGGCTGAGCGAAAGACAAGCTCGTCGTCCTTCGAGTTCCGGTCCTTGCGCAAGTTCCAGAGAGCCAGGGCCGATGCTGGGCCGATCCTGACGGAACGCTTCTTGCCGCCCTTCGGCAGCGTGACGCACCCTCGGTAAAGCTGGCGTGACACGTGGAGCCATTCACTGTTCACGTCTCTCCAGCGAAGTTCTACGGCCTCACCGATTCTGAGTCCGCTGTCCGCGATCAACTCGTGGAAGAACCGCCACTCGTTCGGCAACTTCGAGAGCAGGCTCGCGAGCTGCTCGGGGCCAACGCTTTCACCCCGTCCGACTCGCGACCTCGACCGGCCTTGTCGGTCTCACCGGCTTCAATCGGGACGACGCGCAGGTTGGTCGCCGGATTTAACCGGATCGCCCCATCGTCATATGCCGTCGCGAACAGGGCCTTGACGGGCGCGACCATTTTTCGAACGGAAGCGGGCCGGAGTCCCTGTTTGAAAAGGTGGGCGACGAACTCGCGCAGGTGGGACGGCTCGATCGCAGCGAGCTTCGTCCGGCGGAAGTACGGGATCGCATACTTGGTTAGAGCCGCGTCGTAGTCGCTGCGGCGCTAATCCCGCGGCCGTGCCTGATCCGCCGTCCCGTATAAGTCCGGACCCATGCTTTCGCGTAGTCGCTGAAGGTGGCTCGCGACATTTCCCGGTACTCACCACGGTGCACGTCTGTGCTTAGCGCCGCCTTGAGCCTCTTCGCCTCCGTGATAGTCCGGGCCGATCGCTTGTGTTGCTTGGCGTGCGCGTCCCGGAAAATCACCACGTAGCGGTTTCCACGCCTGTAGATCCCTGGGTATTCAGTTCGCTCCAGCGGGCGATCCTTCACCGCTCCTCACCCCCTCCGCTGAGCGCATGAGGGTTGTCGGTGATAGCGATCGCGTCGGCCTGAAAAAAGACTGAATAGGTAGGGTGAGCTCGCATGACGACCTCCAATCGTGGTGCCGGCCCCGCACGGACCAATTGTGCGTGGGACGTCGAGCGGCTTGAGGTCCGCGGCCTGTACCGCTCACTCTCGGAGCATCGCTTGCTGACGCGTCAGGCTCCGGATGCGGCATGGATCGAAAAGTTCCGGGTCTGCGGGCCACTCTGGGCCGGTGTATGGAGGCCGGCGCGCATGACTTCAGCGCACCGGTTGGATGCGGCGGCTCAGAGTGTAGGAATAGTATCGATTGCGCGCCAAGGTGGCCGTAATTTTCACGTGCTGTCACGTGACCCAAGCGCGTCTACCCCTTAAGCCGTCGAAACTTTCGTTTGGAGGGTTGCGGCGGGTGGCTCCGGACCATCGGCGGCCTTCCGTCTAAGGGCTGGGGAGCCTGGCCGGCTAAGGGGAGTGACGGTCATCCGCCATCACGGCGCACCCTGGTTCACCGAGCCGCTGCTCGGGCAACCGCTGCGAAGGCGACCTTCGACCTCAGGACGCAACAATCGCCGCGTGACCTTTCTTGCCACCCAAGCCACGCCGAAGCGGGTAGGCGGGCTTCCACTGCCGGTATGCTTGGTGGCGCTGGATCGAGCAGACGATGACGTCACGGCGAGCTCCGCGGGCGCGGTAAGGATGACCGAATTGCGGGGGGAGAAAGTCATCGCGAGCCGCGAGGCGCGCAACGCCAACTACGAATTTCGCCGTCAGGCGAGGGAGCGAGCTGTCGTTTTGGTCGCGTTCTCTTGCGAATGCGCGGACCCAGAGTGCGTCGAGACGGTGGTGATGACGCTGGCCGAGTTCGATCACCTGACGCTTTCGGGGCGCGGCGTACTCGGCAAAAAGCACCAGAGCGATCGGGGGAGAAAGACCCGTCCGAGGCGTGATGTGCCAATGCCGCTGCCGCGTCGCTGATTGTGTCATCGTGCTCGCGGGCGTCATCCGATATCAACTGTGTCGAGCGGCGCGACAGCGGATTGCACGACCGTCGTGAGCGTCTCGTCCGCTACTCGTGTCACGGTCCGCAGAGCCCGGGCGTCATTTGAGCGTCTATCGGCTGCCTGGCGGTTCTGTCGCCGTTTTTTCGCGAGGGATCCGGCCGGTATCGAAGGTGGATCATGCGCCGTCGTGCGGCCGTGCCGGCGAGCGGCACACAGGCCGGTTGGGTGATGGCGAACGGTCCCTTCGGTCGTTCCGTCTGCGACGGGGCCGGCCTACGCTGATCCAGCGAGGGGGCCTCGCTGCGAAGCCAGGCCCTGCGGTAAGCCCGGTCCCGTGAACGGGGTTTGACCGTTCGACTGGCAAGCGAGGCTCCCTCGGCTGGTCTGTTTCCCGGCGGTGGAAGGCGCGATGCCGGCTGTCGCGTGATCTCAACGAAACCTGAACGTTTGGTTTACGTAGCCATTGGCATCTACGTCCTCAGACCGCCGCGCTGCGGCAGCTGCGGTCTCCCAGGCGGGGGGACGGCACTCTGGGAACCCCTGGCGATGGCAGTCCCCCCGCACCAGCGCGGCGCTCATGCGGCACCTACCGCATCGACCATCACGGCGATTGTGCTCGTGACGAACAGGCTCCCGTCCTCGTCCGTCTGCCTCAGGAGACTGCAGAACTCACTGTTCGAGTTCTTAGCGCAGACGCTGTCGCCGCGCTGCTCGGCCACTCCGATCCGGGATGGCTCGGTGACGCGTGTCTGCGAGACCGCCACCGACACCGAACTGCTCAGGATCGGGCGGGCGATTCGACGGTTAGCTTGCCTGGCAAGAACGCGATCAGCACGGACGTGGGCGCCCGATAGGAAGCCCGGAGGACCTGGTTCGGGGCGCATCGATCAGCACCGAGGCCTTCCCGGCTCGGGACAGGTGAAGGTATCGATAGGACACCTCCATCTGGTGAGGCCCGGGTTCAAGCGGAAAAAGTGCTCTCCCCAGGGAAGCTCGTGCAACTGACCATCGGTGACGACGGTCGTGCGCGTGAACCTGAGCGTCCAATCCAGGCGGAAGAACAACCCGATCCGCAAGGCGATCCCCTGCCGAGGTCCCGCGGGGAAATCAATCGCCACGCGGTCATTTTCCCAGCTCACGAGGCTGCCTCTGGCGAGACTGGCAAATGCCCATTCTGGTTCGACTTCTTAGAGTTGACTCGGTCGCCTTGTCGTACCCGTCGGGAGGAAACGGGACAGTCGCCTCGTCCTTTTCCCCGGGGAGGCGCGGCGGGGCTTATCCTTTGCGCCGCCGCCAAGTGCTGTACGAGTTCTGACTACTTCTAGGTGCCAGCGCTCGCGAAGATGCGCTCGCGGCTGGTGCGGATGTAGACGATGCGGCCGCGTTCGAGCTCGAGCTGTTCGGCCTCGTCGCTTGTCAGCTGGGCGGTGATGTGCGTGCCGTCGTGGCGGACGAGCTCGACGCGTACCTCGAATCCCAGGTGGACGACGCGCTCGACCATCGCCTCGTCTCCCGCGCCCGGCTCGAGCCCGACCTCGACGTGGCTCGGGCGGACGAGCGTCTCGCCGATCTTGTTGACCGGGCCGACGAAACCCATGACGTACTCGTTCGCCGGCTGCTCGTAGAGCTCCCTCGGGGAGCCGATCTGCTCGATGCGGCCCGCGTGGAGGAGCGCGATCTGGTCGGCGACCTCCATCGCCTCCTCCTGGTCGTGCGTGACGATGATCGTCGTCACGTGCGTCTGGTCGTGGAGCCGCCGCAGCCAGGCCCGGAGCTCATTGCGCACGCGGGCGTCGAGCGCGCCGAACGGCTCGTCGAGCAGGAGCACTCTCGGGTCGACGGCGAGCGCTCTGGCGAGCGCCATCCGCTGGCGCTGGCCGCCCGAGAGCTGGGCCGGATACCGCTTCGCGAACGGCTCGAGCTGCACGAGTTGCAGCAGCTCCGCGACGCGCTCCCTGATCTCGCCGCGCTTGCGGCGGCGGATCTTCAGGCCGAAGGCGATGTTGTCCCAGACGGTCATGTGCTTGAACGCCGCGTAGTGCTGGAAGACAAACCCGATGCCACGCCGCCTCGCGGGCTGGTTGGTGACGTCGACGTCCTCGATCAGCACCTGGCCGCTGTCCGGCTGCTCGAGCCCCGCGATCACCCGTAGGAGCGTCGACTTGCCGCTGCCGCTCGGGCCGAGCAGCGCTGTGAGCGATCCGGACGCGATCGAGAGCGACACGTCGTCGAGCGCGACGTGTCCGTTGAAGTGCTTGCTGACCTCGACGACGGTGATGCCCATCAGTAGCCCGCCCCTTCCTTCGGCCTGAACAGGTTCATGACGATCACTGCCGCGAAAGCGATCAGGGCGAGCACGACCGCGGCCGCGTACGCACCCACGTAGTCGAAGTTCTCGTACTGCGATGACACGAACAGCGTCATCGTCTGCGTCTGCCCCTCGATGCGTCCGGAGACGACGCTGACGGCGCCGAACTCGCCGATCGCCCGCGCGAGCGTCAGCACGACGCCGTAGGCGACGCCCCACCGGATCGCCGGCAGCGTCACGCGGCGGAACACCTGGAGGCCCGAGGCGCCGAGGGTCTCGGCCGCCTGCTCCTGCTCGGTGCCGATCTCCCGCAGGACGGGGACGACCTCGCGAACGACGAAGGGGATCGTGACGAAGATCGTTGCCAGCACCATGGCCGGCAGGGCGAACAGGATCTTGATGCCATGGTCGGCGAGGCCGCCGAACCAGCCGTCGGCGCCGTACAGGAACACGAGCGAGAGGCCAACGACGACGGGCGACAACGCGAGCGGCAGGTCGATGACCGCGTTGACAAGCCCGCGCCCGCGGGACCGTCCGCGCACGAGCCAGTGCGCGAGGGCGACGCCGAAGACGGTGTTGCAGACGACGGTGATCGCGGCGATCAGGATCGTGAGCCACAGCGCGTGCAGGGCCGCCGGCGCGGTCACCGCGTGCCAGGCCGGCGAGAAGCCGTGCTCGAACGTCCGGTAGAAGATCATCCCGACGGGGACGAGCAGCAGGAGCGCCAGGTAGCCCAGCACGCCGAGGCGCAGGAGATATCTACCCACTGTGCCTCACCCGCCAGTGCCGGAAGGCGCCGATGAGGAGCAGAATCGCCAGCGAGATCAGCAGCAGCACGACGGACATCGCTGCGGCCGCCGAGGGATCCTGCGACTGAATCCGGCCGAAGATGTAGACCGATGCGACCTCCGTCTTGTAGGGCAGGTTGCCGGAGATCAGCACGAGCGAGCCGAACTCGCCGACCGCGCGGGCGAACGCGAGCGCGACGCCGGAGAGGATCGCCGGGAGCAGGTTCGGGAAGACGATCCGCCTGAAGACCGCGGTCGGACGAGCGCCGAGCGACTCCGCGGCCTCCTCCATCTCGCGGTCGAGCTCGAGGAGGACGGGCTGGACCGCCCGGACGACGAACGGCAGCGTCACGAACAGCAGCGCGAAGACGATCGCCGTGCGCGTGAAGGCGATGTCGATGCCGAGCGGGCTGCCGGGACCGTAGAGCGTCAGCAGCACGAGGCCGGCGACGACCGTCGGCAGCGCGAACGGAAGGTCGATGACGGAGTTGACGATCCCCTTGCCGACGAACCTGTCGCGGACGAGCACCCAGGCGATCGCCGTCCCCACGACCGCATTGATCGCGGCGACGACGACCGACGCGACGACGGTCACCTTCAGCGCGGCCAGCGCCTGCGGCTGCGTCACGGCGTCCCAGAAGGAGGCCCTGCCGTGCTCGAGCGAGCGCCACGTCAGCGCGGCAAGCGGGATCAAGACGATCAGCGTCAGATAGCCCGCGACGAGGCCGCGGCCGAGTGCGCGCCCCGCGATCGGGGCGGTGCCCCCGGCCCGCGCCCGAACTGCCGCAGCGTTACTTGCCAAGCGAGGAGATGATCTTGGTCACGATGCCGTTCTTCGGCCCGAAGAACTGCTTCTGCACGCTCGCCCAGCCGCCCACGTAGGCGATCGTGAACAGCTGCTTCGGGTTCGGAAACGCGGTCTGCCGGAGAACCTTCTTGACGACCGGCCGGTAGCCGTTCTGCGCGAAGATGCGCTGCGCGGCCGGCGCGGTCAGGAACCTGACGAACGCCCTCGCGGCGGGCTTCTTCGCGCCGCTCCTCGTCAGTGCAACCGGGTTCTCGATCAGGATCGTCTGCTTCGGCCGGACGAAGTCGGTGTGCACGCCCTTCTTGTTGGCGAAGATCGCGTCGTTCTCGTAGTCGAGAAGCACATCGCCCTTCCCGGCGGCGAAGGTCTGCAGCGCCTCGCGCGCGCTGGTCGGGAGCACCGGCACGTGCGTAAACAGCTTCCGCAGGTAGGCGACCGCCTGCTTCTTGCTCTTGCCGAGCTTCAGCTGGGCGCCGTAGGCGGCCATGACGTCCCAGCGCGCGCCCCCGGACGTGACCGGATTCGGGGTGATCACCTGGATCCCGGGCTTCAGCAGGTCGGCCCAGGTGCGGATGTGCTTCGGGTTGCCGTCGCGGACGATGAAGACGGCGATCGAGTCGGTGACCATCGCGTGGTACCGGTTCTTCTGCCAGCTCCTCGCGACGATTCCTTTCCCGACCAGCGTCGAGATGTCGGGCTTGAGCGAGAGCGCGACGACATCGGCCGGCTGGCCGGCTGCGACCGCTGCCGCCTGGTCGGCGGAGGCGCCGTAAGACTGCGTGAACGACACGCCCTTTCCAGACGACGCGCCGCCGAAGGCGGAGATGATCTTGCCGTAAGCATCCTTCGGCGTCGAGTAGGCGACGAGGGCGACGGCGTTCGACTGCGGCGCCGCGCTGGCCGCCGCGCCGCCGAAGACCGCCAGCGCCGCCGCCGTGGCGGCCACGACGCTCGCGAGTGCCGCCACGCCGAAGGCCCTTCGCTCTGATTGCATCACCGGCCTCCATAAAGTCGACAATGGTTGTCAGTAAAGTTGATAAAATCGGAGAAGTAAGCTAAATGCAAATGCGGACTGTGTCAACCCGATAGTCCCGCGATGTGGGTCACTCGTAGGACTGACTACGCCACACGAGCCGTGCTTGCGCTCGCGATCGCGGACGGCGCGTCCCTCAACCTCGATCAGATCGCGGAGGTGACCGAGTCGCCTCGGTCGGTTCTTGAGCAGGTAATGCCCGCGCTGCGCGCCGCCGGCATCGTACGGTCGGTCGTTGGGCGCGGCGGCGGCTATCGACTCAACCGAGCCCCGCAAGACATCACACTAGAACGAGTCGTCCGCGTCTTCCAGGGCCAACTGGCACCGATCGCGTACGCAACACGCCGCAACCCCGAGCCATGCCCAGATATCGTCGCGCGCTCACTGCGAGAAGCTTGGATCGAGGTGCGCGACGTCACAATTCACGTCCTGCACCGAATCACCTTTGCCGACCTCGCCCAGGCCGTTCGACGACCCGGCGAGGCGACGGCCCACGCAAACCGGCCGAGGGGAGACAGCGAGGCCGTGGTGCGCGCCGGCCACCGACACACCTGACCCGGCCAAGGCGTGCCGAGCGCCCGGCCGGAGCCTGAACTACGGCAGCGTTACTTGCCACTGGAGGCGATGTCTTCGTCACGACCCTGTTCTTCGGGTTGAAGAACGCCTTGTGCACCCTGGGCCAGCCGCCGAGGTAGTGATGGTGAGGAGCTGCTTCGGGTTCGGGTACGCCGTCTGCCGCCGCACGCTCGAGACGACCAGCCCCCTGCTGGCCGTACAGCTTCTGCGCCTGCGGATTCAGGTACTTGACGAACGGCGGGAAAGCTGGACATCCATGGCACGAGGAAGAAGCACACGCCAGAGGAGGTCGTGCTTCGCGCGGGATTATCGCGGCGACAGCGCCACGCTTACCGCCATCAGTAAGAAGCCTGCCGCCACGGCGACCATCGACCTGACCGGAAGCGGCGCGTTCGTCAACTGGACGATGTTCCACACACGCTCGACCACATCGGCTTGAACACGAGCGAGACGATCCTCAGCCCGAGCACCGTCTCCGGGCTGACGCAGAAGTGGTCGTACGCCACCAGCGAGGCCATCTCGTCGTCGCCGGCGGTCGCGAACGGGGTCGTCTACGTCGGCTCCGACGACGGCAAGGTGTACGCGCTCGACGCCGCCACCGGCGCCTTCGACTGGTCATACACCACCGGCGAGGCCACCTCGTCGTCGCCGGCGGTGGCGAACGGGTCGTCTACGTCGGCTCCCGCGACGGCAATGTGTACGCCTTCGCGCGCTCCCCGGTTGACGGCTTCGCCAGGAGAGCCAAGTCGACTAGCGGCGGCGGGCTTCGCGGCTCGCCGCCGCTTTGCTGGCTCCGGCCGGAGCGGCGGTTGATGGCGCGCGCCTGCCGTACGCTTGTACGCGATCCCGTCCAGGTGCGAGCGCAACTCTGTTCTTTCGGATGAGGCGCACGCCGCGGCCTTGTTCTACCCTTGCTAACGGGACGACGCCCTCGGAATCCTTGGTGATGCGGCGACGCATCGGCCCCCGAGGGATCACCGTCGTCCCCATCCCTGTCCGGCCTCCCGATGTCCCCCGCGAGCTGGGCGTTTCCGTGGAGACAACGCTCGCGCGCGTCGGCGAGCGGGCACCCCCGCGTAATTGCTGATTCGCGGGGGCGGGAGGGTGGTACGGGGGACGACGTCGCCCTCGGCTCGGAGTCTCACACCTCGCTGGAGTCCGAAGAGCCGTCCCCGTCAGGGAAGGTAGGACGATACGGCGCGGTACACACCGCCCGGAGGAGCAGCATCTCGCTCGCCTTCCGGGTGGCGACGCACAACTTCGACGCCGACCACGACGGGGACTAGCTGCGAGACATACGCCTCACGTGGTCACGCACGGGCCAGGAGAGATCGGCGATCTCACACGTTGTCGTGGGCGAAGCGGATGGACCAACAGCGTCCGTGGGCCGGTGGCGAGAGAGGCTGTCGCCCCCTCTAGACGGCGTGTGTGAATGGCGGTTCGCTCGGCCGGTTTGTGATTGCGGAGGGAGGG
>JBKPNC010000011.1:0-13237 GCA_046732435.1 Actinomycetota bacterium
TCGCACGGTCGCCAACGCACGCCATACGCTCGGCGCCGACCGCTTCACCAGCACGTTCGAGCGCGGCAAGCAACTCCACCCAATCGAGGCGCTCGACCTGGGAGTTGCAGATCGACCGGGCGGCGACGGCGCCGAGGGGTAGTTGTAGAACCACGCACGTAGTTCGGCTGACCGAGGGTCGCGGCAGAGCGCTGAGTGTTTTGGCTTCGATGGTGTACGGCCTGAGCTGGGCGTCGTGTCCGTCGGCGCACGAGCGCGCCTAACGCTCCCGCCGAGTAGCGAAACGATGATCAGATGTTGCGTATCCCGAAGGCCGGAAACGGCGAGCAACACACCCGCGAGTGCAACCATCAAGGCCGCAGCTGCCGAGAGGCTGCCATCGAGCGCCCTCTCGTCAGTCAGCTTTGTAGTCAGCCTTGCGCCGCTCGTGAGGTCACCTCTTGACGCTTGCGCGCCTCCAGAAACGGCTTGGTTGAGCGGAATGGCGACTCGTGTCTGCTCGTGTCGCAGAGTCCAGGTTCTTGCCGTGCAGAAGGTCGTGGGTTCGAGTCCCATCATCCGCTCCTCAGAAAGCCCCGCTCAGGGGCTTTTTTAACCAAAAGGGGTTGTGTTGTCAGTGGGGGGCTATCGGCGCCGAGCTCGACCGGTGGGCGCCCGCGCGGCAGACGGCCGAAACGGCAGCCGCAGGGACTCGCCTAAGGACAGACCTTCGAGTAGGCGCGGTTGCTGACGTAGCGTGACCACTCCTCGCGCGTGAAGTTCCGGCCCGCGACGGCGCAGGCGTGCTGTTCGAGTTGCCCGAGCGAAGTCGGCCAGAGGAAGCCCTTGCCGTCCGCGTAGATCACGATCAGTTTGGAGCCGTCCGGCGTGTACGCCACGCTTCCCCACGCTCCTGGATCGCCCGGGAACGTGGCGCCGAACTGCTGCTGCGTCTTCGTCTCCCAGATCTTGGCGAGGCCGTCCGAACCGCCGGCGGTCGCGAACCGGTCGCCGTCCGGAGTGAAGGAGATGCTCGCGACTGGAGCGGCGGCGACGAGCGTCGCATGGCCGATCTGCCCGCCCGTCCTCGAGTTCCAGAGCTGGACGATCCCTGGCCAGGACCCCGTCGCCAGCGTTCCATCCTGCGCATAGGCGACGGCCGAGGCACCGCCCTCGAGGTTCTGCTTCCGCTCGACGTGACCCGTCCTCGCGTCCTGCCACAAAACCGATCCGCGCTCGCGTGCGACGACGAGCGTCTTTCCGTCCGGGGAGAACGCGAGGCCGCTGACCATGCCGTCCTTCGTTCGCGTCTTCCAGAGGAGCTTCCCCGACTCGGCGTTCCACACAGCGACGGTGCCGAAGCGGTACGGAACCTCGGGCGCCGTCTGGTTCACGTCGCCGGCGGCGACGAGACGTCCGTCCGGCGAGAAGGCCACCGTTCTCGCCTCCTCCGGTTTTCCGTTCGTCGACCGCAGCCCCTCGAGCTTGCGGACGAGACGCGGGCGGCTGCGGACGTCCCAGAGCTGCACGAGCCCGCCCTCGCCCGCGATCCCGAGCCGGCCGGCGCTCGACCACGCCAGGCCAAGCAGCCGAGCGCCGGGTTGCACCGCGAACGCGCTTTGCCGCCGGGTCGTTCGCGTCGAATGGAGCGCAACGGACGACGGGCCGAGGCGGACCGCGAACCGCGAGCCGTCATGCGACACCGCGAGCGGCGGCGGGCCGTCGTCGAACCCGAACCGCGCGACGTCGAACGCCTTCATCGTCCTGAACGGTTTCCCGAACCGGCGAGTGACGCCGAGGTCCCACTTGAAGATCGCCCCGTCGAGCGAGCACGTGTAGAGCGTCTTGCCGTCCGCGCTGATCGACAGCCCCGTGATGCGTCCGCCGTGGCCGCGGAGCGTCTCCAGCCGCGTTCCCGATTCGGCGTCCCAGAGGATCACGTCGCCGTCGTCCCCGGCGGTGACCAGCGTGCGGCCGTCAGGGGTGAACTGCAGCGCGTCGATCTGGGCCTGGTGGCCGCCGTTCGTCTGCGTAAGGCGCCCCGTGCGCAGGTCGAGCAGGAAGACCGAGCCGTCCATGGTGCCGATCGCGACTGTGGCGCCGTCCGGCGACACGGCGCCAAGGCCGCCGCTTGCGGTGTGGAAGGGGACGGACCTGAGCTTGCGCAGCGTCCGAACGTCCCAAGTGGTCACCTCCGAATCTCCGACGACGACGAGCGTGCGCCCGCCGTCGGCAAGGTCGAAGCCGTTGAGCCCTTTCGTCTTAAGCGGCGTGAGGCCGAGGAACTTGCCGGTTGCGATATCCCAGCGATCTAGGAAGGCTGGGCCCGTCTGGCTGTCGCGCAGGACGGTGTATCCGTAGAACAGAGTCCGGCCGTCCGGCGTGACGCTCACACCCTCGATGAGACCTGTCGGCGTGGTCATCCACTGCTTGTCCGGCGCCAGCGAGAAGTGGCGGACGACGCGGTGGGTACGGGCGTCGAGCATGTCGAAACCGGGCGGGGCGCCCGGATCGCCGCCGCCAACAAGGATGTACTTCCGGTCAGGCGTGTAGAGGACGCGCGTAGCACCGCCGTGATTCGCCAGCGGCGGCAGCACCTGGAGGTGCGTCCGCGCGTCGTAGACCAGCAGCTCGTTGTTGTTGTTCGTGACCAGCAGCCGTCGCCCGTCGGGGCTGAGCGTGATCTTCAGCGGCCGGTCGTGGATCGGGACGGTGAACGTTCCGAGCGCCGCCGGGCTTCGCAGCAGCGTCGCGAGCAGGGTTCCCTCCGTCTTCGGCGAGCGGTCGAGCCGGCGGGACGCACGCGCGAGCAGCATCGCGCGGTCGATGCGCGGCTCCGAGACCGCCTGGGCGCCGAGCTCCCGCGCGAGAGCGACGCGCGCTTCCTTCTTCGCGGACGCTCTCTGGACAAGCGCGACCACACCGGCGACGACCGCAGCGACGAGCAGCACGGCGGCTCCGACGAGCAGCGTGCGTAACCGGCGGTTCGTGCGGCGCTGCCGCTCGGCTTCGAGCTCGGACTGGCGCCGGCTCTCGTCGAGGTACGCCCGCTCGAGCTCGATTAGCTCGGCCGCGCGCCTCGCTGCCCAGTCGAGGGTCGCGGAGAGCCTCGCACCGCGGTACAGCTCCGACTCGTCGCGCTCGGACTCCTGCCAGCGCTGCGCGCTCTCGGTCAAGTGCTCCCGCAGCTCGCGGCCCTGCGCGTCCTCGGCAAGCCAGGCCTGGAGACGCGGCCACTCCCGCAGCAGCGCCTCATGGGCGACCTCGACGGTCGTTCCCTCGGCTGTCAGTAGCCGGTCCTCTGTCAGCCGCTCGACGACCGAAGCCAGGACCGCGTCCCGGTCGAGATCGAGCTCGGCGCGCGCGACCCTCCGCCGTGCGACGATCCCCTCCCCCGAGCTCGTGACCAGCCGCAGGAACAGCCGGTGCACGGCGTCACGCTGCGCTTCATCGAGGTTGTCGTACGAGCCCTCGGCCAGCCGTGCGACCGCGCCGCGGACACCGCCGAGGCGCTCGTGCGCGTCGAGGCTGAGCCAGCCGTTGCGCCTCGCCAACCACAGTTCGACAAGCGCGGTCGAGAGCAGCGGCAGCCCGCCCGGTTCGTCCGCGACCTCGTCGACGAGCGTCTCCGCGAGCGCCGACTCGACGCGAACACCAGCGCGGCGCGCAGGCAACTCGATCGCGCGGCGAAGCTCGTCCGCGCTCATTGGGCCGACGAGCACCTGGTTCGCGGCCACGAGCGTCGCCAGCACCGGGTAGGCGCCGCAATGGCCGTAGTAGTCGCCGCGCAGGCCGATCACGACGACTGCCCGGTCGGGATCTCCGGCGATGGAGACGAGGCTGTCGACGAAGTCCACGCGCTTGTTCTCGTCGCGGCAGGTGGTGAAGACCTCCTCGAATTGGTCGACGACGAGGACGAGGCGGCCGTCGCCGTCCGGCAGCGATGCACGCTGGGTCTCCAGCTCGGCGAGCGGATCCTGCCCGGGTCGCATGACCGCAGAGCGCCAGCGGTCGCTCCCCGGCAGCAGCCGCGCGCGTAACGAGGGGAGCAGGCCGGCCGCGATCACGGAGGACTTGCCGCTGCCGGACGCTCCGACGACCGCGAGCAGGCCCGCGCTCACCGTCCGCGCGGCCAACTCACCGACGAGCCGCTCGCGTCCGAAGAACAGCGACGCATCCTCCTCGCCGAAGGCAGAGAGCCCCTTGTACGGACTCTCGTCGGAGCCGCGCCATTCCGCGCCGGGCTCACCGCCGAAGATCCGAGCGAGCTTCAAGCCGATGACGTTGTTCGCGAACTCGAGGTCGGCGCTCCGCTCGCGGCGGCCGGCCGCCAGCCACTCCGCGGCGGCGCTCAACCTTCTGGTCGCCTCCTGTTCGGCCCATTCGCTCATTAGTTCATGCACCCGGCCCGGAACGCCCGCCGACGCGCGCGCGATCGACTCGAGCGGTGCCTCTGAAACGTCCTCGCCCGAGTACACGCGCGCGATCTCGCGCACGCCGGCCGCGTCTAGCGGACCGAGCTCGCGGTGCCCGTCGCCGGTTCGGTCTGCCCGGGCGACCAGTGCCGCCAGCTCGGGACTCGTGTTGGTATCGCGGACGAGACCGACGACCATCGTCGCGCCGGCTTCGATCGCCTCGAATGACTCGTGGAGCACGGGAACGACGGCCTCAAAGGTGGCGTCCAGGTCGTCTAGGACGAGCAGCGTCGGCGCGGGCTCGGCGGCGGCTTCCCGGATCGCCGCGGCCGCGAGCGCGGCGCCGGCTCCACCCGCGCCCGCGTAGACGACCTTCGCGACCAACTCGTGCGCGAACGCGGCCAGCTCCGCAACGAGGCGGGTCTTGCCGATCCCGGTCGGCCCGGAAACGAAGAGCACGCGCCCGTAACCGCGCCGAACCTGTCGCCACGTCCCCCGCAGCCAAGACAGCTCGCGCTCGCGGCCGACGGGCGGTGTCTCGCTCTCCAGCTCGATCGGGAGCGGCTCGGACGACGCCAAAGCCACCGGAGCGCGGCGGACTTGCTCGGCGACGGCCTCGATCAGCTGCACCGGCGTCTCGAATCCCTTCAGCTCCGCCTCGCCGCGGGCCTCGAAGCTGACGCCGGAGATTTCGCCGGCCTGCTCCGCCAACCGTGCGCTCACGAGCACTTGCCCGCCCTCGGCATGCGAGCAAAACCGCGCCGCCGTGTTCAGCGCCGCGCCGCGGAAGCCCTCCTCGACCGGCACTGCCTCGCCCACGTCCCCGCCGACACCCACGAGCAGAGGCAGCGTCGGATCGCCCGCGTGCTCCTCCGCACAGGCCGCCACGAGCTCGCACGCGGCGCGAACGGCGGCCGCAGGTGACTCGAAGACCGCAAGTGCCTCGTCGCCGCGGAGCTCGATCACGTGTCCGCCGCGTGCCTCAACGGCGTCGCGTGCGAGCGTCGCGAACCGCGCGGCCAGCCGGGCAGCCTCGCTGTCGCCGCGCTCGCGGGTGAACCGTGTGTACCCGCGCACGTCCGCGATCAGGAAAGCGAGCTCGCCCGAAAAACGGGAGGTCGAACCCGACTCGGGCCGGGCCGCCGCGGTCACATGACTCCTCGCCGGAACCGCAGTCTCATCCTCTGAATCTCCTCGCGCTGACGGAACGCGATGCGCCCCTATGGGTCACGGAGCCAGTCGCGCCGAACGATGTCGCTCCCCCCAAGCCGCCTGAAATGCTTCGGCTCGGACGACGAGGCTGGGCAACCGTAGAGCCAGCATCGTCGTACACACGCCCGACGAGTTCAATAGGCCACCCGGTGTAGCCCGTTCGCGGGGCAGGGTCGCTCGCCGTCGCGCATCAGGGACGCCTCGGAATGCGGCTTGCCAGTGCCCAGTTAGTCGACTACGGTGGGCCGCCCGGATGCCGGCGCAGCCTCCCGATTAGCCGGCAGGGCAGCACGCCTCGAAGAAGTAGCTTTGTCTCGTGGCGCGACTCGTCGCGCTCGGGATCGTTCTGTCAGAGAGTCTGGAGCCGGCTCCGCTCGATGCTGACGGCGTTGAAAGCCGGATCGTTGAGTGGCATGAGCTCGTCGCTACCCCGAGCATCCGACCGGCGACGAGTTCGCCCAGTACTACGCCTGGAAGCTCCGCCATCTGCCGGCCCAGCCGGCGAGCTGAAGCGAAACCGACTCAATAACGCTGAGGGCCGACGCAGCCGCTTCCGCTCTTGCTGTCAGCAGTCCGATACTAGGCGTAGGAGGCCGTGCTGACCGCACGCAAGGTAGGCGAGGTAGGACGTGGATAACAACCTCGGTCGCCTCGACCACGAGGCTCAGTTACGGGAGGCTGCGCCGCGCGGGCTGATCGCAGGACGCCACCCACCGCGCTGCTCGCGTGGCGCCCACCGTCAATGAACAAAAAGAGAAGACCCAAGCCACCGACGAGGTGTCGGCCTCGGACGTCCCGGTCTTACGCGTGCTCAGGTGCTCCCGGCAGGCGGTGACGACCGGCGCTTCCAACGGGGTTTGGGCCGGTGTGTTTTGGCCGCCTCGCGGTGGGCAGAACGGGCGCGGGGAATGGCCCCGAGTCCGGTAATCACTCAGGAGGGAGGCAGCCTTGAAGAAGTTCCTGATGCTGGTGGCGGTCGCGCTCAGCGCGGTGGCGGTGACCGCGTCGCCGGCGGGGTCCGTGACGGGCAACTTCACGCAGGACTTCGAGCACCCATACGTCGTCCTGATCGCGTTCTATGACGAGGACGGCAATTTCCTGTGGCGCTGTTCTGGCTCGTTGCTGAACGAATGGACAGTGCTGACGGCCGGTCACTGCACCGACACGAAAGCCGGCGCGGTGTCGGCGATCGTGTGGGCGTCGCAGGAGGGTGGCAGCCAGTACAACCCGGTTACGGGCGCCGAGGATCCGAACACCGGCTATCCGTATGAGTGCCTCAACTCGCCGCAGTTCCCGTGTTCGACGTCGCACACGTTGCTCGAATACGGCTACATCGGCAATGTGTTCCTGCACGGGAACAACAGGGACGTGGGCATGTTGATCCTCGACAATCCGATCGTCCTCGATCAGTACGCGAGCCTCGCCGCTGCGGGCACCGTCGACGCGCTGCCTGTGGGTACGGAGATCACGTACTCCGGATACGGCGTCTCCGGCGAGAAGCCGAGGGTCACCTCATTGCGCGAGCGGCTGATGGCCACCGGGTTCATCGTCAGCACGCACAACCAGAACACGGCCGGATTCAACGTTCAGCTGTCGACAAACCCGGGCGCCGGTCGCGGCGGAGCCTGCTTCGGCGACTCCGGCGGGCCGATCCTCTATGACGACACGGACGTCATCCTCGGCGTCAACTCGTTCGTGATCAACGGACAGTGCGCAGGGGTCGGCTTCGCATACCGCATCGACCAGCCCGACGTCCTGGCCTGGATCCTGGCCAACGCCAAGGGTGACGTCAACATCGTCGAGGTCGTCTAACGACTACCGAGTTACGCGGTGGGCCGGGCCTCTCGGCCCACCGCAAATTCCGCCCTTCATGGGGCCATCTCGTTCCCCGCCGGCGCAAGCCGAGTCGCTACCTCGGGGTGAAGAATCCGCTGGCCGTGAGCGTTGCGCCGTCGAGGTCGGCCGTGCAGGTGACGAGACCCTGAGCCGTCACGCCCGGCGCGGTCTCGTAGATCACGAACGTGCCGGTATCGTCGGTGAACGCGAGGTACTTGATCACAAAGATGCTGCCGTCGGGGATCGACCCGTCCGAACTGATCACGTACCCCTGATGACTCCCGCTGATCGTAAAGCCGACAACAACCGTCTGGCCGTTGTCGCACGTGAACGTCACGGGTGGACTGACGTTGTGACTCGGCTCGGCGGTCGCCGCCGTCGGCCCGACCAGGGACGCGAGCGCCAACCCGAGCATCGCTAGCAGGACAGCAAACCTGGACGTCATTCGGTGGTCCTCCTCTCGTCGTCAGACCGCGCGGGAGCCGGTCGCGCCGACCGAGTCGCCCCCAAAGCCGCAGAAGCTTCCGCCCGGGCAACGAGGCTGGCAGCCGCGAACGCGGTCGATGTTCCTCCTTGCGCTGCTCGCGTTCAAGGCTTCGTAGCACGTTCGAGGTACCTCGTCCCGGCGCGAAGGACTCCGGCTTCCAGAACGGGTCGCCGGTGTCGGGCTTGAGAGACTCCGGGGAATGACGGACGTGATGAGCTCGCTGGAGCGGCGGCTCGCGGCAGGCGGAATCATCTTGCTGGACGGCGGAACGGGGACCGAGGTCCAGGCTCGTGGCGTGCCGATGAACGGCGAGGCCTGGAGCGCCGTCGCCAACCTCATGCACGCCGACGTCGTACGTGAGATCCACGAGGACTACATCCGGGCCGGCGCGGAGGTGGTGATCGCGAACAGCTTCGCGGCAGGCGTGGGCGCGTTACGGGACGCTGGGCTCGGCAATCGAGTTGTCGAAATCAACCGAGCAGCTGTCGCGCTGGCGCGCGAGGCACGCGATCGCGCGGCCGATCGACCGGTCGCCGTGGCAGGATCGCTGTCGCGGACGGCGCTTCAGGGTCTGTCCGGAGCGAGGCATCGGGACCGACCCGCGACCTCGGCGCTCGAAGCATTTCGCCTGCAAGCAGGCGCGCTCGCCGACGCGGAGGCTGATCTCCTTGCCCTCGAGATGATGGGGTCGGAGTCAGACCTCGTGCCCGCGCTCGAGGCGGCCGATGAAACCGGTCTTCCGGTGTGGCTCGGTGTGTCGATCGGGCATGTGGCGCCGGACGGCACGCTTGTCACCGTGGACGGCGTCCCTGTTGATGCCTTGCTCGACAGGGTCGCCGATCAGCGCGCCGACGCTTTGATGGTCATGCACACCGACATCGGCGTTGTCGAGCACGCCCTGCCGGTCCTCTCGGCCCGGTGGAAGGGCCTCCTCGGCGCCTATCCGCACGTCGGTGAGTGGACGCCGCCGAATTGGGTCTTCCGAGAGATCCCCGCGGACGTGTTCGCGGCACGCGTCGCCGCGTGGGCGACCCGGGGGGCTCGCGCGCTGGGCGGCTGCTGCGGGATCGGACCCGATCACATCGCGGCGCTCCGGCGAGCGCTCGACTCGCAGGTCCTCTCCGCGGAAGCGAATTAACGTGTGGAGGCCCGGCCGAAGCCGGGCCTCCAGATGATCCTGTGCTGCGTACGAGTGCTAGCAGCCGTTGGAGTAGTTGGCGAAGCTCGCGTAGGCGCCCCCGAGTCCCGTCGTGCGCGGACCCATGAACGTTAGTCGGCCGTCCCAGGTGTTGTATCCGAGGGCCTCGAAGCCGCCGTGGGCAAACCACTGCCCGAAGACTTCTTCTTCGGGGTGGTACTGACCGTAGTAGTTGTAGCCGTCGGCGTTCCCCGCCGTGTTTCCGTTGAGCGGGTACCAGACACCGACCACCGGGTCACCCGTCTCGAGCACGTCTGTGCAGCCGTACTGCGGTGCGGTCGGCGTCAGCCATGGCTTGACGGCGTTGTTCACGAACGGGTCGTCTAGATGCTCGGCCACCTCGTGGCTGAAGGCGTGGATATCGGCGATGCCACGCGTCGGAGCGGGTGCCGAGCGCGTGCCCGTGTAGTCGGTCATGAACCCGGAGTACGTGCCGGGAGTCGACCAGGCGGCGAACATCAGCGTCTGCGGCGCCGCCTGCGGATGCGCCGCTGCGGTTGCCGCATCGAGCGCGGGGGTGCCGTGGAAGCCGATCGTGCAGCAGCCCAGGTAGCTCCCGCTGTACAGCATGACGTTGTCCGTCAGGAAGATGGGCACGACGTCGGAACCGACGTTCAGGTTGTCCATGACGCCGAGGATGTAGTCCACGAACCACCCGAAATCGGCTACGCCCGCGATCGTGTCGGTCGGGATGCCGTGGGCGGTGCGCCAGGCACCGACGGGGCGCTGGTAGGCGAGTCCGTCCGCCGCCGGCACGGTCACCGTCTGGGTGGGAGCCACGCCGGCATTCGCCATGAGGACGTGATAGCCGGTGTGGATCTTGTCGAACTGGGCGCGCATGAAGGCATCGCCGTACTGGGCGATGTCGCCGCCCATGTCCGCCGGCTGGGCGAACTTCTGGTAGATCGGCGAGTTCAGCACGTCGGCAACGCGGCGCGAACCGTCGAAGGTGTGGTTCAGCGGCGGCGCCGTGAAGCCGACGTAGCCGAGGTCGTTCAGGACCGAGGTGTCCTGCCCGCCCGCGACGAACTGCATCTTGAGCGGAATGATGAGTGTCTTCATCACGCTTGGCGGGCCGGATGCGTTCGGGTCGTTGCCGACCATCGTGATCGGATACGTAACCCCGTTGGTCGGATCGGTGAAGCTGAACGAAAAGGTCGCGAAGGCGTTCTTGGCCGGCTTGCCGGTCAGGACCTTGAAGTTCGGCTTGACGTCGGGCTTTGCGCTTCTAGCCGGCGCTGCAGAAGCGGCACCGACGAGCAGTGTCGCCGCCAGCGCCACGAGCACAGCGCAAAGCGCAGCCCGCCATGGGTAGTCAGACATACAGGGTTTTCCCTCCCTCGAGTTGTGTTTCTCCCCGCTCCCCGGTGGGAGCGGAGCGTTTTATAGCATCGAAATCTCGGAACCGCGGATAGCGGCTACGCCTCGCGGCAGGGGCCCTGAGAGGCACGACCACGTCTGACGACGACGTAGCGCCGCCGGGTAGGTTTCGCGGCGATGGCAACTCGCGAGGCCGCCTGTCACTGCGGGCAACTTCGTCTCGAGGTCGCGGGCGATCCGTTAGTCGTCTCCATCTGCAACTGCCTTGCCTGCCAGCGCCGGACGGGAAGCGCCTTCGGGATGCAGGCGGGCTTCAAGGCGGAGCAAGTGCAGGTCATGGGTAGCTTTAACGACTACTCGCGAATCTCGGACGAGGCAGACCGGAAGGAGCACGTCTTCCATTTCTGCCCCGACTGCGGCTCCCAGGTCTTCTATACGGAACCGACCGAGCCGGACCTCGTTGTCGTCTCCGTCGGCTCGTTCGCCGACCCGTCGTTCCCACCGCCGACCGAATCGGGGTACGACTCACGTCGGCACCCCTGGGTCGGCTTGCCCGACACGATCGAGCGCTACGCCCCCGACGTGTGGGACTCGGTGAGACCGCACTACGAGGCCGGCGAGTATGCCGAGGCGGCCGACCGCGGGCGCGAGCTGCTCGAGGCTTCTCCTGACGACGCCCGGCTCCTCTACAACGTCGCCTGCTGCGAGAGCCTGGCGGGGCAGACGGACCGCGCGATCGAGCACCTACGACTCGCGATCGCCGGTGCCGAGCAGGTGCGCTCGCTTGCTGCCGGCGACTCGGACTTCGCTCCGATCCGCGACGAGCCCGGATTCAAGGCGCTGGTAGAGCGAGAGGCAACGTAGGCTTCATCCCCATGTGGGACATCATTAGCTGGCACAACGACACGCTCAGCGTGGCGTGGTGGGCGCTCCTCGGCTTCGCGCTCCTGGTCATCATCGCGGCCGGGAGCCGCGCGGCAAAGAGGTAAGAGGGCTTCCTCCGTCGAAAAACGAGAATCCTGAGCGGGCGCGCCGGCGGTCAGTCCGGTTTGGCGGCCATCGCCCACACGGCGACCACGTAGGCGGCTAGGAGGATGACCGAGAGCACAAGGGTCACCTTGAGCAAGCCGGAGCCGCCTCCGTGGCGCAGCCGACGGACGCCGACGCCACCTGCGATCAGCGAGACAAGCAGAATCAGTCCGCCGGCATCGGCGATGACCGATCCCGTGTCGAGCCAGCTTGGTTGCGCGACACCCTTCGGAAGATCGTCCCAACCTTCCTTCGAGCGGATCCACTCGGCACCGACCCGCATGAGGATCCAGCCCGGCAGAGACACGGCCAGGAGCGACCAGTATCCGAGTCGAAGCAATCTCACCTCGCCCTTCCCGTAGCCGAGTGCGCCCGCACCCGCGAGGAGCCCGCCGACCAGGATCATCGCTCCGAAGACGTGCAGGAACAGCGGGAAGTCCCAGCCGATGGGGCGGGTCGCAGCAAGCAGGCTCATGCTCCCGGCTTCCAGATCATGTCGATGAGGATCAGGAGTACGACAAGCGACCAGAGAAGCTGGAACATGAGCCCGCTCGGCGTTCGGTTGAGCGCAAGGAGTTCGGCGTTCGGCCCGGTCTCACCGGCCTCTCGGAGCTCGCGCGCCTTCCTCGTACCCTGCATATAGGCGGCGCCTGTGCGTTGTCCGAGCGGCGCGGACGCCACCCAGAGCGCGAGCGCGGCGATGATCCAACCGTCCCAGACGTCGTAGCCGCCCACGGAGAACGCAAGCCAGAGTCCGAAAACGAGCGTCCCGCCCATCCCGATACCGACGGCCGCGTTTCCCAACTTCACGACGGGCTGCATCGAAAGCGTTTCCCCGGCGGTATCCGTGCGTCGGACGGCTGCGACGAGGATCCAGAAGACGACGACCCCGGCCACCCAGGAAAACGCGCTGAGCACGTGGAGGGCGAGGATCCAATCGTCGAGGCTCACGCCGGCATCCTACGAGCCCCCCGGACGCGGCCGCCCGGCCGGCTCCTTGGGTGCCGTTGCCGGTGCGGTCAGCTTTTGCCCGGCGGTCTGAACGCGACGGTCTTCGCCTTCTTCAGCGCGTCGACCAGCTCCTCCGCAGTAATGAGAACTGATGTCTCGTTGAGGCGCATGGTGCCGCTGCCCGCGACAGCGATCGCGACGGCGGCGGCCGACGCGTTGTCGGGCAGCTCGCCGAGCCAGTATCCGTCACAGTCGCCGAAGGTCCACCAGAGTCCGTGCAGCGTCCCGCCGAGCGACTCAACCGCCTGGCTGGCAGCATGCGTCCGGTCCTCCGGGTCGTCGATCAGCTTTGCCCACGCGTCCGTCGTGTATCCGAATCGGCCGAGATAGAGGGGCATCGACTTCTCCTTTCGGTTTCAGCGCCGGATCGCGCGCCGGATTTCTCCCAGCTTGAGCTCCCAGCGCCGCCGGTCGGTCAGCTTCGCGAGCAGTGCGCGGGCGGGGCTGGGCGCGTCGTGGGCGAGCGAGGTGGCGCCGTGGAACTCGAACACGACGTATCTCGCCGGCGTCTGCCCGACGTTCCGCATGCCGTGTGCCTCGCCGGCCGGGTAGAAGATCACGTCGTGCGGGGAGCAGCGGCCGCCGATCGTTTCGACCTCGCCCTCGAGGACGACGATCCCGACGTCATACGCGTCGACATGCGGCTCGTATCCGCCGCCCGGCTCGAGAACGGTCACGTGCGAGTGGAGCGTGCGGAGGTGCCGCGTCGGCCCCGTGAACAGCGACCGTGTCCGCCCGTCTCCCTGGGTG
>JBKPNC010000012.1:0-28411 GCA_046732435.1 Actinomycetota bacterium
GAGTACACGCCCTGGGCGTGAGTTATGCACAACGGCTGCCCCTCCGTCAAGATGGCGCTCCGGTTACACGACCCGCTGGCGCTCGCCTCGCTTCGAGCCTCGGCGATAGTAGCGACGGTACTCATAGCCGGCCTCGCTCTCGGCGCCCGTGATCACGAAGCCGAGCTTGGGGACGGGAGTCGCATCCAGCACGCGGCGGAGGTCCCGCAGCATCGGCCGGCGAAGCACGTTCAGCCTCGCCACAACGACGATTCCTTCGACCTGCGTGGACAGCGCCATCGCGTCCCCAACGCGCAGGACCGGTGCGGTGTCGAGCAGGACGAGGTCTGAGCGGTCTCGCAGCTCGCGCAGGATCTCACCCAGCCGGACCGACGACATGAACTCGCCCGGATTGGGAGGAATCGGGCCGGACGGCACGACCTCGAGTACCCCGTCCAAAAGGGCTTGGCGGCCGTTCCCTTCCGCAACGCCGGTCCCGCCCTCGGTCAGGGCGATCGTGGCGATCGCCTCCTCGAGGTCGGCGTGGCCGAGGGCCACATCGGTGGTCCCGGCCCGGCCCTCGAGGCGGAACGTCCTGTCGATCACCGGCCGGCGCAGGTCGAGGTCGACGAGCGACACGTGCTTCCCGGCACGCGCGAACGCGACCGCCGTGTTGATCGCGGTCGTCGACTTGCCCTCCTGCTCGATCGCGCTCGTGAAGATGATCGTTCGCGCGGCGTGGTTGAGGTTGGCGAACTCGAGGTTCGTGCGGAGGACACGGAACGCTTCCGCCTGGACGCTTGCGGGGTCGGCGAGCATCGAGACGGCCCCGGCTCGTCGGACTCGGCGCGGCGGCGCCGGAATCCGTGCGAGCAGCGGGAGACCGAGTCCTTCGGCGACCTGTTCGCCGGTGCGGACGCGCGTGTCGAGGGCGTGCCACAGGAAGGCGAGGCCGATGCCGAAGAAGATGCCGAGGCCGAGGCCGAGCGCGGCGTTTCGCTTCGGACGTGGCTGGATCTGTCCGGCGCCGGTGGCAATCCGGACGACCTGCGTGTTCGAACCCTGGAGGTTCTTAAGCGCCTGAAGGCGCTGCTGATCCTGTATGGCGGCGGTGTACGTGTCGAAGAACGGCGATGTGCGGCTCACGTGTCCAAGGCGCTTGAGCGTTTGATTCGTCTGGGTCAGGGCTTTCTGGAGCACCCGGGTGTCGCTGGCCCGGCGGTACGTCGTGTGGGCGCTGGCGTATGCAGTCGCCATCCGGGCCGCGACGTCCGGCTGGTGGTTCCTGAAGAAGAAGGTCAGGATGTCGCTGTCGGTGCTCTTGCTGACGCTGGAGTCGGCCAAGAACTCGCCGGTAGTCATGGTCGACCCGGTGCGTCTAATCGCGATTGCCGCCACTCGTGGCGATCGCGCAACGTTGATTTGCGTCTGCAGGAAACGGTCCGGATCTTCGTAGGCGACGGGAATCTGGTAGATGCTGCTGATCGTGCTGTTCTGGCTCGTAGTCGTGACTGCGGACGACGCCTGGTAGATCCGCTCCTGCTTGAACGAGAAGTACAGTGCAGCGAGGGGGACGAGGATGATCGGGATCAGCGCGACCCACTTGCGCTGCCACAGGATCCGCGCGTAGTCGCGGATCGCCGCGGTCTCATGCCGTTGCTCAGCAGTCGTATCCATCACGCCCCTCGCGCCTCGCCGTCAGCTGCATAGTCGCACATATCGGCCTGGTTCCCCGATGCCGCAGGGGCAACGCCACCCGGGCCCGCGGAGAGGGCACTTCGGTAGCTCGAGACGTACTCGTGCGCGGCCCGAGCCCAGCTGAACTCGGCGGCGCGGGAGAGCCCGGCCGCGCGCAGGCGCTCGCGTTCGACGGCGTCCTCCGCCAGGAGCGCGAGCGCACCGGCCCAACCCTCGACGTCGTCCGGGGCGACGCGGATCGCCGAGTCCCCGACTGTCTCGTCCATCGCCGTCCCGGCGGCACAAATCGTGGGCGTTCCGCGGGCCATCGCCTCGAGCGGGGGAAAGCCGAAGCCTTCAGCGAGCGACGGGAAGGCAAAGAAGCGGGCTCGGCGATAGAGCCGCTCGCGCTGAGCGTTGGAGACGTGTCCGAGCACGTCGACGCCCTCCTCCCGGCGCAGCGCCGCGAGCAGGTGGCGTGAGCCGTACCCCTCGATGCCCGCGACCTTCCACCGCAACGTCAACCCGCGGGATCGCGCCAGCCGGAATGCCTCGAGGAGCCCGAGATGGTTCTTGCGTGGCTCGAAGGTGGCCAGCGTCAGGAAGTACGGCTCGCGGTCCTCCTCGCCCGCCGGCGTGCCCGACGCGGCCGCGAGACCGGGGTAGATGACCCGCGTCTGAGTCTCGTGCTCCGGGAAGTGCCGGAGGAGCGCGCGTCGCGAGAAGTCGGAGACGCAGGTGATCACCTTCGGGTTGCGGGCCAGCGTCGCGTCGAGCATCGCCCGCTTGAAGACGACGAACGAGCGGGGGTACCACTCGGGGCGGTCCAGGAAGAAGACGTCGTGCACGGTCACCACGAACGGGGTCGAATTGAGCAGAAGGGCGTGCGGGTTCGGCAGGTGGACGACGTCCACGGCGCGCGTCGCGCGACCGATCCCGACCTGCTCGAACGCGAGCCGGCCCAGGCGGGCGCGGGCCAGCGCCGGGCTCGATACGCAGCGAACGTTCCCTCCGTCGAGGCCTTCAGGCCGGTCGCCGACGAGGAGCAGCTCGTCGCGGGTGTCGAGCGCAGCCGACAGCGACGTGGAGAGGCCCCCGATAAAGGTGCCGATCCCTGCTGCAGCGAGCTGATGGGTCGGGAGGAGGATCTTCATTGTGCGATGACCGTTCGAGTTGCGCGAGAGCGTCGGGGCGCGCGTTGCAGCGGCGTCACGGCACCGGCCGTCGCTGGCCGATGACGAGTAAAAGACGGCCCCCCGAAACCCGCATTTGCAGGATAGTACCGGGCCATCTGGCCGTCGGATTGACTTTCCGGGACGGATGCGCCGAGGCGCCGGTTACAGTTCTCGGTGCCGTGCCGGGGACGAGGCTGGAGCAGCTGTTGTTCGTCGTCGGCCTCGTTGTCATCGCGGGGCTCGCGGTCCTGACCTTCAGCGCCTGGAAGAGCTACCGCGATTCCGCACCCGCCGCGGCGCCCGCAACCACGTCGACGCAGCCGGCGGCCCCCACGACCTCCGTCGCGAGCGCGGAATTCCGGGCGCCTCCGCCTACACAGCCGACGACGTCACTCGTCGTCCTGACCGCTGCCCGCGGCGATTCCTGGGTCGAGGTTCATGTCGGCTCGGCGAGCGGGAAATCGCTCTATGCGGGCACGCTGACGCAAGGCCATCGCATCCGCTACCGCCAGTCGCGCCTGTGGATCCGACTGGGGAGATCGTCGAACCTCGACGCCACCGTGGACGGCAAGCCCGCCACGCTGCCGCTCGGGACGGCCTCCGTCGTCGTAAAGGACGGCCGCCTGAAGACTGTTCAGAACGGCTAGCGATAGAGGCGGCAGGGACCAAGCGAACGACCTCGAGCCAGTCTGTGACGGACGAACGCGATCAGGCGGGCCGGCGCCAGCCTTCCCCGGAGACGTTCGTCAAGGCACACCCGGCGCAAGCGGCCGTCCTCGAGCGCGCGAATCAACGCGTTCTCGCCGTGGCTGCCGAGTGTGGTCACGAGAGGGAAGTCGTAGCGCGTCGGGTCCCGCACGCCCGCGACGAGGTAGTAAAGGCCAGCCTCCCCGCTGAGCACAAACAAAGGCCGGCCCTGTGATGCAGCTCTGATCGAGGCTGCCGCACGCTGGGTCGCCAACTCCTCGCTCTCGTCGATGATCGCCGCGCGGAAGTGTGGCAGCCCGGAGACGCGCTCCCCGCCCCAGACGAGCAGCGCGGCCGGGCGAACAGCGAGCACGAGAGCCGGGAGGGCGAGCGCGACCGCCAGGAGTAACGGCCCGCGGCCGAAGCGAAGCCTCCATCCGATCTCCGTCAGCGCGAACGCGGCCCCGACGAGAATGGCGGGGGCTGCATACAGCAGATGGGCGTAGTCAAACCGCGGGTAGGCGGTGCAAAGGGCTGCTGCGGTGAAAAGCAGCACGGCGAGTGCCTCGATCCGCCGCTCGCCCCGCGCTGACCACGCGGCCCACGCTGTGCCCGTCAGCGCTCCGATCGTGACGAGAAAGAGCGCGGTCCAGTACAGGGCCACGAACCGGATCGAGGCGTTCCAGGTTGGATCGGTCACACGGCTTGCGGCGTAGCGAAGGCCGCCGAAGAACGAGACGCTTGCGTGGCTCACGTAGGTCCCCTTCGTGCCGAAGGCCGAGTCGAGGAACGCTCGCGGCCCCTGGACGAGCGCCGGAACCACTACGACCGCGACCGTGACGGCACAGATCCCGGTCGCCAGAAGCCCCGAGGCGATCTTGGTGCGCCAAGGACGACTGGAGACGAGGAACGTGACCACCGCGGCCGCGAGCGCCAGCAGGCCGGCCGTGTACTTCGTCGAGAGCGCCAGCCCCGCGGACGCGCCGACGGCGACCGCGGGCCGCGCGAGTACCCGAGGACCAGCCTGCAACCACGTCACGGCTGCAAGGAAGCAGCCGAGCAAGAACACAGTGGCAAGCGCCGGATAGGGGGCCGTGGGCCGCGCACCGGAGGCGACATACGCAGCGAGCGCCAGCACGAGCACCCCGCGGTGGGGGATGCGAAGCCGTCGTGCCAGCAAGACCGCGAGCGCCGCTGACGCCCCGCAACTCGCGGCGACGAGCAGCTTGACCCAGACGACGTCCGCGCCGAACGCCGCCACGGGCCCGAGGATCATGTACACGGACAGCGGGAGCGTGCCGAACCAGACGTCCCGATAGAGCGCATCGCCGGACGCAACACGCTCGACCACCTGCAAGAACCAGGCTTCGTCCATCCGACCGAGGTCGCTGACGTCGACGAGAAACGCGAAGGCGGCGAAGGCAAGGCCGATCCACCCGACGGAGATCGAGGCGGCCCACCGGCCGGCTCGGGCTCGCACACGCTCGCCCGCCATCGCGGGTGGCGTCGCAGCGGATGCCGGCGCGCGTCTCATCTCCGTACGGCCCCGAAGAGCTGAAACGGCAGAAATGAGCGAAACAGCCGCACCCGCTCGAGCACGGCCTCGGCTCGCTGGCCGCCGGGCGCGTTCGCTGCAAAGGGTGGGAGGAAGCCAAACCGTCGCTCCTCCAGCGGAGAGAGGCCCGCAGCCGCCATCGCGCCGAGGACCCGGCGAGGGCGCATCCGGACGAGGCCGCCATCGCCCTCCCACGTCATCCCGGGCGTAACCGCCAGTTGCACGTAGTAGAGGGGGTTGAGCGGATTCGGCTCGAGGAAGGCGATCCGGCCGCCCGGGCGCACGAGCCGGGCCATGGCCTCGAAACAGCGGCGCAGATCGTGCAGATGGTGGAGCGTGAACAGGCCGACGACAGCGTCGAACCTCTCCTCGAGCTCGGGCGGGGGGTCGGCAACATCCCCGGCGTGAAGCGGGATCTCGTACCTCTCGCCGCCAAAGCGCCGCAGCCGCTCGAGAAGAACGGGAGAGAGGTCGAGTCCCTCGACACGAAGGCCGCGGTCTGCGAGCAGGAACGTGTAGCGGCCCATGCCGCATCCAACCTCGAGAACGCGGTCGTCACTGGACAGCCCGGCGAACCGGACGAGCTCGTCCACGTGGCGCCGCAGGTACGGCGTCGCCGCCGGCAGCATGCGTGGCTTCGCGCGCTCCTCGAAGTAGCGCCGCTGAGAACGGTTGTGACGTTCCATGCCCGCCTCAGACACGCCGCCCCCTCAGTCGCCATGCGACCGCCCAGCTGAGCCCTCGCGCCGCCGCGGCGACGCGATCGCGGGAGCGATACGCGGAGGATCCCGAAGGTCGGGTTGCTCGCGGCACCGGCACCGATGCGGTCGGGTAACCGGTCGCCGCGATCATCGCGGTCACGAACGGACGCGACCCGTCGAGCTCCAGCACTCGGTCCACCACGGGGCGCTCCAGGGCGACGAAGAGGCCGGCGTCGGGAGGGAGCCCCGCGAGTGCCGCCAGCGAGCGTTTGAACGCACGCGAGGTGAGCAGTCGCGGAGTGGACTCATACCGACCGCGCCTGCCGGCGAAGACAACCGGCATGTGTTGCTCGCGCGCGGATGCCAGCAGGAGCGGGATCGCCTCCGGCGGGTCCTGGAGATCCGCGTCCATGACCACGATCCAGTGGCCGCGGGCATGACCGAGACCCGTCATCACGGCGCGCTGCTGCCCGCTGTTTCGGGCCAGCGAGATCACGCGGACGCGCCGATCGCGGCGCTCGAGAGCTTCGAGGACGCCGGCCGCGTCGTCCGGGGAGCCGTCGTTTACGAAGACCAGCTCGAACGCGACTGTGTTCGCCTCGAGCGTCGTCCGCAACCGCACGTACAGGTCCTCGAGCTGCTCCGCACATCGGTAAACCGGCAGGACGACGCTCACGTCGAGCGGGTCAGACGCAGGACGCACGCTCGCTCCGGAACCATGCAAACGTCTTCTCGAGGCCCAGCTCGAGCGTGTTGGCCGGCAGCCAGCCGAGAAGGCGTTCGGCCTTCGACGGGTCAGCGACCCAGAGGTCGGTGTCCCACGGGCGCCGCCGGGAGTCGTCGCGGCGCACGCGCACGTCGGCGCCCGTCGCCCGGGTCAGCGCGGCGACGACCTCCTCGTTCGCCGTGGCGCGGCCGGTGCCGATATTGACCACCTCTCCAGCGGCAAGATCGGCGGTGGCCGCCAGGAGCATGGCCTCGACAACGTCGCCGACATAGACGAAGTCGCGACGCGGCCCGACGGCTAGCGGAAGCTCCCGGCCGTCCAAGGCGGCGCAGATGGCGCTGGGCACCAATCTGAACGGTTGCTCGCGCGGCCCGTACACGGAGAAAGGGCGAAGGATCGTGGCCGCCCGGTCGGCCTCGAGCGCGTAATGGAGCACCAACATCGTCGCTGCCGCCTTGGCGGCGCCTCGGAACGTCACTGGCGCGAGCCGGTCATCTTCTCGCATCGGACGCAAGGAGCGCCCGTACTCGAGCGAGCTTCCGATGAAGACGACCCTCGTCGGCGCGCCGGCGGCAGCCTCTAGGAGGTGTGCGGTCCCCGACACCGTGTCGGCGAGCATCTCGGCCCGTTCGCCCAGGCTGGCGGGGTGGCCGCCGGCGGCGGCAAGGTGGAACACCAGATGCGGGCGAGAGGCCCGAAAAACGTCGACGACATCCCCGGCGTTGCGAAGGTCGGCCGCATGCAACACGGCGTCGGTTCCGGTTAGACGATCGAGCGGCGTTCCCGGGCGGACGAGGGCGTGTACCTCCCCGCCGCTGTCGACCAGAGCACGGACGAGACTCGACCCGATGAATCCTGCCGCGCCGGTTACGAGAGCGCGGGTCGCGGCGAGGTCAGGCGGCACCGACGTACCCTCGGCCCCGCTCGGCGCCGACGGCGCGCTCGAGCTCGGCGCGGTCACGGGCGACGGCCTCGGGTCTCCGCAGAGCCGCGGCGTCGAGAGCAGCTCGAAGCCGGGGCACCTCGACGTCCAGCTCGCGGCCGGCTAGGTCGCGATGGAACGAACGACGGAGGAAGCTGAACGAGCAGCGAAGCCGGGCCATCTCGGCGATTAGGAGCCGGCAGGGTATAGGCGCGCCGCGGTCGACGAGCGTGAGGCCGCCGAAACCGAATGGCATCGCGAAGAGCGGGCGCAGTCGCTCCAGCGACCCGTCCACGAGTGGTTCGAAGATCGACCGCGTTCCCCGCTCGATCGCGAGGTCGTTGAGGCCGACGTAGACGCGTGAAAGCGGCAGACGCGCGAGCTCCGGAGCCGCTGCCAATGCCGCCGTCGTCTCCAGCAGGATGCCCACGCCGCAGCGTCCGGCCGCCAACCGGAGCACCTCCTGAGCCTGCTCCGGGGTCCGCACCATCGGGAGGAGGATCTCGTCCGCGCCCCCACCGATCGCCGCCGCGACCTCGGCTGCAGTGCGCGGCCCGTTGTTGATCCGGCACAGAACGCGGGCGTCGGTCGCCGCGCGCACCGTCCGCAGGTCGTCGACGGTGTGGCGGTTGATCTCCGTGTCGGCGCCGCGCTGCCGCGCCGCCTTGGCCTCGTGCTCCCAGTCGACGATCACGGATGTGACCCCTGCCGCGACGCTGCTCCGGACGAAGACCGGGTCGACGGAGAACAGGATCAATTCGAACGCCGTCACGTCTTTCTCGCGACCGCGACTATCGAGGATCCCCACGGCAGCGGCACGACGTGCCCGAGCGCTAGTTCGGCGGCGGTGATCCGACCGAGCACGCGGTTGACGATCGGTGAAGGCTGATCCTCTGCGTCCCTGAGCATTGGCCATCGCCTTGCGAGCAACCGGGTGATCGTGAGGACGGGCAGCAACAGCACCTGGTACGCGCGCAAACGCTCGAGCTCGAATCCGGTTTCGGCGAGCAGCTGCCGGAAGCCCGTCCGCGTATACCTCCGACGATGGCCGGCGTCCTCATCTCGGTAGCTCCACAGCCACGGTCCGGCCGGCACGGAAGCGACCACTGCTCCGCGAGGCCGGAGCACGCGCCGTACTTCGGCCAGAGCCGTGACGTCGTCCACGTGTTCGAGCACGTCGAGCAGTAGGGCCGCGTCGAATGCGCCGTCGGCGAACGGGAGTCGGTCGACGGAGGCGCGTGCGAGCCACGCGCCCGGCATCCGCCGCTGCGCACGGACGAGTCCTTCCGCGAGCAGGTCGACGCCGATCGTGCGGTATCCGTCGGCGGCGAGCGTAGCGAGGGACGCCCCGTTTCCACAGCCACAGTCGAGCACGATGGCGGGAGGCGCAAGCGTCGCGCGAACGAACTCCCTCACCAGCAACGATCGTCCCAGGAACCAGAAGTGCCGATCCTCGACCTCGGCGAGCCGGGCGAGCCGGTCGTGGCGAAAGCTGGTCTCACCGTTGCTTCTGGCCAGGTCCGGGATCCCGTGCGAGAGCGGGTAGCGCTCGCCGTCCTCGCATACAAGGGCGTCCCCGGAGGCGCGCACCGGCCGTCCGTCAATCGGACAGCGAAGGAGATGGACAAACTCCTGTGCAAGCGCGGCCAGGTGCTCCCGATTCTACGGTGTCCGGCAGCGCGCTCACGCGGGCGGGCTAGACACGTCTTCACCAGCGGCGATGGCGGCCGGCACCTCGACGGTGAGCCGATGGGCAAGCGGCCGGCCGCCGACGACCTCGGCGAGCTTCATGGCATCGTACGAGTAGGCGGTGGGGGCGTGCGAGTCGGTGGCCAGCAAGTCGACGGCGCCGCCCGCGAGCAGCTCGGCCGCCGCCTTCTGAGCGCGCCGGCCGAATGCCCCTGTCACGGAGTCGATAGTCACCTGCATGAGGGCACCCGCGCGGCGCAGACGCTCGAGCCGCTGGGGCGCCCGCTGCACTTCAGGACTCCGCTCGGGGTGGGCTAGCACCGGGATGATGCCCTGTCCGCGCAAGACCCTCAGCTGGGATTCGAGCGTGAACGGCCAGCCGTAGTACGGGAACTCGACCAGCAGGTAGCGACCGGTCCCCGCGAGCGTGAAGCGGACGACGTCCTCTTTCGGCAAGCGCTCCAGACGATCGAGGGAGACCTCGCCGCCGCCCACGACCCGGACGGCAAGACCAGCCTCACGGATCGCCGACTCCAATGCCCGGACGCCTCGCTCCATCTGCTCGGCCGAGGTGGGGTAATCGTCGCGGACGTGCGGCGTTGCGGCCACCGTCGTCACGCCGACCGACGCGGCCGCGCGGGCCAGCGCGAGCGAGTCGGCCATCGTCGCAGCGCCGTCGTCCAGGCCGGGGAGGATGTGGGAATGGAGGTCGATCATCCGACCGGGTTGCCGGCAGGTCGACCGGCGGGTTAGGGTCGCATATGCCCCTATGCCGGGGAGAGGCTGGGGCGACTCGACCCGTAGGCCGGGCGTCGTCCGGAGCGTGCGCGAGCATCGCGGGTGTGGGTCCGGCAAGCCCGAGGATGGGCCGTCCGGCCCATGGCAGGATGTCCAACCGGCTGCTAGAACATCGGCGGGAGTGATGGGGAGGACGACTCCTTCACGCTCCGAAGCCATCCGGCCCCCAAGGATGACCATCATGAGACCCCGCTTGTCCAGGGCATTGCTCTTGCTTGCCTTCGCGGTTCTGGCCGCCCTCGCGCTCGCGCCGTCGAGCTTCGCGCGCACGGGCAAGACCGTAACCCTGGTCGGGAAGGTGCAGGCCATGCACGCCGACTACTTCAAGTCGGGGCGCGCGACGTACGTGTACCGCATGCACACGAAGCATGGGTACGTGCGCATGAACCTCCACGGCCACTCCCTGCCGTTCACGGGCGATCGGGTCAAGGCGCACGGCGTCCTCACCGGTCACTTCCTCAGGGTCGCTCCAGGCGGCATTCGCGTCGTCGAACGGCGGACGGCCGCGGCGGCCAACGCCAGCGGACCGCGTCATGTCCTCGTTCTGCTCGTGAACTTCCAGGACAACCAGGCGCAGCCGCTGAGCCCGCAGGAGGTCTACGCGCGCGAGTTCACGAACTCGAACTCGGTTGCCGCGTACTACCAGCAGGAGTCGTTCGGCCAGGTGACGCTGAGCGGCCAGGTGCACGGCTACTTCACCCTCCCGGACACACAGGCCGGCAGCTGCAACTGGCAGGCGTGGGGCGCCGATGCCAACACCGCCGCCCAGGCCGCCGGTATCAACCTGAACGACTTCACGAACATCGTCTACTTCTGGCCGGGCGCGCAGAGCTGCGGCTGGTCGGGCCTTGCGTACATGCCCGGGAACCAGTCGTTCATCAACGGCAACTTCATGACGCTCGTCGCCGCGCACGAGTTCGGGCACAACCTCGGCGTCCACCACGCGAGCTCGTACAACTGCAACGCGAACGGGCAGCGGGTTCCCATCTCGACCAGCTGCTCCGCGAACGAGTACGGCGATCCCTTCGACACGATGGGGAACATCTGCGCCTGCCAGATGAACAACTTCCACAAGGGTCAGTACGGCTGGTGGGGAGCGAGCAACCAGCAGACGGTCACCTCGAACGGCACGTACACCCTGAGCCCGATCGAGTCGTCGTCGTCCGGCCTCCAGCTCGTGCGAATCCCGCGCGGAGCGACCGGCACGTACTTCTACCTCGAGTTCCGCCAGCCGACGTCGCCATTCGACGCATTCGGCGCGGGCGACCCGGTCGTGAACGGCGTCACCGTCCGGGTCGCACCCGATTACTCCCAGATCGTCCAGTCGAAGCTGATCGACACAACGTCCGGGACGAGCACCTACACCGACTCGGCGCTCGGCTTGAACCAGAGCGTCACCGATTCGGCGAACAACATCACGATCACGGCCACGGCCGTCTCGCCGAGCGGTGCGACCGTGCAGATCAGCTTCGGCGGCTCGCCGCCGCCGCCGCCTCCACCGCCGCCGCCTCCGCCACCGCCGCCTCCACCTCCACCGCCGCCCCCGCCCCCACCGCCACCTCCTCCTCCGCCGCCCCCACCTCCGGCTACGGCCCCGGTGCTCTCGGGCTCGGTGCTGACCCTGCCGACGCGAGTCGTGCTGTCCTGGACCGCCGTCGCCGGCGCCACGAGCTACCGCGTCTACCGCAACGGCCTGCAGGTCGGCTCGGCGGGCATGCTGACGTACACCGACTTCTTCGTCAGCAACGGACAGACGTACAACTACTCCGTCAGGGGTCAGAACTGGGCCGGCCTCGGCCCGGCGTCGAACACGGTCACCCTGACCATCGGCTCGCCGCCGCCTCCGCCGCCTCCGCCGCCTCCGCCGCCGCCACCACCGCCCCCGGGACCTCCGCCCCCACCGCCGCCCCCCGGCTCGCACGCGTACCCCGCGTCGCTGTCGGTGCTCTCCGGGCTCGCAGTCGGAACGACGCAGGCGCTCCAGGCCGACGACAACATCTTCTACTCCGTCAGCGCTCCGACCTTCGGGAGCAGCGCCGACTACTTCGGCTCCATCCCCGGCCTTCCGGCCTCGCCGGCAAGCCTGACGGCGGTGTGGACGGCGAAAACGAGCGTCAGCTGCACCGCCACCACCTACGCGTGGAACTGGTCGACGTACAGTTGGACCCAGATCGACCAGCGCACGCTCGGCACGATCGAGTCCACGGTCGCAACGCCGCTCCCGGCGCCGCTCTCGAGCTACGTCTCCAACGGTGTCGCGCGCCTGAGGCTCCGCTGCGCGCGCTCGACGTCCGGACAGTTCACGCTCAGCACGGACGTCCTGCGCATCGACTACTCGTAGGCGCGCCGAAACGCGCGCGTCTCCGCGATAAGCGGGCGGCGTCCGCGTGCTTACACTGAGGCGACCGTGGCGAAGCGGCGCGCCCTCATCACCGGAATCGGCGGCCAGGACGGCTCATACCTGGCCGAGCTGCTCCTGGACGAGGACTACGAGGTCTACGGCATCGTCCGTCGGGCGCCGTCCGAGCGGTACGAGAACCTGGAAGGGATTCGCGCCCGGCTCGAGCTGATCCAGGCCGATCTCCTCGATCAGCTCTCCCTGATCGAGGCGCTGAAGGTCTGTCGCCCACACGAGCTGTACAACCTGGCGTCGGTCTCCTTCGTGCCGGCATCGTGGCGCCAGCCGGTCTTGACGGCCGAGTTCGCCGCCGTCGGCGTGACGACGATCCTCGAGTCGATCCGCGTCGTCGACGACCGCATCCGCTTCTACCAGGCGTCGTCGAGCGAGATCTTCGGCACGCCGCGCGAGATCCCGCAGAGCGAGGAAACGCCGCTTTCACCCTTGACGCCCTACGGGGTGGCGAAGGCCTACGGGCATTTCATCACGGCGAGCTATCGCAAGCGTTACGGATTGCACGCGTCGTCGGGGATCCTCTACAACCACGAGTCGCCCCGACGACCGCTCGACTTCGTCACGCGCAAGATCGCCCGCGCTGCGGCGGCGATCAGCGCTGGGCTCGAGGGCGAGCTCTGGCTCGGAAGCCTCGACGCGAAGCGCGACTGGGGGTTCGCCGGCGATTACGTCCGCGCCATGTGGCTGATGGTGCAACAGCCCGAGCCGGACGACTACGTCGTGGCGACCGGCGATCTGCACAGCGTGGGCGACCTGCTCGAGGTCGCGTTCCAGCGAGTGGGGCTGGACTGGCGGGAGTACGTGCAGATCGACGAGGCGCTGCGCCGCGGTCAGGCCGAGCTGTACGACCTCGTCGGGGACGCGTCGAAGGCGAAGCGGCGGCTCGGCTGGGAGCCGACCGTCTCGTTCGAGGAGCTCGTCCAGCTGATGGTCGATACCGAGCGGGCGCGGCTCGGAGGCGTCACGTCGTCGGACGTAACCGCCGTTTGACTTCGTCCTGCAGCGCGCGGAACCAGCGGAGCCGCTCGGCGTAGGGGACTGCCGCGTTCGCCGGCGAGGTCGAGGGAAGGACGAAGAGCCCGGTTTCCGTGCTGCCGGGGTGCCGGGCCTGGAGGCCGAGGTCGGAACGCTCGCCGAAGGCGCCACGGTACGCCTCCTTGCCGACGAACGCGATCACGAGGGGGTGGAGATCCTCTGTGATGGTCGTCAGCCGCGCACGAGCGCCCTCGAAGTCGCCGCGGCGCAGGTCTCCGGAGCCACGCGTGGTGCGGTAGGCGGCGTTCGTGAGCCCGCAGCCGAAGCGGAGGAGATCCCACTGCTCGGCGGGCTCGAGCCTGCGCGGCGTGAACCCCGCGTCGGCGAGGAGCCGCCAGAAGTCGTTCCGAGGGTTCGCGAAGTGCGCGCCTGCCGCGGCAGAGACACGTCCCGGGTTAATCCCGCAGAACACGACGTCGAGGCCTGGCCCGAGCACGTCGGGAACGGCGCTCGGCGTCGCGGGGTCGCTCAGCCGAACTGGACGCGTGGCCGGCACAGTCGCGCCGCCCGCCGGCTGGGCGTTCGCGCCGAGGGGCCGCGCGTGTCGACAGCACCGATCCGCCAGATCCGCTGCAGGGCGCGCGCCCGCGAGCGCCGCACTACGCCGCCTCCGGCTCGCGCGAGTCGAGCCGCTTCTCGAACAGCTGCCGCAGCGCCTCGCCCGACAGCCGAGGGCCGCGAACAGGCCGCCGCCGCACGATGGCGACGATCTTGACCGTGTCCTCGTCGCGGCCGTAGAGGCGAACGTAGCACTCGGCTTCCGTGAGCGGCCGGAGTCGTCGCAGCACGACTCAACCGTACGATCAGGTCCGGACGTCGTTCCCGCCGCCCGCCCCCGGCGACGAGGAGGATACGGTTCGGCCGGTGCCCGTGCGACCGAAGCTTCGGCAGTACGCAATCAGCGTCGACGCGGACGGCCGATCGACGCAGGAAGAAGGCGGGGCCCTGAGCTGGCAGGAGCGATGGACGCCCGAGCATCTGGTCCTCGCGGCGCTGGCGCGGTGCTCGCTGATCGCGCTCGGCTACCACGCCCGACGCGAGTCGCTGTCGACCCGAGCAACGGCGCAGGCGGCCGGCGTTGTCGGTCCGCGTGCGAACGGCTCGTGGGGTTTCGTCGCGATCGACTGCAAGGTCGACGCGACCGTGACGCCGCCGCCCCCGTCAGGGCGGCTCCCCGCGCTCGCGGCGCGCGCGCAGCGCGGCTGCTTCGTCGGGCAATCCCTCGAGCCGAGACCGCAGTACAAATGGACAATCAACGGAGAGGAGATCCCGTGACCGTGGCTTCGCTCGACATCGCGTCGATCCGACAACGCTTCACTGCCCTACAGACGCCGCTGGCGTTCTTCGACGGCCCCGGCGGAACGCAGGTGCCGGACGAGGTCATCGACGCGATGGCCGAGTACCTCCGCCACTCGAACGCCAACGTCGGCGGCCCGTACACGACGAGTCGGCAGACGGAAGCCCTGATCGCGGACGCACGCGCAACCGGAGCACGGTTCCTCGGCTGCTCGCCGGACGAGGTCCTCTTCGGGGCCAACATGACGACGCTGAACTTCGCGCTCACACGCACCGCCGCCCGCGAGCTCTCCGCCGGAGACGAGGTCGTCGTGACGGGCCTCGACCACGACGCGAACGTCTCGCCGTGGCTCGAGCTCGAGCGCGATCTCGGCATCGTCGTCCGCTTCGCGGGGATCACGGAGGACTGCCGGCTCGACCTGGACGACCTCGCGGCGCAGGTCTCGGACCGGACGCGCGTGGTCGCGTTCCCGTGGGCGTCGAACGCCGTCGGCACGATCGTCGACGTCACGGCCGTGTGCAGCCTCGCGCACGAGGCCGGCGCACTGGCCTGGGTCGACGCCGTCCACTACGCGCCCCACGGGCCGATCGACGTTGCGGCCGTCGGGGCAGACATCCTCGTCTGCTCTCCGTACAAGTTCTACGGCCCGCATCTCGGACTGGCATTCGGGCGACACGACGTGCTCGATCGGTGGCGGCCGTACAAGGTGCGGCCGGCGCCGGACGAGCCGCTCGGCCACCGCTTCGAGACGGGGACGCTCCCGCACGAGCTGCTGGCCGGCTTCGTCGCGTGCGTTCGCTACGTCGATTCGATCGGGTGGGCGGCGATCCAGGGTCACGAGCGCGAGCTCGGAGAGCGGTTCCTGTCCGGGTTGCCGTCGGCGGTCCGGCTCCACGGGCTGCCGACGATGGACGGGCGCGTGTCCACGTTTGCGTTCACGGTCGAGGGCCGCTGGCCGAAGGAGATCGCCGAGCGGCTCGGACGCCGCGACATCGCCGTCTGGAGCGGGGACTACTACGCCGTCGAGGTCATGCGGCGCCTGGGGCTACGGGAGGGCGCCGTCCGCGTCGGCATCGTCCACTACAACACGGCGGACGAGGTGGACCTCGTCCTCGGCCAGCTGGACGAGCTTTGACCGCCAGCCGGAGTCGTGCTCGAACTGGATCTCACGCTCACCGCCGTGCACGTCCTCGACGAGTGCCGCCGGTGCTCCGACGTCTTCCCTGGGGCTCTTCCACGGCCTCCTTACATGTGGGCCATACCCGCCAACAGCTTGCCCCGGAGGTCACCGGGATGTCCCTTCGTGTCCACCAATACCCAGTAGGCGCCCGGTTTGGCTTCCAGGTGCTCGAGCGTCATGGCGGACGCGTGCGTGCAGCCCTTCTTGGTGTATCGCTTGCCGAGGCGAATCAGCGCGGTTTTCTTCTTGCCCGCGTGGATGGACGCGCCGGTGATGCCCTGCGTCGAGGGCAGGTCGAAGGTCCAGCAGAGCCGGCCCTTCTTCGCCTTGACCTGCAGGTTCACGACGCCGTGCTCGCCCATGCCGGACAGGCGAGCCGCGAGTTCCGGATGCATCTGCGCCGCGGCCGCCGCCGGCACCGCCACCGCCGCCGCCATCGCACCGACCAAAACGCGTTTCATGCGCCGTCCCTTCGCTCGACCGTCCCGATCGTCAGGTCAACGTACTGAGGCGCGGTTCAGGCGCCTATTACAAGTTCCTGAAAAGAGACGCGGTCTGCGCTGCGCTTACGAAGCGTGGAGAAAGGTGGCGAGGGCGGCGCGGCCGGCATCGGTCTCCGCTCGGACCTGCGTTCCGTGACCGGATCCGCGCACGATGACGAGCCGGCCGCGCGGCGCGAGGCGCGCCTCCTGCCGCGCCCACACCATCGGGGTGGAGAGATCCCGATCGCCGGCGAGCAGCAAGGTTGGAACCGGCGGAAGTTGAGCCCGACTCGGCGTCGGCGGCGCAGTCATCGGCGGCCAGCAGAGGCACGTTCTGACGAACCCGTTGTCGCGCGCCACCGTCCGCGTAAACGGCCAGATCGCCTTCACGGGTTTGCGCTTGACGGCGCGTAAGAGCGCCGGTCGGCGCCGTGCAGACGCGACCGCCGAGGTGCCGGATCGACGGTCGCTTCCGCGCTACGGCTGCGAGATCGGCAGCCGGATCCGTCTTGCAGCGCTGTGCGTGGCAAACGGCCCTGAGCACCCGTCCCGACGCGCGCGCGTCCGCGACCGACAAGGGATCGATTGATCGGTGTGGCACCACCGAGTCGAGCACGAGTCGGGCGACATGTTGCGGGTACCGCAGGGCATAGCGCTCTGCGACAAACGTCCCGTAGGAAACACCGTCGAGGCTCAGCTTTTCGACGCCAAGCGAGCGGCGTAGAGCCTCAGATCTTCGACTGTCGCCGCCGTGCTGAAGAAGCGCCGCTTCGGGCCAATCGCCTTGGCGCAAGTCAAAACCGCCGCCCTGGTGGGGACCGCGAGATCGCTGCTGCCCATCTGCTCCTGAAGCGCCGGGCACCGCAATGCACCCGGGCCAGTACCGCGCTGGTCGAACATCACGATGCGGTAGCCGCTGGCCTCGCTCCCGAGCCTCGATGAGACCCTCTGCGCCAGGGGCTCACCGGGCTGTCCCGGCCCGCCCGTCAGGAAGACGAGAATGCCCGCGCGGGGGCATCGACGTCCTGCGTGGCGACGCGCAACCTCACCGTGCCGCCCACCGTGCCGCTTCGATCGAGCGGGACGGTCAGCATCGAGCAGGTAAATCTGGGGGCGTCGGGGCAGGCGTCTGCGGCCCTGGCCGTCGGCACGCTGGCGACGCTGCCCACCGCGTCGCCGCTCAGCGTGGAAGCAGCCGCCGCAACCGACGCGCACAAGCAGAAAGCCGCGAAACGCGTCCTCACACCGGCTTAGACGCGCAGGCAATACCGTTGATGGAGAAGAGCCGGTGGCGCTACGACCAGCGGGTGAGCGCCGTCGCGCGCGCGAAGCTCTGCGCGGCGCGCTCGTCGGCGGACACGACGACCGGACCGTGCGCGATCAACCCGTCCTCCGACTGCTCCTTGAGCAGGTCCGAGTAGAAGCTCGTGAGCAGCCACTCCCGCCCCGGCACCACCGACGCGCGGAGCCGGATGCGCACGAGGGAGTCCGAGATCTCGTCGATCGACTCCACCCACGGCCGGCGGACGAACGTCGTCGAGCTTGCCGGAAGGATGTTTGACAGCGAGGCGACGAGCTCCTCGCCTCGTTCGCGATCGGTGACGAAGAGCTCCACTGCGAGCTCCTTCGCGCCGCGGGGCAGGACGCGAACGGCGGGAATCTGGGAGTTGTGGACGTGGATTGTCTCGCCGTCCAGCGTCCGGAGCTTCGTATGGCGGACGGAGACGTCCTCGACCACGCCCTGGAGATCGAGCGCCGCGATCGCGATCGTGTCGCCGACCGAGTACCAGCGCTCGAGGAACATCGCGAGACCGGCAATCACGTCCGTCAGCAGACGCTGCGCGGCAAAGCCGGACAGGACGAGAAGGAACGACGCGCCGGCAATCGCGGCCAGGCGATCGACGCCGCCGAGCAGCTGGGCGACGGAGAGGACGACGGCGGCCGTGAACGCGCCGTAGGCGATCGAGCCGCGGATGAACGAGACGAGCGTGTCGCGCCGCTTCGCGGTCGTGATCTCGCCGGTGGCGTCGAAGTCGACGGCCTGGCGCCGCCGGTCGTGCCATGCGAGGAAGCGTCCGGCGGCGAAGCCGGCGGCCCGCGACAGCAGCCAGGCGGCGACGAACAGGAAGACGACGACGAGGATCCGTCCCCACGCCGACGTCACGCCCGTGTTGTCCGTCAGGAGATTGACGAGAGAGTCGAGCACTTCAATTCTTGTAGCAAACCGGTGGTAGGCCGCTCGACGGTTGGTTAAATCGCTTGCCCGTGACCGAGCGCGACTACTCCTCGACACCGCTCGCGCGCAAGCTCGGCGTCGGCGACGCGACACGGCTCAAGGTCCTCGGCGCGCCGCCCGGTTTTCCGCTGGCGGGCCGGGCACGCGCTCCGGTGGACGTCGCCATCTACTTTCCGCCGCGCCGATCCGAGCTCGAACGACGGTTTCCAGCGCTCGCGGCCGAGCTCGAGCCGGCCGGCGCGCTGTGGATCGGCTATCCGAAGAAGGCCTCGGGCGTTCAGACCGACGTCACCTTCGAGGCCGTTCAGGAGACCGGGCTGGGCGCGGGGCTCGTCGACAACAAGAGCTGCGCGATCGACGAGACGTGGACGGCACTGCGCTTCGTCCGGAGGCGCCGAGACCGGTGACCTTCGTCCACCGCGAGCCGGTTCGCTTCCGGGACATCGACGGCCTCGGGCACGTCAACAACGCCGTCTTCCTCACCTACATCGAGCAGGCCCGGGCCGCGTACTTCCTCGAGGCGGGCGTGATCACGAGCCTCGACGAGCTGCAGATGATCATCGCCCGTGTGGAGATCGACTTCCGGGCGCCGGTGGGGTACGGCGAGACCGTCGAGGTCGAGGTGCGCCCGGCTCGCCTCGGGACGACGAGCTTCGACTTCGAGTACACGCTCCGCGTCGACGGCCGCGTTGTCGCCGAGGCGCGCAGCGTGCAGGTGGCGTTCGACTACGAGGCCCTCGAGCCGATCCCCGTCCCGGAGGCGTGGCGTAAGCTGGTCGCCCCATGAGCACGTACGACATTCAGGTTCTCGGAAACGGGCTCCGGGTGCTGACGGCTCCGATGGAGCACGCTCAATCGGTCACCTGCTTCCTCATGCTCGCCGCCGGCTCTCGGTACGAGACACCCGAGACGAACGGGATCGCCCACTTCACGGAGCACATGTTGTTCAAGGGCACCGAGCGGCGGCCGACCGCCCGGGAGATCGCGAGCGAGATCGATTCGATCGGCGGCGAGTTCAACGCGTTCACGGGCAAGGAGTACACCGGCTACTTCGTCAAGTGCGCCGCGCCCACGATCGAGACGGCGCTCGACGTCCTCGTCGACATGATCCGGAACTCGCAGTTCGCTTCGGAGGAGATCGACCGCGAGAAGGGCGTGATCCTCGAGGAGCTGAACATGTACCTCGACACGCCGCGGGACATCATCGACAACGTCTACGAGGAGCTGCTCTTCGGCGACCAGCCGCTCGGCTGGCTCGTGCTCGGTCGACGCGAGGCGATCCAGTCCGCGACGCGCGAGACGTTCCTCGACTACCTCGGGCGCTGGTACACGCCGCAACGCCTTGTCGTCGGGGTTGGCGGTCGAATCGACATCGATCTGGCCGCGCGTATCGAGGGGCTGCTCGGCGACCTCGACGGTGAGCGCATCCCTGGGCCGCCGCCGGCCGTGGTGTCAGCCAACGGCGGGCCGCGCGTCCGCGTGCGCAAGAAGGACTCCGACCAGGCCCATCTCTGCATCGGCGTCCCGAGCTACCCGCTCGACCACCCGGACCGGTACGTGCTCAACCTCCTGACCGTCATCCTCGGAGGCGGGATGTCGTCCCGCCTCTTCACCGAGGTGCGGGAGCGCCGCGGGCTCGCGTACTACGTCTTCGGCATCAACCACAGCTACACGGACGCCGGCTCGCTGTACTCCCAGGCGGGCGTCGACATCAACCGCGTGGACGAGGCGGTCAAGACGATCGCGGCCGAGCTTCGACGGATGGCCGACGAACCCGTGCCGAGCGACGAGCTGGATAAGGCGCGCAGCTTCGCGAAGGGCCGCTTCGTGCTCCAGCTCGAGAGCCCGCAGGGGTTGCTCATGTTCGGCTTGCGGCGCGAGGTGCTCGAGAACCAGGTCGCCGAGCCGGACGAGGTGCTCGCGGGGCTCGACGCCGTGTCGGTGGAGGACGTCCAGCGGGTGGCTCAGGACCTGATCGGCTCGGGCGGTCTCAACCTGGCGGTAATCGGCCCGTTCGACGACGCGGAGCGGTTCGAGCGCCTCGTGACGTGACCGTCTTCCAGCGGGAGACGCTCGACAACGGCGTGCGCCTCCTGATGGCGGCGATGCCGCACGCGCAGTCCGTTGCCTGCTTCCTCGGCTTTGCCGCCGGGTCACGCTACGAGTCGCGGGAGACGAGCGGGTACGCCCACTTCGTCGAGCACATGCTCTTCACCGGCACCGAGCGGCGGCCGTCGATGACCGCGCTCTCGGCCGAGGTCGACTCGCTCGGCGCGCTCTTCAACGCCGCGACGCGGAAGGACTCGACCGTCTACTACATCCGCTGCACGGCGGAGCACCTCGAACGCGCCCTGGACATCCTCGTCGACATGGCCCGGAACTCGACGTTCGACCCGGACGAGATCGAGCGTGAGAAGGGGGTCATTACGGAGGAGATGAACATGGTGTACCAGGCGCCGAAGGAGTACGTGGACGAGCACTTCGAGGCGCTCGTCTACGGCGATCGGCCGCTCGGCTGGCCGGTCATCGGGAAGCGCGAGACCGTCGGCGCTGCCGACCGCGAGGCGCTCGTCTCCTTCGCCGGGCAGTGGTACACGGCGCCGCGAACTGTCGTCGCGATTGCCGGCGGCGTCGACCGGAACGTGAGGCCGCTCGTGGAGGAGCTCCTCGGCGACCTGCCGGGTGGCAGCGGCGCGTTCGAGCCCGCGATGCCCGACGGCGCCGGGACGCGTGTCACCGTGGAGACGAAGGATTCGGAGCAGGCGGAGCTCGCGCTCGGCGTGCCGGCCTTCCCGCTCGACCATCCCGACCGATACGTGCTCGCCCTCATTCGCACCCTGCTCGGCGGCGGCATGTCGTCGCGGCTGTACGGCGAGCTCGTCTCAGGCCGCGGCCTTGCGTACGCGATCACCGCGATCGTCCAGGCGTACGCCGATGCGGGCTCGCTGTGGGCGCAGGGCGGCGTGACGGCGGAGAAGGCCGACGAGGCGATCAGGTCAATCGTCCAGCAGCTGCGGCGGCTGGCCGACGAGCCGGTCCCGTCGGAGGAGCTCGAGAAGGCGCGGAACTACGCGAAGGGCCGGTTCGTGTTCCAGACCGAGACGCCGCAGGGGCTCCTTCAGTACGCGCTCCGGCGCGAGCTCGTGGAGGGCAACCTCCCCGACCCGGCGGAGGTGCTGGCCGGCTACGACGCGGTCAGCTCGGACGACGTGCGGAGGGTCTCGCGCGAGCTGCTCGCACCGGAGGCACTGCGCCTGGCCGTCATCGGCCCCTTCGACGACCCCGCCCGCTTCGAGCGGTTGCTCGCCTGACCCCAGGGGTTCCCCGGAGGTTTGCCTGAGGTTCCCCTGAGGTGCCCCAGGGGAAGTCGTTACACCTTTGGCGGGAAGTTGGCGCTCCGCGATGCCTGGTCGGACGTAGCGTGGACGCATGGCGACACCGCACCGACCCCAGTTCCCGAATGCGCTCTACCACGTGACGACGAGGGGCGTCGACCGCCAGCGAATCGTTCGTGATGACATCGACCGTGAGTTCTGGGTTGCCTGCCTGAGCGCCGCCGTCCGCGCTACCGGGACGTTGGTGCACGCCTGGTGCCTCATGACGAACCACAGTCACCTGCTCGTCCGGACACCGCTCGCAAACATCGCCGCCACCATGCGACGCCTCAACAGCCGCTACGCGCTGGGTTACAACAGGCGACATAGGCGCATCGGGCACCTGTTCCAGAATCGCTACCACGCCGTGCTGATCGAGCGAGAGGAACACCTGCTCGAGGTCGCGCGCTACATCGTCCTCAACCCGGTACGAGCCCAGGTCTGCGATTGCGCCGAGGACTGGCCATGGAGCAGCTATCGGGCAACAGCAGGAACCGCGCCACGGCCGACGTTCCTCAAGCTTCGCCGGCTACTCGATGAGTTCGAGGCGGACGACGTGGCGGCGAAGAAGCGGTATGTCGACTTCGTCGCCGCCGGGTCACCGGCGTCGTCGCTGGACGGCCTGCTTCACCGCTAGGACGTCCTCCCCTACCCGAGCCCCACGGCATCCAGCACGAACGCGTAAACGAACGCCTCCTCGCGCCACGCGTCGTAGCGCGCCGTGGGCCCGGCGTGACCGGCGCCGAGCTGGGTCTTCAGGAGAAGCAGGTTCGAGTCCGTCTTCGTGGCGCGCAGCTTCGCGACCCATTTCGCCGGCTCCCAGTACGCCACGCGGGGATCGTTGAGCGCCGCCGTCACGAGCATGCGCGGATAGGACTTCGCCTCCACGTTGTCGTACGGCGAGTACGCCTTCATGACCTCGTAGAACTCGCGCCGCCGCGGATCGCCCCACTCGTCCCACTCGATCGCCGTCAGCGGGATCGTCTCGTCGAGCATCGTCGTCACCGTGTCGACGAACGGAACCTCGGCGACGACGGCGGCGAAGAGATCGGGCCGCATGTTCACGATCGCGCCCATCAGGAGCCCGCCGGCGCTGCGGCCACGAGCCACGAGGCCTGCCGGCGACGTCCACCCGTCCCCCACCAGCAGCTCCGCGCACGCGATGAAGTCCGTAAACGTGTTCCGCTTGTGCGCCAGCTTGCCCGCCTCGTACCACCGCCGGCCGAGCTCGCCCCCGCCGCGGACGTGTGCGATCGCCCACGCGAAGCCCCGGTCGAGGAGCGAGAGCCGGAGCGGTGAGAACGAGGGCAGGATCGGCGCCTCGTACGAGCCGTACCCGTAGAGGAGCAGCGGCCCGCCTGGCGCCCGGTCACGCCGGCGAACGAGCGAGACGGGAATGCGCGTGCCGTCCTCCGCCGTCGCCCATAGGCGCTCCGAGACGTAGTCGGACGGGTCGTAGTCGCGAACCGGAACCTGCTTCCGGTCGTGCCGCGCCAGCGAGTCGAGCTCGACGTCGACCGTCGTCTGAGGCGTGACCAGCGACGTGTACTGGAACCGGAGGACGTCCGTCGCGAACTCGAGGTTCTCGCCGGGGACCGCCGTGTAAGCGTCCTCCGGCTGGTCGAGCACCGTGTCGCCGACGCGGAGCCGCTCGATCGCGTCCGTGCGCTCGCTGAGCACGAGGCTTCCGGCGAGTGCCGTCGCACCCGCGAGGCGAATCCCCGGACGCTCCGGCACGATCTCGGCGCCCTGCTCGTCGAGCAGACGGAAGTCGGCAGCGTCTTCGTTCGTGAGCACGAGCAGCCGGTCGCCGGCGTCCTCGACCCTGGCCTCGATGCCGTCCCGCCGGGGAACGACGACCCGCGGCTCGGCAACCGGGTCGTCGGCCGGTATCACCCGCACCTCCGTGGTCACGATGCTCTCGAACGCGATCACGACGAAGCGGTCGCTCCGCGTCCGCGCCACGTCGACGAAGAAGCGGTCGTCGTCCTCCTGGACGACCAGGGAATCCTCGGCCGCCGGCCGCCCCAGCTCGTGCCGCCAGACCTGCCAGGGGCGCATCGCCTTGTCCGGACGGGTGTAGAAGAGCGTCCTGCTGTCGTTCGCCCAGGCGAGCCCGTAGTAGACGTCGGCGATCTCGTCCTCGAGCTCGGAACCGGCCTCCAGGTCGCGCACCCGGAGCGTGAAGCGCTCGCCGCCGGTCGTGTCGACGGCGTACGCGAGCAGCCGCGCGTCCGGGCTGACGGCGAAATTCGTGACGTCGAGATACTCCTGGCCCGCAGCGAGCTCGTTCTCGTCCAGGAGCACCTGCTCCGGCCCCTCCTCGCTCCCGCGGCGGCGGCAGTGGATCGCGTACTCGAGGCCCTCGACGGTGCGGCGGTAGTACCAGAACTCCCCCTTTCTGGCGGGCACCGTCGCATCGGTCTCAACGACGCGGTGCTTGAACTCCGCGAAGAGCTGTTCCTGCAGCTCGCGCGTATGCGCCGTCGCCGCGTCCGTGTAGGCGTTCTCCGCCTCGAGGTAGCTGCGCACGTCGGGGTTGTCCCGCTCGCGCAGCCAGAACCAGTCGTCCACCCGCTCGTCCTCGTGCAGGCGCAGGACCGTCGGGCGGCGCGGTGCGGCCGGAGGATCGCGAAGCTCAGTCACGTTCGTGCCGCATCCAGACGTTCGGCTCCCAGTAACGCCCGACGTCCGCCTCCTGGTCGACGTCGAGCGGCGCCAGCCCCTGCGGGAACACGTACCGGCCGCTCTCGGGCAGCGACAGCCCCGTCCACGACTCCCACTCCGCCACGCTGCCGGTAATACGAAGCGAGTGGGGCTCGGGCTTCAGGATCGCGGCGCCCAGCCGCTCGTGCACCCGCATCCAAGGGTCAAAGAGCAACCCGTCCGCTCGACGCCAGCGCGCGTAGCGTTCGATCGGCGTCAGCGGATAGCGCTCCTTCCAGCTGGGACGCACGGGCGCGACCACGCCGTCGAGGCCGTGCTCGCGGGCGATCGCGATCATCGCCTCGAGCGCGAGACGGCTGACACCGCGGCCCTGAGCCTTCGCGGGCACCGCGATCAGCAGCGCGCAGAGAACATTCGCCCCGCCCTCGTCGAAGCCGCGCTCGATCGCCCCGTCGATGCCGGCGGGAAGGTCGTCGACGGTGCCGTCCCAGCGAATCGGAATCGAGCGCGCCCGCGCCACGGGCTCGTCGCCGTCGACGAGGTGGAACTGGAACTCGGGGAGCTCGTCGGTGAGCCGGCCCCAGTAGACCTTGAGGACGTCGCCGTGGTTGTTGTACTCGGGCAGAACGTCCTGAACGGCGAGCCAGGCAGGCTCGAGAAGCTCCGGCCGTTCGGCGACGGTGGCGACGCTCATCGAACTCGATTCAGAATGAGGCGTTGTGCCGCCGAAGCATCACTCTGAAAACGAGTTCAGGGCTGCAGCTCGTAGGAGAACCGCGTCAGGTTTTCGTGGCCGTCTTCCGTGACGAGGACGAGATCCTCGAGCCGCACGCCTCCGAAGCCCTGGCGGTAGAGGCCGGGCTCGATCGTGACCACGTCGCCGGGAACGAGCGGCTTCTCCCCCACCATGCCGAGATTGGGCTCCTCGTGCACCTCGAGCCCGACGCCGTGACCGAGGCCGTGGAAGAAGCCGTCCTGCAGCGGCTTGCCGATCTCCTTCGTCCGGAGCGTCGGGTGCCCGTGCTCCTCGAATACGTCGCAGGCGACGTCGAAGATCTCCCGACCGGTCACGTCCGGACGCACGGCCGCGATACAGCGCTCCGTCGCCTCCTGGACCAGCCCGTGCCACTGCGCGATCTCCGGAGGCGGCTCGCCCACGACGAACGTGCGTGTCATGTCTGCGAAGCAACTCGACTCGAGGTCGCGCGGGAAGACGTCGATGATCAGCGGCTCGCCGGCCCGGATCGGCCCGGAGCCCATCTCGTGGCCGACGGCGCCCTGAGCACCCGGCGCGACGATGAACTCCTCCGTCGTGCATTCGTGCTCGATGAACGTCTGCGTCATCGCGGCCTTCACGCGTTCGACCGTCAGCGGTTCGCCGTCGAGCACGAGCCCGTCGCCGTTCGGCTCCGCGCGGGCGAGCAGCTGCCTCGCGGTCTCCATGCCGGCCTCCGCGGCCTGCTGCGCACGCCTGACCCCCTCGAGCTCGAAGGCGTTCTTCGCTCTCCGGCGCTCGTTGAAGAACTCGCGGTCGGCGGTGAGCTCGATCCCGTGCGAACGCAGGTGGTCGGCGATGTCGAGCGGGAACCAGAACGGCACGCGCGCCGCCGTCAGGCCGATCCCGCGGCACGCGCGCAGGTTGAGCTCGTGGACGATCTCCAGCAGCGGACGTCCCTCCCTGACGAGCGCGTCGATCCCGAACTCCTCGAGCGGATGCAGCTGCGCGCCGACATGTCCGAGGCGCTCGAGCTCCATCACGTGGGCGACGATGTGCCGGTCGCCGTTCAGCTCGAGATACACGAACGGATCCGGAACCAGGACCGGGACCTCGTGTCGCATCTCGGGGGAACGGAGCGTGTCCGCGTAGATCAAGACCTGATCGGGCACAGGCCGGATCTTAGCCGGGCCCCGCCGCGCCGCCGGCCGAGGCTGCATAACTAGACTCAGCGCTCGTGGAAGACGCGCTCGAGCGCGCGCAGCGACTGCTGGCGACGTACGACGACGAGCTCCGCCGCGAGCTGCCGTCGAACGCCTCCATCTTCGACGCCCACGTACACCTCGGCGACGACATCGACGGGTTCCGCGGCATCTACGAGGACCTGATTTCGGTTCTCGAGAACTACGGCGTCGAGCGCTGCTTCATGTTCTGCATGGATGAGCCGGATCGACATCCGGCCTTCCGCGCTCCGAACGACCGCACGCTCGCGCACGCGCTCCGTTCCGGTGGACGGCTGATCCCGTTCGTCCGCCTCGACCTCGGCGAGAAGCCGATCGAGGAAGCGCGGCGCTGCCTCGACGCAGGTGCACGCGGCATCAAGCTGCATCCGCGCGCGCAGCGGTTCCTGCTCAACGACCAGCGCCTCCGCCCCGTCTTCGCGCTCGCCGCGGAGCGACGCGTCCCGATCCTGATCCACGGTGGGCGCGGCTTGCCGCCGATCGCCGACGAGCTCGCGCGGCTCGTCGATCTCTATCCGGAGGCGCAGCTGATCATCGCCCACGCGGGAATCGCCGACCTCGCCGGCCTCGCGGAGCGCTTCGCGCGTCGTTCGGGCGTGTTCTTCGACACGTCGGTCTGGAGCCCGGTCGATCTGCTCGACCTGTTCCGGCAGGTCTCGCCCGAGCAAATCCTGTTCGCGTCCGACTACCCGTACGGGCAGCAGCCGGCGTCGCTTCTGATCGCCGTCAAGGCAGCAAAGGCGTCCGGGCTCGACGAGCGCGAGCTCCGGCTCGTGCTCGGCGAGAACGCGGCGCGGATCGCAGCCGGGGAGCCCCCGCTCGAGCCGTCACCGCCGCGGGGCCCGGAGGTGTTCGCCCGCCCGCTCGTGCTCGCGCGGATCCACCAGTACCTGTCGATGGCGACGTCGTTGCTCTGGACCCGCCAGCCGGACACCATCGGTCTGCTCGGGCTCGCGCTGAACGCATGCTCGGAGCGCAACGGCGCCCCGGCGGAGCTGGATCGGATCGAGGAGCTGCTCGTGAGGGCGCGCGAGCTCTGGCGCACGATTCCGGAGGTCGACGACCCGCAGGAGTTGCGCCAGCTGACGAGGGCGACGTTTCGGCTGATTCACCTGGCGGATATCTGGGCAGTGACCTCTGATGTATCTGCCTCTTAGGGTCAACGGCGAGTCGTACGGCCTCGACGTGCCGGTCGGACGCACGCTGGCCGGCGTGCTGCGCGACGAGCTCGGGCTCACCGGCACGAAGGTGGCGTGCGGGGAGGGCCACTGCGGCGCCTGCACGGTGCTCGTCGACGGCGTACCGACGCTCTCGTGCATCAAGCTCGTCCACACCGTCGGCGAGCACGAGGTGACGACGATCGAGGGCCTTCGCGACCACCCGCTCGTGGATGCCTTCGTCCGCGCCGACGCGCTCCAGTGCGGCTACTGCACGCCGGGCCAGATCGTGTCGGCATCCGCGCTCGTGGCTGCGAGCCCGACGCCGTCGCGCGACGAGATCCGCCATCACATGGCCGGGAACATCTGCCGCTGCGGCACGTATCCGAAGATCGAAGAGGCGGTGTTGACATGGCGAGATTGATCCGGACCGAAAAGGAAGTCGAGGGCCGCTACGAGGAGCAGTGGGTGGTCGTCGACGAGGACGTCCTCGACCAGTGGGCCGCCGGCCCTCGCGCGGTCGTGGGTCGCGCGGCCCCGCGCGCCGACGGCAGGCTGCGGGCGACCGGGCAGGCGCGCTACACGGCGGACGTCAGGCTTCCGGGCATGCTGCACGCGGCCGTCCTGCGCAGCCCGCACGCTCGCGCGCGCGTCACGCGGCTCGACCTGGACCCGGCGCGCCGCGCGGCAGGCGTCCGCGGCGT
>JBKPNC010000013.1:0-33397 GCA_046732435.1 Actinomycetota bacterium
GGAGGTCGGTGAGGCAGCCGAGCGCGAGGTCCGCGTCGGGGTCGACCCAGAGAAACGTTCCGGAGCGCCCGAAGTGGCCGAACGTCCGCGGCGAATTGCGCGTGCCCGTCCAGTGCGGCGACTTGCCGTCCCGGAGCTCGAATCCGAGGCCCCAGTCGTTGGGCTCCATGCGTCCGTAGCCCGGCAGGACGCCGTCGAGCCCGGGGAGGACCACCCCCGTCGCCTCCGCCAGCGTCTCCGGCGCGACCAGCGTGGGACGGAGAAGCTCCCGCGCGAGGTCGAGCAGGTCGAACAGCGTCCCGGAGATCCCGTGCGCAGGCGAGCCGCGCAGCTCGCCGGAGAACTCGAGCGGCTCGAAGACCGCGCGCGTCAGGTACTCCTCGAACGGCATCTCGGCTCGTTCCCCGATCCGCGCTGCGAGGAGCTCGAACCCGGTGTTCGAGTAAATCCGCCGGGCGCCGGGCGGCGAGATCGGCGCCTCGCCGTCCAGCGGCAGGCCCGAGGCATGCGCGAGCAGGTGGCGGACGGTTGATCCCGGCGGGCCTGCCGGCTCGTCGAGGTCGACGACGCCCTCCTCGAGCGCGACGAGCGCCGCCAGCGCCGTGACGAGCTTCGTCACCGAGGCCCATGGGAGCTCGCGACCCTCGTCACCGTGCCAGCCGACGACGCCGTCCGGCGCGACGACCCCAACGGCGACGGTCTCCGCGGGCCAGCTCTCCACCTCCCGCAGGGCGTCCATGCGGCGATACTACGACCCGTGCTTGAGCCCTGGTCGATCGAGTGGGCGGGGAAGTTCGACGAGCTCGTGATCGAGAGCGAAGCGCTGCGGCACAACCCGCTCGGCGATCCGTTCCGCCGCCCCGTGTGGGTCTACCTCCCGCCGGAGTACGAGGAGAGCGAGCGCCGGTACCCGAGCATCTACGTCATCCAGGGCATGACCGGGCAGATCGACATGTGGCGCAACCGCACGGCGTTCCGCCACAACTTCCCGGAGCTCCTCGACCAGATGTTCACCGGCTCCGACGCGCACCCGGCGATCGTCGTCTTCGTCGACTGCTGGACATCGTACGGTGGCAGCCAGTTCCTCGACTCGCCCGGCACGGGCCGCTATCACACCTACCTGTGCGAGGAGGTCGTCCCGTTCGTGGACGAGCGGTACCGAACGCTTGGGGACCGCGAGCACCGGGGGATCGCCGGCAAGTCGAGCGGCGGGTACGGCGCGATGGTGACGCCGATGCTCCGACCGGACGTGTTCGCCGGCCTGGCGACGCACGCGGGCGACGCGCTCTTCGAGTCGTGCTACGCACAGGAGTTCCCGACAGTCGTCCGCGCGCTGCGCGACATGTACGACGGCTCGTACGAGCGGTTCTGGGAGGACTTTCGCTCGCGGCCGCCGCTCTCGAAGAAGCACGATCACGAGCTCGTCAACTCGTACTGCATGGCGGCGTGCTACTCGGCGAACGAGGACGGGTCCGTCGACCTTCCGTACGACCTGGCAACGAGCGAGCTGCGCCCGGAGGTGTGGGAGCGATGGCTCGCCTGGGACCCGGTGCGGATGGCGCCCCGATATGCCGAGGCGTTGCGCTCGCTACGCGCGATCTACATCGACGCCGGCAAGGGCGACGAGTTCTTCCTCGACCTCGGCGCCGAGGCGTTCCGGCGAGCGCTGGAGGAGCTCGGGATCACGGATGTGTACTTCGAGCTCTTCGACGGGACGCACATGCAGATCGAATACCGGTACCCGACCGCGATCCGGTACCTGGCGGAGCGGCTTCAGTGAGCCGGTGACCGAGCGCCGGCTGGTCTCGTCCGGCTCGCCGTACGAGGAGCAGATCGGCTTCTCGCGGGCCGTCCGTGTCGGGTCGCACGTGGCCGTCTCCGGCACGGCGCCGGTGATGCCGGACGGTGTTCCTGTACCGGCAGACGTCTACAGCCAGGCGAGGCGCTGCCTCGAGATCATCGCGGCCGCGCTCGCCGAGGCCGGGGCCGCTCCGGAGCACGTCGTGCGGACGCGCATCTACGCCGTGCGACGGGAAGACGTCCACGAGATCAGCCGCGCTCACGGCGAGTTCTTCGGCGACACGAGGCCGGCCTCGACCTATGTTGTCGTGGGGCTTCTGGACTCGCACTGGGCGGTGGAGATCGAGGCCGACGCGATCATCGCGTGAGCCTCCGGGTCTACCTCGCCGGCCCCCCCTACGCCGACGAGTATCGCCGTCGAGCCTCCGTGCTCCTGCGCGATGCAGGCCATGATCCGGTCGATCCGATGCGCCGCGACTTCCGGGGCCGAACGGCGGGTCACGAAGAAGAGATCGTCACCGGAGACCTGGCCGACATCGATGCCTGCGATGCGGTCCTCGCCGACTTCTCGGAGGCCGACGAGGGAACGGCGATGGAAGCGTGGTACGCGCACTCGTCGGGAACGCCGGTGGTCGCCCTCACCGGCGGGCGGACCCCCCACCCGTGGGTCGTGTTCGTCGCCGACTCGGTGCACGACGAGCTGGCAAGCGCCGTCGCGGCTATCGTTCTCGCCCCGTCATGAAGCAGATCTACCCGGCCTCGATTACGGGCAAGGGCTTCGCACCCGGCGGGAGCGTGCTCGACCACCACTTCGGGTCCGGCGAGAAGTACACGCTCGGCGTCGAGGAGGAGTACATGCTCCTCGACCCGGAGACGCTCGATCTCGTCCAGCACATCGACACCGTGCTCGCGGCGGTTCAGGGTCACGAGCTCGAGGCCCGGATCAATCCCGAGCTCATGCAGTCCACGATCGAGATCACGACGCCCGTCTGCCGGACGGCGGGCGACGTGGACCAGGCGCTGCGGCAGCTGCGCGACTACGTGACCGGCGTCGCCCGGGAGCAGGGGCTCCGCGTGGGCTCGGCCGGCACACATCCGTTCAGCCTCTTCGAGCGCCAGCGCATCACCGCTCGCGATCGCTACCGCGCGCTCGTCGACCAGCTGCAGTACGTCGCGCGGCGGGAGCTGATCTTCGGGCTGCACATCCACGTCTCCGTCGACGATCCCGAGAAGGCGATCCAGGTCGTGAACGGCCTCCTCGTCGACCTGCCGGGGTTGCTCGCGCTCTCGAGCAACTCGCCCTTCTGGCGCGGCGAGGCGACCGGCTTCACGTCGAGCCGCCAGGTGGTGTTCGCGGCGTTCCCACGCTCCGGGCCGCCGCCGCGGTTCCGCGACTACGCCGACTACGCGGCGGTCGTCGGCCAGCTGGAGAAGACCGGCTGCATCGCCGACTACACCCACATCTGGTGGGACATTAGACCGCATCCGAGGCTCGGCACCGTCGAGGTGCGTGTCTGCGACGCGGTTACGCGACAGGAGGACGCGGTGGCGCTCGCCGCCTACTGCCAGGCGCTCGTGAAGCGCTATTCGGAGCTCGTGGACAAGGGCAAGGAGATTCCGACCTTCCACCGGATCCTGACCACGGAGAACAAGTGGCTGGCCGCCCGGTACGGGCTCGAGGCGCCGGTCATGGATCTCGTCACCGGCCGCCGGAACCGCGTACCCGTCTCTCAGCTGATCCGGCGGACGCTCCGGGACGTCGAGCCGCACGCCCGCGAGCTCGGTTCGGAGCGCGAGCTCGAGGGCATCCGCGCGATCCTCGACCGCGGCAGCGGCGCCGACTTCCAGCGGCGCATCTTCAACGCGAACCGCGACATCGTCGAGGTTGTCCGCGAGATCGCCGCGGCAACCGAGGCCGAGCCGGTCGCCGTTTAGCCGACGACCTTCAGCGTCCGCGTGTCGATCACGGCGACCGGGCGGCTCGACCCCAGCACGACCAGGCGGTTCGGCCGAAGCCGCAGCGCGATGCCGGCGCGCGGCAGGTCGACGCACACGGCCTTCCGCGCCACCGTGTCGAGCGCGTGGACGAACGGCTTGCTTCCGTTTGCGTACAGCGTGTAGGCCCAGCGTCCGTGAGCCCCGGTCACCCGCGCCATCGGCGTGCCGCGCATCGGATCCCCGGCCTCGCTCTTGTCGACCACCGGCTGCGGATACAACCCTCGGTGGACGAGGTCGTAGGCGCGGACGTCATACGTCAGTCCGTTCGCGCCGAGGTGGATCAGATACATCGTCCTCGCTTTCGGCGAGACCGCGTCGTACGCCCAATTGCCTCGCAACGTCACCGTCTGGATCCGGCGAAGCGCGGGCAGACGAAGAATCGCAAAGCGCGTCACGGGCGCGCCCACGAGGCCGAGCGACGGCAGGACGAGCGTCCGCCCGTCGGCCGATACACCGCCCGTCGTTCCGTCGAAGGCGACTCGCGCGACACCGAAGCGGCCGCGAAGCTCGCGGACGCGCATGACCTGGGCACTGCGGACGCGGATCGCCGTGACCGTCGTCTTCGGTCCGCGCGGCAGTGCCACGTAGCGGATCGAACCCTTCGCGTTCGTCGTTCCCGGCTCGCCCGCGACCGCCCCGGGCACCGGACCGCCGTCTCCGAACGCCGACGCGGCTGTAACAACCGCGACAGCGGCACACCCCAGAACCGCCAGAGACTTCATCTCCGTCCCTCCTTCGTTTCCGACGCTGCAACTACGTCGGAGAGCGCCCGAGAGGTTCCGGGGACCTGAACCGGCGCGTTGGCCGTATGGACCTCGTGCGGAAACGCGCTCGTATAGTCGGCGCGGGATGCCGGGCGCGCGCGGCGAGAGCGCCTGGGTGCGCGGCGCCCAGGCCGGGTCGGCCTCCGATCTCGAGGCCCTCTTCCGCGCGCACTGGCCGCGCGCACACCGCGCCGCCTACCTGGTCGTCCACGACGCCGCTGCCGCCGAGGACATCGCGCAGGAGGCGTTCCTCGCGGCGATCCGGCACCTCGATCGGTTCGACCGCAGACGCCCGTTCGGCCCCTGGCTGCACCGGATCGTCGTCAACCGCGCGATCGACTGGGCGCGCGCGCGCAGCCTGCGGGGAGAGCTCGGCGGCGAGGCGCTCGCAGCGGCGCCGTCCGGTAACCCGGGCCACGGCCTCTCCGACGACGTCGTCGCGGCGTTGGCCACGCTGCCGCCGGAGCAGCGGGCGGTGATCGTCCTCCGCCATCTACTCGAATACACGCCGGGTGAGATCGCGCGCCTGCTCGATCTGCCGCGCGGCACCGTCAACTCCCGGCTGCGTCGCGGTCTCGACGAGCTCTCGGAGCGACTGGAGCGATGAGCGCGGAACTCCGTCGCAGGTTGCAGTCAGTCTCCCCACCCGACGAGACCGGTGCCGAGCGGCGCGCGTGGGCGGTCGTGCGCACGGCCTTCGCCGAGCGCGAGCCCGTCGCGCGTCGACGTTCGCTCGTCCGGCCCGTGATCGCGCTGGCGCTCCTCGGCGCCGTCATCGCAGCGGCGGTCTCGCCGCCCGGCCGAGCCGTGCTCGGCAGCATCCGCAAGGCGATCGCCCCTACCCGCATCGAACGCTCAGCGCCCGCGCTGTTCTCGTTGCCGGCGCCCGGAGGGCTGCTCGTGGAGTCGAGCGCCGGCGTCTGGGTCGTCGACCGAGACGGCTCCAAGCGCCTCCTGCACGGCTACCGGGAAGCCGGGTGGTCTCCACACGGACGGTTCGTCGTCGCCTCGAGCCGCAACCGGCTCGCAGCCCTCGAGCCCGGCGGCGCCGTCCACTGGACGCTCGCCCGGCCGGCCGTGAGCTCTCCGCAGTGGGGTGGCACCCGGACCGACACGCGCATCGCGTACATCACCGGGAACGCACTACGGGTCGTCGCCGGCAACGGCAGCCATGATCACTGGGTGGCGAAGCAGTTTCTGCGAGTCGCTCCTGCCTGGCGACCGGGCGACGTCGACGTGCTCGCGGTGGCGCACGTCGACGGCCGCGTACGCATCTGGGCGACGGACACGCGTGCGCTGCTCGGCATCGCCCCGCCCGGCGTCAGGCCGATCCAGCTCGGCTGGTCGAGCGACGGACGCCGGCTGTACGCGCTCGCGCGCCACCACCTGCGCATCTTCGGCCCGCGCGCACGCCCGATCGCACGCCGCGGGCTACCCGCGCGCTGGAAGGCGACGGGAATGGCGATCCGGCCGGGCACGGGCGCCGTCGCGGTCTCGCTCACCCGCGGCCGACAGAGCGAAGTCCTCGTCCTGCAGGACGGGCGCCTCCGCCGGGCATTTGCGGGCACCGGCGCGTTCTCCGGGCTCTCGTGGTCCCCGGACGGCCGGTGGCTCCTCATCGCCCTGAAAGATGCCGACCAGTGGGTGTTCATCGGGTCCGGGGGACGGCTCAACGCGGTTTCGAACATCACGGAAGAGTTCAAGAGCACCCGCTTCCCGACACTGGCCGGCTGGTGCTGCGCGCGGTGAGACGTGTCGCGCTCCTCCTCGTCACGGTGTGTGTCCTGGCGGGCTCCGCCGCCGCGGGCGGCTCGGGTTCGAACGCGCACATTCGCTGGCACCCCTCACGCTCGCTCGGCCTGCCCTGGAACGGACGGCTCGTCCACGGCGTGCAGCTGCCGGCCGCGGGCCGGACGTTCTTTACCTGGGATCCCGCGCTCAGGCGAAAGCCTGACCGGCCCTGGCGACGATGGGGCAACGAGCGCCTGGTCCGCATTCTGCTCCGCGTCCTGTCCGGCTACGCCGCCGCGCACCCGCATGCACCGCGGGTCGGCGTCGGCGACCTGAGCAGGCCGCACGGCGGCAACTTCGGGCCGCAGTACGGCGGGCTCGGCCACGTGTCGCACCAGAACGGCCTCGACGCGGACATCTACTACCCGCGCAAGGACCGCCGCGAGAGGGCACCGACGACCGTGGCACAGGTCGACCAGCGCCTCGCGCAGGATCTCGTCGACCGGTTCGTGGCTGCCGGAGCGAGCTCCGTCTTCGTCGGCCCGCACCTTCACCTCCATGGGCCGCGCTCGATCGTCGAGCCGCTTCCGAACCACGACAATCATCTCCACGTCCGCATTCCGAACCCGGTTCGCTCCCGGACGCTTCTCCTCGGGCACTCGGTGCAGGGCCGGCCGATCCAGGCGATCCGGCTCGGCGACCCGGCCAGCGACCGCCGTCTTCTCATCGTCGGCTGCATCCACGGCAACGAGCCAGCGGGCACCGCGGTCACGCGGCGCTTGCTTCGCATACGCCGCCCGCTCGCAGCGGAGATCTGGGTGATCCCGACGCTCAATCCGGACGGTGAGGCCCACGAGACCCGGCAGAACGCCGACGGCGTCGACCTGAACCGCAACTTCCGCTCGCAGTGGCGGCCGTCGGGCGTCCGCGGGGACCTCGAGTACCCCGGCCCGCGCCCGCTGTCCGAGCCGGAGACGCGCCTGGCCGTCCGTTTCATCCGCCGCATCCGGCCGGACGTCACGATCTGGTTCCACCAGCCGCAGGATCTCGTCCGCGCCTGGGGGCGAAGCATCCCGGCCGCGCGGCGGTACGCGCGCGTCGCCGGTCTGCGGTTCCGCCCGATTCGTTGGCCGCACGGCACGGCCCCGAACTGGCAGAACCACCGGTTTCGCCGAGGTGCGTCGTTCGTCGTCGAGCTCCCTCCCGGCCCGCTCTCCGCCGCGGGGGCCGCGCGGCAGGTGCGGGCGATCGTCGCGCTGGCGCGGTCGTAAGTAGGCTCCGGCGCATGCTCGGAGTCGGCGACCGGATCCCGGATGCGACGGTCTGGACGCTGGAGCGCCAGCAGGTGCAGGTCAGGGATCTGCTCGCCGACGGGCCGGTCCTGCTGCTCTTCTACCTCTTCGACTTCTCGTCCACCTGAACGGACGAGATGAGCCTCCTGCGTGACAGGAGGACCGAGTTCGAGGAGGTCGGCGTCCAGCCGCTCGGCATCTCGCGCGATTCACCGTGGACGCACGTCGCCTGGTCGCAGGTGCTCGACCTCAACTTCGGCCTGCTCTCGGACTGGAACGCGGATGCGGTGCGGGGCTTCGACGTGGCGCACGACTTTCGTGGCATGCAGGACATCGCCGAGCGCTCCGCGTTCCTTCTCGACGGGGACGGCGTCGTCCGCGGCGCGTGGCGCTACGAGTCGTCGGACGTGCCCGACCTGGATGAGCTCCTCGCGGCCGCACGCACGCTCGATACGGACGGTTAGCGCCGTTCAGCAACGGGGAACATCGTCCAGAGCAACCTGGAGGTGATTGACGTGGCGACCAGGAAGCAAGTGCAGGCAGCGAAGCGCAACGTCACGAAGGCTCAGCAGGCTGCCCGCAAGAAGCGAACGATCGCGAACCTTCCGAAGAGCACGCGGCGAGCGCTCGGGCAGCAGGCGGCCCGCGGCCGCCGGCGCAGTGGCCAGCCCGGGCAAGCGCTCGAGGACCGAAACCGCGAGCAGCTCTACGAGGAGGCCAAGAAGCTGGACATCCCCGGCCGCTCGAAGATGGGCAAGTGGGATCTGATTCAGGCGATCCGCAAGCGCCGGTGATCAGCGGCCGGCAGCCGCAAGAGCCACGAGCGAGGTGAGGGCGTCGCCCGTGAGCGAGCACGCACGCCAGGTGTCGCCACGGTCGGCGCTCTCCCAGATCTCGCCGTCGGCCAATCCGGCAAAGATCCGCTCGGGCGTCGTCACGAGTGCGTAGGGCATGGCCGGGAGCGGCTCCGGGAGTCCGTCGGAGAGGGCGTGCCAGGCATTGCCGCTGCGCCGGTAGATCCGGGCCTCGGGATCGCCCCCGCCGTGGGCGCGATACGGCCCCGTGCTCGCCGAGACGTACCAGAGGTCGGGATCCTCCGGGTCGACGGCAACCGACCAGGTGTAGTGTCGATCGCGGCCCTCGTCGGCCGGACGCCAGGTCTCGCCCGCGTCGTCGCTCCACGCTGCGCCGCCGCCGCCGGCCTCGTACGCCCGCCCGGGCGCGCGTGGATGCCACGCGAGCGAGTGGACGTCGCGCTGCGCCCCTGGGCGATGGTCCTCCCACGTCTCGCCGCGGTCGGCGGAGCGCATCAGGCCGCCGAGCTCGATGCCGACGAGCACGAGCGCCGCGTCGTGCGGGCTGGGCGCGATCCAGCGGACGTGGGACGTCCAGGGTCGCGGCGGAAAGCTCCAGCTCGGCTGCGAGGGAAGCTCGACGAGCGCGGTCAGCTCCCGCCAGCTTTCGCCGCCGTCGTCGCTACGGAACAGCGCGCTCGGCTCGGTGCCCGCGTACACCGCGCCGTCGACGGCGCCCACGGCCAGCGAGAAGACGCCCGGGCTCGGCAGCGCGCAGTCGTCCCAGGTGCGGCCACCGTCGCGGCTGCGACGGACTCCAGCCTCCCGGAGCCCTGCGAAGACCGTGTCTGGATCGGACGGGTCGACTGCGAGGCACTGGGCGCCGCTCCCGGCGAGCGAGACCTCGACCGTCCAGCCGCCGTCGCGCTCGTCGAGCCGCGCGATCCCGTCGCCCGTGGCCGCATAGAGCCGCGTCATTGCGCCAGCGTAGCCGCGGAGAACTCGACGACGATCCCGCTCGTGTGTCGCACGCTCGCGTGACGGCCCCAGGGCATCTTCCGCGCCGGTAAGCGAGTCGGGCCTCCGAATCTTCGACATGCCAGTCTGCGACGAAGCCGATCCGAACGCCGTCGGACGCGAGTCACCTCGCCGGTTCACGGCCGCCTTCCTACCAGACTCGATGCTCTGAGACCCAGGCTCGCCCCACCGCGGCGGGGCGAGCCTGGGTCTGGCGAGCTAGGCGCTCGAGCCGTTCGAGTTCCCGTGGCCCGGAGGAGCACTGGGCATGCCCGCCTCCACGCTCACCACCTCGAACTGGTTGCTCACGTAGACGGTGACCGGCGTGCCGTCGGCCTTCACCATGTGGGCCTCGTAGGCCGCGTTGCCGTCGGCGTCGGTCTCCACGCGGGTGATCGTCGCGCCGGGGACCTTGGCCAACGCCAGCTGCCTGACCTTTGCGGCAGTATCCCCGCTCAGCAGCGTCTCGTCACTGCGCTCGTGGCCCCACGGGCTCCGGGCGCTGGACGCTCCGCCCGAAGCGGCGGACGACTGGCTCGAGCTCGAGTTCGAGCTCGAGCCGCTGGCCGCCGAGGCGATGCCGTACGTCCCGGCCAGTAAACCGAGCGCAATCGCTCCGACGACGACAACGCGCTCGAGCGACCACTGCCCTTTCTGCCTGTCCATCAGTTGTTCCTCGTTCGTGTCACGCGCCCGGGATTGGGCGCACTTCCACGCTGGCGGGCCCAGTTCAAGGGCGCTGTGAACCGCATAGGAGGATGGCAAGCGTTAGCCGACGGCGATCGGTACGAGCAGATGACCCCACGTCCAGGCGAAGACATCGCCAAGCGAGCCCGAAGCTCGACGGCACGCGGTCGGCCCGAACGCCGCCCGCACGCTACATGCCCATCGCGTGGTAACCGGAGTCGACGTAGAGCGTCGTGCCGGTGACATTCGCGGAGGCGTCCGAGAGCAGGTAGGCGGCCGCACCGGCGACGTCGTCCGCGGCGATGTTGCGGCGGAGCGGCGAGCGCTCCTCGACGATCGACTCCATGGTCGGGAAGCCGTGGATGGAACGGGCCGCGAGCGTGCGGACCGGGCCCGCGGAGACGGCGTTGACCCGGATGTTCTTCTGGCCGAGATCCCACGCGAGGTAGCGGACGGAGGCGTCGAGCGCGGCCTTGGCGACGCCCATGACGTTGTAGTGGGGGACGGCGCGCTCGCCGCCGAGGTACGTCATCGTCATGATCGCGCCGCCGCCCGCGGCTTCCATCAGCGGCTCGGCAGCGCGCGCACAAGCCACGAGCGAGTACGCGCTCACGTCGAGAGCCGTCCAGAAGCGGTCGCGCGGCGTGTCGGTGAACCGTCCCTCGAGATCCTCTGCAGCCGCGAAGGCGACTGAGTGGACGAGGAGATCCAGCTCACCGCCGAACGTCTCCGCGACCTCGCCGAAGACGCGCTCGACGTCGGCGTCCTCGCGGACGTCGCACGACGTGACGAGCGGGCTGTCGACGGACTCGGCGAGCTCGCGAACCGTCTTCTCGATCCGCTCGCCCTGGTAGGTGAACGCAAGCTTCGCTCCCTCGTCAGCCAGGCGGCGCGCGATCGCCCAGGCGATCGAGCGGCGGTTTGCCACGCCGAGGACCAGACCACGCTTGCCGTCGAGCGCCACGGCGCGCGAGTCTAAACGGCGCCAAGCCTCTGGGGAACCTCCGGGGAACCTCCGGGGATGCTCTGGGGATGCTCTGGGGAATCGGCTAGGCTCAAGGCCTTGCGCCGCCTTGCTTTCCTCGTGCTTGCCGCGGCGCTCGTATCTGCCGCTTCCGCCGAAGGCGCCCTCCAGCCGTTGTCTCGCGGGCACGGGGAGCTGGGCCGGTCGCTCGTCCGCGCCGGCACGATCAAGATCCCGCGAGGCCACAAGCGCGGCCTCGTGCGCGTGATCGTGCGGCTGCGGACGCCGCCGCTCGCCGCCGCGTTCGCGGCGCGCCGTCTTGCCTCCGCCGGCGGCGCGCGGCTCAACGTCGCCGGCAGCGTGTCCCGCGCGTATCTCCGCACCCTCGCGGCGCAGCAGCTCGCCGCGCAGGCCGCCGTCCACAGGGCGATCCCGCAGGCCGCAATCGGCCGCTCGTTCCGGATCCTCCTCGACGGGTTCACCCTGACGCTGCCTGCCCGGCGCCTGCCGAGACTCATGCGCGTCGCGTCCGTCACGCGCGTGTACCCGAGCGTCCGCTACACGCTGGCGACGAATGAGAGCCCAGCGCTGATCGGCGCTCCCGCCCTCGAGGCGGCGACCGGTGCGAGAGGGGACGGCATGAAGATCGCGGTGGTCGACGACGGGATCGACGAGCACAACCGCTTCTTCCGCCCCGCCGGGTACTCGTACCCGGCCGGGTTCCCCAAGGGCCGGCGGAAGTGGACGACGCCGAAGGTCATCGTCGCACGCTCGTTCCCCGGCCCCGGCGCCGGCCGCAGAGGGCGGCTGCCCCTCGACCGCCGCGTCTCCTTCCACGGAACGCACGTCGCGGGCATTGCCGCCGGCGAGGCCGGGACGAATGCGCCGAAGGGCCCCGACCATCCGGCCGTCTCAGGGCTGAGCGGCGTCGCGCCTCGCGCGTACCTTGGCAACTACCGCGTCTTCAACGTGCCGACGCCGATCGGCGAGATCGCCGACACGCCGCAGATCATCGCCGCGTTCGAGGCCGCGATCCGCGACGGGATGAACGTGATCAACTTCTCGGGCGGCGGACCGGAGGTCGATCCCGCCAGCGACGCGCTCGTCGAGGCGGTCGACAACGTTGCGCGGGCAGGTGTCGTCCCGGTCATCTCGGCGGGAAACGACCGCGACGACTTCGGCCTCGGGTCGACGGGCTCCCCGGCCACCGCGCCGTACGCGATCGCCGTCGCCGCCTCGACGAACTCGCACGTCTTCAGCCCGGCGCTCCGAGTGACGGCGCCGGATGCGCCCGCGTCGCTCCAGCAGATCCCGTTCGTGTCCGCCATCCTGCAGACGCCGGCCGGATGGGCCCGTAGGGCCCACGCCCTCGTCGACGTGACGTCGATCGTCGGGCGGAACGGCAAGCCGGTCGACACGCACGTCTGCGGTCCGGCGCGGAACCCGAACGGGGGCCGCAACCAGCTGCCCGGAGGCTCGCTTCGCGGGGCGATCGCGCTCGTCTCGCGGGGCGCGTGCACGTTCGACTCGAAGGCGGAGCGTGTGCATGCCGCGGGTGCGGTCGGCATGGTCCTGATCGACAACCGGCCCGGTGAGGGAACGCAGGTGCCGCTGCTACTCGAGATCCCGGCCGGCACGATCCCCGACCTGGACGGCGCACGCCTCCGGACATACCTGGGCGCACACGGGGGCAGGACGACGGTGCTCATCGGCCGGCAGCCGCTGCAGCTGCAGACGCACCGGGGCGGTGTGATGGCGTACTTCTCGTCGGCCGGGCCGACCGACTTCGGTCACGAGCTGAAGCCGGACGTCACCGCGCCGGGCTCCGGGATTCTCTCCTCGACCCTGCGCGAGTTCGCGCGCTCGCCGTTTGCGGTGTTCGACGGAACGAGCATGGCCGCGCCGCACGTCTCCGGCGCGGCCGCCTTGTTGCTCGAGCTGCACCGAGGCTGGACCCCGGAGCAGGTGAAGTCAGCGCTCGTGTCGACGGCCGGGCCCGCCTGGGACAACACCGCCGAGACCCGGGAAGCACCCGTCACGCTCGAAGGCGGCGGTCTCGTGAACGTCGTCGCGGCCGACGACCCGAAGGTGTTCACCGATCCCACGTCGCTGTCCTTCGGCGACCTCGACGTCACGCGCGGCGCCGCTTCACGGGGGCTCCTGCTGACGGTCTCCGACGCGGGTGGCGGCGCGGGCACCTGGCAGGTCGAGCTTCGACCGCAGGCCGCGAGCGCCGGCGCCCGGCTCGACGTGCCGACGACGCTGTCGATCGGACCAGGAGAAGACGTCGCCGTGCCGGTGATCGCGCGCGCAGCAGCGACCGCCTCCACCGACGGCGGCGGCATGAACTACGGCTTTCTGCTGCTGCGGCGAGGCAACGTCACCCGTCGGGTTCCGTACCTGTTCATCGTCACGCGTCCGCAGCTCTCGTCGCTGCGCGCGCGGCCGCTCAGGCGCGTCCAGCGCGGCACGACCAAGACCGGCGTCTCGCATGTCGGCACGTACCGCTTCCCGTCCGCGCCGTTCGGGATGGGGCCCGAGTACACGGCGACGCCGGCGATGAACGAAGGCGGCGCCGAGTGGCTCTACGTCACGCACGTGACGCGACCGGTGGCAAACGTCGGCGTCGCCGTCACGTCGTTCAGCCCGGCCGACGCCCTCATCCATCCCTGGTTCCTCGGCGCACGCGACGAGAGTCAGGTCGAGGGCTACGTCGGCACGCCCGTGAACGTCAACGGGGAGGCGCTCGACTACGGCATCGATCTGGGCGCTGCCGGCGCCGAGTTCCCCCGCCAGGGGACGTACTACGTCTCCGTCGACTCGGGAGCCGACCCGTTCACGAAGAAGCAAAAGCGCGGTCGCTACGTCCTCCGCTCGTGGATCAACGACGTGACGGCGCCGCGGTTGCGCCTCCTCACGCCGCAGGTCGCCGAAGGGCGGCCGCTCGTCGTCGCGCGCATCGTCGACACGCAGTCCGGCGTCGACCCGTACTCGGTCGAGCTCGGATACCGGGAGATCCTGCTCAGCGCTGCCGCGTACGACCCGGACACCGGGCTCGCGGTCTTCTCGCTCCCGTACGAGGCGCCGCCCCTGCACCGGGGAGTGAACCGGGTGCTGCTCGTCGCTTCGGACAACCAGGAGGCGAAGAACGCCAATACCGACCAGGTGCTGCCGAACACGGGCTATCGGGCCACCGCGATCAAGCGTGTCGCGCATCCCGTCGTCAGCTGGCTGGCTCCGCGGTCGGGGAAGTGCCTTCGTGGCCGCGTCTCGCTGCTCGTTCTCGCGAGCTCGCCGCGCCCGATTCGCAGCGTTCGCTTCCTCGACGGGTCGCGCCGCTTCCGCACCGTGCGACGCGGCGCCAGCGGGCTCTACACGACCTCCTGGCGCCCGAGCCGCCGCGGCCGACACGTGCTGCGCGCGATCGCGCGCGACGCCGGCGGCCGGACCGCGACCGCACGGCGACACTTCCGCGTGTGCCGGTAAGAGCGTCCATCGGGATGTCGCTTCGTCCGGCGGCTCAAGACTCATCCTGATGGGCGCTCTTGGCGGGCTCGCGGTTGTGACCGGCGGCTCGTCCGGAATCGGCGCGGCGACGGCGCGGCTGCTCGCTCGCCGCGGCTGGCGGCTCGTCCTCCTGGCGCGGCGCGCCGAGCCGCTCGCCGCGCTGGCGGAGGAGCTCGGAGCCGAGTCGCACGTGTGCGACGTCGGGGATCGCCGGGCGGTCGAGCGCGTGGCCGCCGACGTGACGGCACGACATCCCGGTCTGGGGCTGCTCGTGAACAACGCGGGGATCCCCGGGCGCCGCAGCTTTCTCTCGATCGATGCGGAGCGTATCGAGGAGGTCATCCGTATCAACTACCTCGGGTCGGTCTGGTGCCTGCGCGCGTTCCTGCCGGCGCTCGAAGCGGGTGCTCCCGCGCATGTCGTCAACGTCGTCTCCGTCGCGGGTGTGGTCAGCGTCCCGGCCTCGGGGCCGTACTCGGCCTCGAAGCACGCCCAGAGCGCGTTTTCCCGCGCGACCGCAGCCGAGCTGCGACCGCGCGGCATTCACGTCCACACGGTCTATCCCGGGTTCGTCGAGACGGAGGGCTTTCCCCAGCGCGGCAAGCTGCCGGGGAATGCCCTGACGCGGCTCGTGATCCAGCCGGAGCAGGTCGCCTCCGCGATCGTCGACGCGGTGGAGCGTGACCGGCGTGAGGTCTTCGTCCCCCGCTGGTACCGGCTCCCGGCGCTTGTGCAGGCGCTCGCTCCGGGCACGCTCGGCCGCGTGATGGCGAGCCGCCGCTACCGCCGCGGCTAGGGCCAGCCAGGGTTCGCAGCCACGAACGCCTCCGCGCGGCGGAGATCCTTCGGGGTGTTGACGGTGATCCACGTGCCCTCGTGGCGGAAGGCGCGGAGCCGTCGCTCGGCCGCGAGCTCGGGGAAGGTGGTCGACTCGTGGTCGCCGCGCTCCGGCAGGCGCTCGATCGCCTCGTCGTCGAGCACGTACACGCCGCAGCTGACCCAGTACGGCAGGCGCGGCTTCTCACGGAAGCCCTCCACGTCGTTGTCCTGCGAGAGGTCGACGACACCGAGCGCGCTCTCCATCGGCGTCACCGTGATCGTCGCGGCCGGCCGGCCGGCCCGGTGCGCTGCGAGCAGGCCCGCGAAGTCAAGGTCGAGGAGCTCGTCGCCGTTGAGGGCGAAGACCGGGCCCGTGGTGCGGCGCCTGGCCGCGGCGAAACGGAGGCCGCCGCCGCGTCCGAGCGGCTCCGGCTCGGGGGCGGCGAGGATCTCGGGCCCGAGCCCGCCGAGCTCCCGTTCGAAGAGCTCCTCCGCGCCGGCCGAGCAGCTGACGATCACGCGGGCGACGCCGGCCGCCGCGAGTTGCCGGACTTGGTAGGCGGCGATCGGGCTATCGGCGACCTCGACCAGCGGCTTCGGACGCCCGCGCGCGGCCTCGCCCAGACGCTCGGCCTTGCCGCCGGCAAGCAGGATCGCCTCCATCAGCGCGGTTTCGCCCCCGCCATTACGCGTTGATCGACGCCTTCTCGAGGAGGTACCAGCCCACCTCGACCGTGTAGACCGGCCCCGCGGGCGCGAGGCCGCGGGCGCGTTCGCGCGCCTCGCCCTCGCAACCCGCGAGATCGAGGTAGGGCTCAAGCTCGCGGCGCTCGCGATCGATCTCCGCGCGCCGGAGGACGAGGTTGTTGGCGTCGAAGAGCGAGCGAAGGTCGACGTCCGCCAGCGTCCGGGTATGGGTCGGATCACGGGCCTGCTCGAACCGATTGAGCTCGAGCGCGCGGAGCGGGTCGACGGGCGCGAGCTGGTCGACGACCAGCAGCAGACCACCCGGCCGGGTGACGCGGACAAGCTCCGCGACGGCCAGCTCCGGACGGGCGATGTGGTGGAGAACCCGGACGCAGCAGGTGAGATCGAAGCCGCTGACGGTCGCCGGCAACGCGGTCACGTCTCCCTCGACGAACGAGACATTCGGAAACTCCTCGGATCGCTGCCGGGCGAGCTCGAGAAGCGCCGGCTCGACCTCGACCGCGACGACGCCCTCCACGAGCGGCGCGAGCGCGAACGCGACCGCGCCGACACCCGTGCCCGCATCCAGCGCGCGCTCGTCGCCGCGCGGTGTGGCGAATCGGCGCAGGCGCGCTCGAAGCTCCTCGCGCCTGCTCTCCTCGAGCTCCGCCATCAGCGGCGCCGTGGTGGCGAACCGGCTCACGTCCTGGCCTCCCGCCGGGCAAGCTCGAGCGCCTCCTCGCGCGTCGAGATCGATCCGGCGGCACGCTCCTCTTCGACGAGTTCGAGGAGCCGGCCGATCTCGGGTCCCGGCGGAAGTCCTAGCTCGTCACCGCGCAGCAGCGGCTCTCGAGGCTCGTCGCGCCGAGCGCGGAGGACGGCTTCCCTGAGCGCCGGATCGCAGCCCAGAAACTCCACGGCCTCGATGGCGAACGGCTCCGTCTCGCGGCGGAAACGGTAGACCGAGCGCGGTGAGACATCGGGCGGTGGTTGCGCCCGCAGGACCCTTCGCTCCAGCCGTCGCAGATCGTTCGAGATCGGCAGCCGCTCGAGTGCCTCCCCGAACACCGCCACGAGGAGGAGCTCCTGCGACGCATCCGAGGGCAGCGACTCGAGCCGGTTGGTGGAGCCGCCCAGCCGCTCGAGCAAGCCGAGCTCGTCGAGCCGCAGGAATCCCCGACGCGAAAGGCGCAGGAGCTCTGCGAGGATGCGCTCGCCGGCGGGATCCGTGACCAGGGTTCGGTGCGTGAGGATCAGCCGCTCGGTGTTGCCGTCGATACGAAAGTCGAGCTCGTCCTCGAGGCGTACGGCTCGCAGCAGGCGAAGCGGATCGTTCCTGAACACCGAGTCGGCGACGACCCGCACCAGACGGGCGCGGAGATCTCTGCCGCCGCCGAACGGATCGCACCAGTCGCCGCCCTGGAGCGGCGCGGCGATCGCGTTGATGGTGAAGTCACGGGTTGCGAGATCGGCGCGGATGCCGTTGCGCAGCGGCGTGAAGTCGACGGTGCGTCCCTCCTCGAGGGCGACACGCCACGCGCCGTGTCGCTCGGAGAGTGGAAAGAGGAAGCCGCTCGCGCGGCGCGCGTACTCCTGCCCCGCCGCGCGCGGATCGCGGACGGCGATGTCGAGGTCGACGACGGGCCGGCAGAGAAACTCGTCGCGTACGGCGCCGCCGACGACCCAGGCCTCCTGGCCACGAAGAAGCTCTCTAGCCAGCTCGAGCATGGATTACGACGCGCCGCGCCCGCAGCGGCGACGAGTTGATCGCGGAGGCGAGCTCATAGTTGATGGTGCCGGCAAGACGCGCATGCTCTTCCAGAAGGAGTCCGTCACCGACGAGCGTAACCGGCGTGCCGACGCGGAGCTCCGTCTCGAGCTCGACGGCGATCGCGTCCATCGAGATCGTTCCGACCACCGGCCGGCGCTCCCCGTCGACGAGCACGTGCGTGCCGGTGAGATGGCGGCGGAAGCCGTCCGCGTAGCCGACGGGAACGATGCCGATCCACGTCGGCCGCTCGGCCGTGTAGCGCCGACCGTAGCCGGTGCTCTCGCCTGCGGGCAGCCGCTTGACCTGGGCGAGCTCGCTCCGCCAGGAGAGGACCGGCTCGAGCCCGTCGTCCGCGGGATCGGTCGCGAACGGCGAGAGCCCGTAGATCGCGATTCCGCAACGCGCCGCGTCGAATGCGGCCGACGGGAGGCGCAGCGCGGCGGCGCTGTTGGCGAGGTGACACGTGAACCGGTCGCGAAACGGCGCAACGGCTTCCCGGAATCGCTGCACCTGGACTTCGGCGAACGCGGGATCGTTGTCCGCAGTCGCGAGGTGACTCATGATCCCGACCGTCTCCCGCGTCGGGCTCGGCAGTTCGGACAGCCCCCACCGCCCCATACCGGTATCGAGCTTGAGATGGACCGGGATGCCCTCCGGGATGCGACCGTCGACGATCGCCAGCTCCAGCCTGGCCTGCATCGCCGGGCGCCACTCCTCGCCCCGGGTCGGTCCCATGACGAGCAGACGAGCATCCGGAAGCGCCGCGCGAAGCTCGAGCGCCTCCGCAACCGTCGCCACGCAGAGCACCGATGCTCCGACCTCGAGCGCGGCGCGGCCGACGTCGATCGCTCCGTGCCCGTAGCCGTCCGCCTTGACGACCGCCCAGACCTCGGCGCCTCCGACGGCGGCGAGGAGCCTCCGCACGTTCGCGCGGACGGCGGCGAGGTCGATCGTGATCTCGGAACGCCAGGTGCTCACTCGTAGAGCACGGACGGCAGCGCGTCGAGCAGGTCGCTCGCGATGAGCCCGGCCTTCTGCGGGGCCTCGATCGCCGCCCAGGTATGGGCCGTCGCGGCTGCCGCGGTCGCGAGGCGCGCGTCCATGCCCTTCGAGAGGAAGGCGCCGACGATTCCGGTGAGCACGTCGCCGGTTCCCGCCGTCGCCAGCGAGGGGAACCCACCGCAGACGAGCGGCGCGTCGCCCGGTGCGCCGACGAGCGTTCCGTCTCCCTTGAGCAACACGACGCAGGAGAAGCGCTCCACCGCGAGGTCGAGCGCGGCGAGCCGGTGCGCGTCGACCCAGCTCGCGTCCTTGCCGAGGAGGCGCGCCAGCTCCCCGGAGTGCGGCGTCAGGACGCGCGGAGCCGGCCAGTCCCCCGGCTCGAGCTCCCAGAGAGCGTCGGCGTCCACGGCGACGGGGAGCTCGAGCTCCACGAGCAGCCGGCGGACGAGCTCCTTCGTTCCGTCGCTCCGTCCGAGGCCGGGCCCGACCGCGACCGCTCCCGCGCGCGACGCCAGCGTCTTGATCTCGTCGAGGGCATCGTGAGTGAGCCGGCCGTCCTCGTCCTCCGGCAGCGGCCGCTTCACGGCCTCGAGCACCCAGTGCTCGAAGACCGGCACGACCGAGGCCGGCCCGCTCATCGTCACGTAGCCCGCGTCCGCCCGCATCGCTGCCAGCGACGTCAGGCAAGGGGCTCCGGTCAGGCCGCGGGAGCCGCCGACGACGAGGAGGTGACCGGCCGTGTACTTGTTGTCGGCCGGGCCGCGCTGCGGGACGAGGTCGAGGATTGCCCTCGTCACGCGGGCGGCCGCCGTTTCGACCGGCTCCAGCCCGATGTCGGCGACCTCGACGTAACCGGAGTGGAACGCGCCGGGCGTCACGTGGAGACCGACCTTCTCTCCGTGGAAGGTGACCGATGCCCATGCGTCGACGGCGGCCCCAGCCACCTCTCCGGTCGACGCGTCCACGCCGGACGGAACGTCAACTGCGACGACCTCCACTCCCGTCGCGTTGATCTGCTCGATCAGCCTGGCGGCGCCGGGCCGAGGCTCGCCGGCGAACCCGGTGCCGAAGATGGCGTCGACGATCAGATCGGGCAGCCCGAGGTCCTTGTCCTCGTCCTCGGGCTTTGCGTCGACGACGCGGACCTCCCGCCCGGCCTCCTCCAGCAAGCGCGCCGCGACGCGGCCGTCTCCACCGTTGTTGCCGGACCCGCAGACGACCGTGATCCGGCGCGCGTCGCCGAAATCCTGGAGGATGATGTCGGCAACGGCGCGCCCGGCCCGCTCCATCAGTTCCGGGACGGTGTCCGGATAGCCCGGGTAGCGCTCCTCGGCCGCGCGCATCTCCGCGGCCGAGTAGAGCGGTTCAAGCACCAGGGGCCTCCACAGCGGCGACCGCGGCCGCAATCGCCTTCGAGTGGGTCATCGACAGGTCGATGCGGCCGGCGCCGACGCGCTCGGCCCACGCGCGGGTGCGCCCGAAGAGCCGGACTGCGGGCTTCGGCCGGCCGACGATCTCGATCTCTTTCCAGGTGAAGCGGACGCCGGAACCGAGCGCCTTGCCCACGGCCTCCTTGCCTGCGAACCGCGCGGCGTAGTGCTGGGCGGGGTTCGGGCGGGAGTCGCAGTACGCCTGCTCGGCCTCGGTGAAGCAGCGTTCGCGGAAGCCCGGCCGTCGCTCCAGCGCGGCGGCGATGCGATCGATCTCGATCAGATCCATCCCGATGCGAAGGTTCACTCCGCCTGCTCCTCGAGCCACTCGGGGAGATCGGCGACCGAATCGAGCACGGCGTCGGGCTTCACGCCCGAGCTCTCGAGCCAGGCGGGGCGGAACTTGCCGGTGCGGACGAGCACGCCGTGCATCCCGAGCGCCTGCGCGCCGCCGACGTCGGCTTCGACGTCGTCTCCCACCATGTACGTGCCGGCCGGCTCGCCGTCGACGGCCTCGAGGGCTGCCTGGAAGTACGCGCGGCTCGGCTTGCCGAGCACGTGCGCCTCGACACCGGCCGCGTACTCGAGCCCTGCGACGAAGGACCCGGAATCCAGCAGCGGCCCTCGGTCGGTCTGCCACCAGCGGTTCTTGTGCAGGCAGTACAGCTCGGCGCCCGCCTGGAGCTCGGCGAAGGCGCGCGCGAGATTCATGTAGCTGAAGACCTGATTCGTCTCGGGGAGGTCGTCGGCTCCGCCGAAGAGGACGGCATCCACCTCCTCGCCGGTGAGCACGATGCCTTCGAGGTCCTCGACGATCGCCGGCATTGTCAGGGCGAGCACGCGACGACCGGCGAGCGCGTGCGCAGCGGCGCGCGGGGCGGTCTGAAGCTCGTCGTCTGCCAGGTCGAAGCCCTCCTTTCGCAGCTCGCCGGCGAGCATCGCGGCGGAGCGGATCGTGTTGTTGGTCACGAATCGGAGGCGGTGGCCCGCCTCGCGGAGGCGAGCGACCGCCTCCACGGCGCCCGGGTAGGGCGTCCCCGTCAGGTGAAGGCAGCCGTCGACGTCGAGCAGAATGGCCGGCACGTGGAGCGCGAGTCTATTCGGGTCACGCGTTCGGTCGCCATCCCGCGGTCCGAGATCGAGCTGCGGTTCTCGCGGTCGAGCGGTCCGGGCGGCCAGCATGCCCAGCGGACAGAGACGAGAGTCGAGGCGATCTTCGACGTCGCGGCATCCACGGCCCTCACCGACATCCAGAAGCAACGGGTGATCAGCCGTGCCGGGCCCGTGGTGCGTGCGGTCGCGCAGGACGAGCGCAGCCAGTGGCGGAACCGCGAGCTTGCGGTTGAGCGGCTCGTCGGCGCGCTGCGCGAGGCCCTGCGCGTCCCGCGCCGCCGCGTTCCGACGCAGCCGTCGGCCAAGGCGCGCGAGCGGCGGCTGCGCGCGAAGCGACACCGAAGCGAGACGAAGCGCCGACGACGAGAGTTAGACGATTGACGATCGCCCGTCGGCGGAGGCGGGCTTTGCCCGCCGTAGCTACGTCGCGCGAAGTCGCGTCTGTCTTGGAAGAAGGGGGCTAACGGGGGAAACATGGTTTCCCCCGTTTTTCTTGCTGTCCGGGGCGGTGCCTAGCCTCCTGACATGGATCAAGAACCGCTCCACCGAGGCTTCGCCGAGTTCGTCGGCACGTTCGCGGTCGTCTTCGCGGCCGTGGGCGCGCTGCTCGTCACCCCCATCCTGTTCGCCCAGTTCTACGCGCCCAACGCGGGCCCGACCGGCCCGCTGTTCGCGAGCGGCCTGAGCCTGGTCGCGACCGCGCTCGCGTACGGCCTCAGCTACGCGATCATGATCTCGGCCGTCGGCCATATCTCGGGCGGCCACTTCAACCCGGCTGTGACCGCGGGGTTCCTCGCCACGAGGCGGATCACGCCGCTGCTCGCCGTCGTCTACTGGATCGCCCAGTTCGGCGGCGCTGCGCTGGCTGCGCTCCTCCTGAGATGGATCTTCCCGGGCGCGGTACGGAACGCGGTGCTGCTGGGCGCGCCGGTCAAGTCGGCGCTGATCAACGACTGGAGAGCCGTCGTGCTCGAGGCGATCCTGACCTTCATCCTCGTCTGGGTCTACTTCGCCGTCGCAACGGACCCGCGCGGAACGTTCAAACAGATCGCCGGACTGGCGATCGGCCTCGTCGTCGCCGTCGGCGTCTTCGCAGGTGGCGCGCTGAGCGACGGCATCCTGAATCCGGCGCGCGCGCTCGGGCCACAGCTCGTCCAGCATCACTGGACGGACTGGTGGGTCTGGTACCTGGGGCCATTTGCCGGCGCGGTGATCGCCGCGCTCGTCTACGACTTCCTCTACCTGACGCCGACGCTGCGCCCGGCGTTGCCGGTCGGCCTCGTGGAAGCGGGCGTCGAGGAGATCTCCCCCGGCGAAGCAGCCGTCGAGTAGGGCACAACGGGTTGGTGGCGGCGGCTCCGCCGCCAACCCTCCCCTGGCACGCGCACTACCGAGAGCCCGTTCGGGCTCTCGGTCGACAGGAGGAGGAAGGAAATACTTCTCAGAGACTCGTCAGAAGCATCTCCAGCGATACTTCTCTACCCGAACCTCCAACTTTCGAACCTCGAGGCCGGCCCTCCCGCTTACTCGACTGTGACGGTCTTGGCCAGGTTGCGCGGTTGGTCGACGTTGAGGCCGCGCAGGCGTGCGATGCGGTACGCCAGCAGCTGCAGCGGCAGGACGGCGAGCACCGCCTGCAGGAACGGGTGCGTCCTGGGCACGTAGATCACGTCGTCGGCGTGGTGCTGGATGTCCTCGTTGCCGTCGGTGGCGATCGCGATCACGTCCGCGCCGCGCGCCCGCACTTCCTGGATGTTCGAGACGACCTTGTCGTAGACGTGCGAGTCGGTGGCGACGCAGACGACCGGCGTCTGCTCGTCGAGGAGCGCGATCGGCCCGTGCTTCATCTCGCCGGCCGAGTAGGCCTCCGTCGGGATGTAGGAGATCTCCTTCAGCTTCAGCGCCCCCTCCAGGCAGACAGGCAGGCCGATGTGCCGGCCGAGGTAGAGGAAGAACGGCTTGTCGAAGTGGCGCTGGGCGATCTCCTCGATCGGATGGTCGCCGTCGAGGAACGTGGCCATCTTGGCGGGCAGTCCGTGGATCTCCGCCAGCAGCGAGCGGATTTCGGCGTCCGGAAGCGTCCCGCGGACCTGCGCGAGCTTGAGCGCGACCAGGTAGAAGAGCGCGACCTGGGCCGTGAACGTCTTCGAGGCGGCGACCGCCATCTCGAGGCCCGCCCGCGTGTAGAGCGTTGAGTCGACCTCGCGCGTGATCTGCGTCCCCATCAGGTTGGTGACGCCGAGCGTGTGCGCGCCCTTCTCGCGGGCCAGCCGCACCGCGGCGAGCGTGTCCGCGGACTCGCCTGACTGCGAGATGCCGATGACGAGCGTCCTCGGACCGATGACCGGGTTGCGGTACCGCCACTCGCTGGCGATGTCGGGCTCGACCGGGATCCGAGCCCACTCCTCGAGCACGTACCGCGCCACGACGCCGGCGTGATACGCCGTGCCGCACGCGAGGATCACGACGCGCGCAAGCTCCCGCAGGTCCGGGTCGGAAAGCCCCAGCCCCTCGAGCTCGAGCCGCCCGTGCCGCACGCGCTCGCCGAGCGTCTCCGCCACTGCGTCGGGCTGCTCGTAGATCTCCTTGAGCATGAACGTCTCGTACCCCTGCTTCTCGGCGCCCTCGTCGTCCCAGTCGACCTCGATCACATCGCGGACGGCTCGGATTCCGGTGGCGACGTCGACGAACTCCGCGCCGTCGGGCGTGATCGAGACGACCTCGCCGTCCTCGATCAGCTGCACGTGCCGCGTCTCGCGCAGGAATGCCGCAATCGAGGACGCGAGGAAGAGCTCGCCGTCGCCGACTCCCACGACGAGCGGGCACTGCCGGCGGGCACCCACGAGCTGGCCCGGATGGTCCCGATGGATGACGACGAAGGCGAAGTGACCCTCGAGCTCCGAGTACGCGGCCCGAACTGCGTCGGCGAGGTCGCCGTCGTAGTGGCGCTCGATCAGGTGGACGACCACCTCGGCGTCGGTCTCCGACGTGAAGGTGTGGCCTTCGGCGATCAGCGAGTCGCGGAGCTCTCGAAAATTCTCGACGATGCCGTTGAGGACGATCGCGAGCCGCTGCTCGTCACAGCCCGTGAGCGGGTGGGCGTTCTCCTCCGCGACCCGCCCGTGCGTGGCCCAGCGCGTGTGCCCGAGCCCGGTGCACGCGAGCGAGCCGTTCGAGCGCGTCGCGGACTTGAGACGCTGGAGATTGCCGACTGCCCGCACGTAGTCGAGGCCGTTCTCCTCGAGGAGCGCGATCCCCGCGGAGTCGTAGCCCCGGTACTCGAGGCGCTCGAGCCCACGGAGCAAGAGCGGCTTCGAAGCTCTCGGCCCTACGTATCCGATGATCCCGCACACTCGACGCTCCTTCCTCGGCCTTCGTGGGCCTGCTCCCTGGGGTCACGGCTCCGTCCGGAACGCCTCCCGAAAAACGATAGAGCCCGGTCAGAGGCCCCCCTTCGGCGGGGATCGCTCAGCCGAGCTCTCGTCGAACGAGAGCCGTGATGGTACCACAGAGTTCGTTTGCTGCAGCCAAATCTGGACCTTCGGCCAGGACCCGCACGACCGGCTCCGTCCCCGAAAGCCGCACGAGGACACGCCCTTCGTCGCCGAGTCGCGCATTGATCCTCTCGACTTCTTGCAGAACCGATCCCGGCAGCATTTTTCGGCTCACGCGGACGTTGTCCTTCGCCTGTGCGTAGCGGGGCATGACGGCCGCCGCCTCGGCGAGCGCGCGGCCCTCGAGCGCCCGGCAGAGCAGAAGCGCGGCGGCAAGCCCGTCGCCGGTTACATGGCCGTCGAGGCAGATGACGTGTCCCGACTGCTCTCCGCCCAGGACGCCGCCTTCCCGCCGGAGCGCCTCGAGCACGTAGCGGTCGCCGACGTCGGTGGTGACGACGCGGATGCCGCGCTCCGCCATCAGGCCGTGGAACCCGAGGTTCGTCATCGTGGTCACGGCGACGACGTCGACGTCCAGGTGAAGCGCGAGGACGGCGAGGATCTGGTCGCCGTCGACGGCGTTGCCGTCGGCGTCGACGGCGAGCAGGCGGTCGCCGTCGCCGTCGAACGCGACGCCGAGGTGGCAGCGCTCCTCGCGCGTCACATGCGAGACGAGCGAGAGGTCCGTAGCCCCGCAGCCGAGGTTGATGTTCGTCCCGTCCGGCTTGTCTGCCACCGCCACGACGTCGGCGCCGAGTCGAGCAAACGCGGCCGGCGCCGGCTCGCTCATCGCCCCGTTGGCGCAGTCGACGGCGACGCGGAGGCCGGAGAGGTCGGCCCCGAATCGCCGGGTGACGAGGTCGACGTAGCGGTCGATCAGACCCGACCCCTCGCGGAGCCGCCCGCCGTCCGGAGCCGGAGCGCCGAACAGCTCCTCGATCGCCTCCTCCTCTCCGTCGACGAGCTTCCGGCCGCCGGGCGCGAAGAGCTTCACGCCGTTGTACTCAGGCGGATTGTGGGACGCGGAGATCACGGCGGAGTTCCACTCCGCCAGGAGCGCGACAGCGGGCGTTGGGAGGACGCCGCCGAGCGTGATGTCGGACCCGCCGGCCACGAGGCCGCGCGCGAGCGCCGCCTCGAGCTCGGGGCCGCTCGCGCGGGTGTCGCGACCGACAAGAACGGCCGCGCCGCCGCTCCAGAGCGCAAACGCTCGGCCCAGGCGCTCGACGAGGTCGCTCGTCAGATCCTCGCCGACGACGCCCCTGACCCCATCGGTGCCGAAGTACTTCCGGGCCATCAGAGGTACGACGCTAGAGCGCCAACAGCGCAGCTGTTAGCGCTTGCTGAACTGCGGGGCCTTGCGAGCCTTGTGGAGGCCGGGCTTCTTCCGCTCGACGATTCGGGCGTCGCGCGTCAGGAAGCCGGCGCGCTTGAGCGGGATGCGGAGCTCAGGATCCGCCTCCACGAGGGCGCGGGCGACGCCGTGCCGAATCGCCTCGGCCTGGCCGGTCAGGCCGCCGCCCTCGACGCGCGCGCGAAGGTCGTAGGTGCCTTCGGCGCCCGCGACCTTGAGCGGCGCGGTGGCGGCGATCCGGTGCGCCTGCCGCGGAAAGTACTCCTCGAGTGTCCTGCCGTTGATCCAGCTGGCGCCGTCTCCCGGCCGCAGAATCACGCGGGCGACCGACGTCTTCCGCTTTCCGGTGCCGCGGTACTGGGCGAGCTCCGCCATCAATCCTCCATCCTGTTCATAACGAGCGGTTCGGGCTGCTGCGCCTCGTGCGGGTGCTCCGGGCCCGCGTAGACCTTCAGCTTCCGGAGCTGTGCGCGCCCGAGCCGATTGCGCGGCAGCATGCCGCGAACGGCCTTGCGAATCACCTCGGTCGGACGCCGGTCGAGCTCCTCACGGAGCGTGCGCTGCTTCAGGCCGCCCGGATAACCGGAGTGCCGGTAATAGATCTTGTCGTCGAGCTTCTTCCCGGTCACGGCGACCTTGTCGGCGTTGATGACGACGACGAAGTCGCCGGTGTCGACGTGGGGCGTGTACTGCGGCTTGCGCTTACCGCGGAGCGTGTCGGCGATCTCCGTGGCCAGGCGACCAAGCGTCCGCCCCTCCGCATCAACGAGGAACCAGCGGCGTTCGAGCTCTCCGGGCTTGGCGTTCCAGGTCTTCATCAACTGAAAAGGACAGAAAAGCGGCGGACCTCCGTCCGCCGAAGGGCGATTCTAGCAGCGCCGAACGCGATTCGGCACCGCCGCTCCCAGGGCCTGCGCCAGGCCGGTCCGAAAGGGATGCGCGCCACCGTGGGACGGGTGCCGGAGGTAGTCGCCGCCGACGACCGCGTGCGCGACCCGGCCGACAGGAACGACAACGCGACCGTGCGAGAGCTCCGCGAGAAACGGCCGACCGGCGTCGATCTCGACTCTCGTCGGCCGCCGGTTCGATGTCGCTGTCCCGGGATGCGTCGGCACGACGTTCCAGAGCAGGACTCGCTCCTCCACGGCGAGCTCGGCCAGCACGGCGTGGACGATCGTCGCGGTCGCCTCTGCCGGTCCAGACCCCGTCAGCTGCCGCTCGGACGTAAAAGGGATGCCGCTCACGCGTGCGCCGCGGTATCCCGCCGCCTCGCCGACGAGGAGCACGCGTGAGTCGCGGCGGGCGACGAGGTACCCGGCGAGGCGTCGCCGGAGGTGCGCCGACTCCGCGTACTGGTTGAAGGTCTCGCCGATCTCGGCCGAGGCCAGCCGGTGGACGAAGCCGCGCGGCGTCACGGCGTTAGATGATGCCCGCCAGATGGCCGACGCGATCACGATTCGGACGCTGACGGACGGCGGCCAGAAGGCCGAGGACGTCGCAGTAGAGCTGGCGGGGTTCATCGCGGAGGCCCGCTCGGCGCTCCTGATCGCCCAGTACGACTTCCACCTCGCTCCCGGAACGGCAGCGGTCCTGGGCGGTGCGATTCGGGATGCGGCGGCCCGCGGAGCAGGGGTGCGCATCGTCTACGACGTGGATCACGCGAATCCGGTCCCGGTCCCGCCGCCGCCGGAGCCCGACGCAAAGCTGATCGCTTCCCTCGGGGTCCCCTCGCGTGCGATCGCCGGCGTTCCGGATCTCATGCATCACAAGTACGTCGTTCGCGACGGCGACTCGGTGCTCACGGGGTCGACGAACTGGACGGACGACTCCTGGATTCGGCAGGAGAACCTGATCGCCACCGTCCGGTCGCCCGAGCTCGCGGCGGCCTACGCCCGGAACTTCGATGAGCTCTGGGGCGGTGAGGCGGTCGCGGAGACGGGCGACGTCTCGCCCTCGCCGGTCTCGGTTGACGGCGTGAAGGTCCGCCCGTGGTTCACGCCGCGGCACGGCGAGGACCTGTCGGCCCGGATGGGTAGGGCCATCGCCACGGCCAGGAAGCGCATTCGGATCTGCTCGCCGGTGATCACGGCGGCTCCGGTGTTGTCGGCGCTCGCGCAGGTCGTTTCGGAGGCTCGCGTCGACGTCGCAGGGTGCGTCGACGCAACGCAGGTCCGGGAGGTCATCTCACAGTGGCACGCGAACGGCAACGCGGCGTGGAAGCTCCCGCTGCTGCAGCGCGCGCTCTCCCGCGGCTTCTCGGGGAAGCCCTCGACGCCCTGGACGCCGGACAGCGTGCACGACTTCATGCACGCGAAGGTGACGGTGACGGACGACGTTGTGTTCGCGGGAAGCTTCAACCTCTCGCGGTCCGGCGAGCAGAACGCCGAGAACGTCCTCGAGATCGCGAACGCAGCGCTCGCCGAGCAGCTGGCCGCCTACGTGGACGGTGTTCGCGGCCGCTATCCGGCGCTCACGCTCTGAGCTACTCCCACTCGATGGTGGAAGGCGGCTTGGAAGAGATATCTAGGGCCACGCGGTTCACGGCGGGGATCTCGTTGATGATGCGGCCCGAGATCGTCTCCAGCAGCTCGTAGGGCAGCCGCGCCCAGTCGGCGGTCATCGCGTCCTCGGAGGTGACGGCGCGGATGATGATCGGGTAGGCGTAGGTGCGCTCGTCGCCCTGGACGCCGACCGAGCGGATCGCGGGTAGCACCGCGAAGCTCTGCCACAGGTCGCGGTAGAGACCGGCGCGGCGCACCTCCTCCTGCAGGATCGCATCCGCCTCGCGCAGGATTTCGAGCCGCTCGCGAGTGACCTCGCCGATGATGCGGATGGCAAGCCCAGGGCCGGGAAACGGCTGTCGCCACACCATCGCCTCCGGCAGCCCGAGCTCCTCGCCGACCCGCCGCACCTCATCCTTGAAGAGCAGGCGGAGCGGTTCGACCAGCTCCATCTCCATGTCGGACGGCAGGCCGGCGACATTGTGATGGGACTTGATCTTCGCGGCCACGCCCTCGTCGGACCCGCCGGACTCGATCACGTCCGAGTAAAGCGTCCCCTGGACGAGGTAGCGCACGCGGCCGAGCCGCCGCGCCTCCTCTTCGAAGACGCGGATGAACTCCTCGCCGACGATACGGCGTTTCTCCTCCGGATCGTCGACGCCCTCGAGGCGCGACAGGAACCGCTCCTCCGCATCGACGTGGACGAGCGGAACGTGGAAGTGACCGCGAAACGTCTCGACCACCTGTGCCGCCTCCCCCTGGCGAAGCAGGCCGTGATCGACGAAGACACACGTGAGCTGGTCGCCGACGGCCTTGTGCACGAGCAGCGCGGCGACCGCGGAGTCGACGCCTCCGGAGAGCGCGCACAGGACTGGCCGGTCGCCGACCTGTGACCGGATGCGCTCGACCTGTTCCTCGATGACGGCGGCCGGCGTCCAGGTCGCGGGCGCATCGGCTACCCGGTAGAGGAAGTTCTTCAGCACCTCCATCCCGTGCTGCGTGTGGACGACCTCGGGGTGGAACTGCACGCCGTAAAGCCCCCGCTCCCGATCCTCGAAGCCGGCAATCGGCGTCGACGCCGAGCCGGCGACGACATGCGCACCGACCGGTGGCGCCGTGACGGAATCGCGGTGGCTCATCCACACCGTCTGTGCTTGCGCCAGACCGGCGAAGAGCTCGCCGCCGTCCGCATGCAGGTCCGTGCGGCCGAACTCGGAGACGCCGGTCCGCTCGACGCTCCCGCCGAGCTCGAGCGCCATCAGCTGCATGCCGTAGCAGATGCCGAGCACCGGGACGCCGAGCTCGTAGAGTCCGGGGTCGACCGACGGCGCCCCGTCCGCGTAGACGGAAGCCGGGCCGCCGCTCAGGATGAGCGCGCGCGGCCGCCGCGCACGCGCCTGCTGCGCGGAGATGCGGTGCGGAACGAGCTCGGAGTAGACCCGGCACTCGCGCACGCGCCGCGCGATCAGCTGCGAGTACTGACCACCGAGGTCGACGACGAGCACCGGCCGCTCCCCGTCGCGCGCGGCCAGCTCGATCACTTCAGCCTCAGCGGCGATAGTTCGGCGCGTCCTTCGTGATCGTGATGTCGTGCGGGTGGCTCTCGCGGAGACCCGCGCCGGTGATGCGGACGAACCTCGCCTCCTTGAGCGCCTCGAGGTTCGCCGCGCCGCAGTAGCCCATCGCCTGGCGAATGCCGCCGACGAGCTGCAGGACGACGTTCCGCAGCGGCCCCTTGTACGGCACCCGGCCCTCGATGCCCTCCGGGACGAGCTTGTCGGAATCCTCGACGTCACCCTGGAAGTAGCGGTCCTTCGAGTAGCCGCGGGCCTTCATTGCCCCGAGCGAGCCCATACCCCGGTACTCCTTGAACCGCTCGCCGTGGGAGACGACCACGTCTCCGGGGGCCTCGTCCGTCCCGGCGAGCATCGAGCCGAGCATGATCGCGTCCGCCCCTGCCGCGAGCGCCTTCGCGCAGTCGCCCGACGAGGTGATGCCTCCGTCGGCGATCACCGGGATGCCCTGCTCTGCCGCGACGCGAACGGTGTCGTGGACAGCCGTCACCTGCGGCACGCCGACGCCGGCCACGACCCGCGTCGTGCAGATCGACCCCGGCCCCTGTCCGCACTTCAGAGCATCCGCGCCCGCCTCGATCAGCGCCTGCGCCGCTTCGCCGGTGGAAATGTTGCCCGCGATGATCTCGACGTCGACGTTGGCGCCGATCCACCCGACCATCTCGATCACGCCGCGAGCGTGTCCGTGAGCAGTGTCGACGACGAGCGCGTCAGCACCCGCCTCGGCGAGTGCCTTTGCGCGCTCGCGTGCGTCGGGCCCGACGCCGACCGCCGCCCCGACCCGTAGCCGCCCCCGCTCGTCCTTCGTGGCGAGCGGATACTGCATCCGCTTCTTGATGTCCTTGACCGTGATCAGGCCCTTGAGGATTCCGGCCTCGTCCACGATCGGAAGCTTCTCGACACGGTGTCGGTGGAGCAGTGCCTCCGCCTCCGCGAGCGACGTGCCGACCGGTGCCGTCACCAGATTCTGAAGCGTCATCAGGTTGGAGACGGGCTGGGAGACGTCGTCCTCGAAGCGGAGATCGCGGTTCGTGAGGATCCCGAGGAGCAGACCGGCCTCGTCGACGATGGGAACGCCGGAGATCCGGTACCGCTCCATCAGCGCGAGCGCGTCGGAGACGCGCGCCTCCGGGGGCAGCGTCACCGGGTCGACGATCATGCCGGCCTCGGAGCGCTTGACCTTATCGACCTCGGCGACCTGCGCCTCGATCGACAGGTTGCGGTGGAGGATGCCAATACCGCCTTCGCGCGCGAGCGCGACAGCCATTCGCGCCTCGGTGACGGTATCCATCGCCGCCGAGACGATCGGGATGTCGAGCTCGATGCGGCGGGTCAGGCGGGTCCGCGTGGAGACGTCCGCGGGGAGCACCGACGACTCGGCCGGCACGAGCAGAACGTCGTCGAAGGCAAGCCCTTCCTTGGCGAACTTCGCCTCCAGCGCGAGCAGTCGCTCGAGCTGATCCGGACGCAGCTCGACGTTCACGATCGTCCCCAAAAAGCACGAAGCCCAGGCGCCAATCCGAACGCCCGGGCCGAAGAACCGCCTGTCGACAAACCTCTCAAGTCGGCGATGGTAGCACCGCGGCCGGACGGCCCGGCGCCCGCGCACGCCTGAGCGTGCGGGAAGAACCCGAGCCGCACGTTCGTCAGGAATGCAAGACGACAGGACGCTGCACGTACAACGGAGGGGGAGTACGCATGAGGACGATTCTTCGACGCGGCAGGGTCGCATCGACCCTCGTGGTCGCACTCGCCGCAGGCCTCGCCGCTGTCGCCGTCCTCGCCGAGACCGCGTCCGCGAAGGACAAGGTGAAGGCGAAGATCCAGGACACCACGCTGATCGTCACGGGGACGGGAGCGGGCGAGGCGATCGCGCTTCGCCTGCAGAGCGGAGACTCGACGACGCTCGAGATCGACGTCGGCGACGACGGCTCCGCCGATCTCAGCTTCAAGCGGGACAAGTTCGACCACATCGTCGTCGAGGCCGGCAACGGCGACGACTCCGTCCGCATCGACGACTCGAACGGGGCGTTCACGGACACGGAGGTGACGACGCTCAACGGCGAGGGCGGGGACGACTCGCTCGTCGGCGGCCTCGGCGCCGAGACGTTCTCCGGCGATGACGGAAACGACACCATCCGTGGCGGCCGGGGCAACGACGTCGCGTTCATGGGCGCGAACGACGACACGTTCGTCTGGAACCCCGGCGACCAGAGCGACACCATCGAGGGCCAGGCGGACGCCGACACGCTGCGCTTCAACGGCGCGAACGTGAGCGAGAAGTTCGATCTGGCGGCAAACGGCAATCGGCTCCGGTTCTTCCGCGACATCGCCAATGTCACGATGGATGTCGACGGCGTCGAGACGGTCGACACGCATGCACTCGGCGGCGCCGACACCGTCACCGTCCACGATCTCACGGGCACCGCCGTCCAGCACGTCGGAGTCGACCTCTCCGCGTCCGGCGGAGGCCCTGACGGCCAGCCGGACGGCGTGGTCGTCGAGGGAACACCGGGCGCTGACGTCGTCGAGATCAGCCGCACCTCGGCTTCGCCCGATGCGAACGTCACCGGTCTTGCCGCGAACGTCTCGGTGACCGACGCAGACCCGACGCTCGACACGCTGACCATCGAGGGGTTGGCCGGCGACGATCGCTTGACGGAGAACGCGGCCGGCGGCTCGATCATGCCGGTGAAGCTCGAGGGCGGGGACGGCGTCGACACGGTCGAGGTCGACGGCGGTGACGGCGGCGAGACGTTCACCGTCACGGCGATCACACCGCTCGTACGGGTCGATCGCGCTACCCCGGCGCCGTTCAACCTGGACGTCGGCACGACCGAGAACCTCGTGCTGAACGCAACCGGCGGCGACGACACGGTCGTCGGCTCCAACGGACTGGCGGCGCTCATCTCGCTCACGATCGACGGCGGCCCCGGTGCCGACACCATCACCGGCGGCGACGGCGCGGACACCCTGCTCGGCGGTGACGGAAACGACACCGTCGCAGGTGGGCGCGGCGACGACGTCGCGTTCCTGGGCGCGAACGACGACACGTTCGTCTGGAACCCCGGCGACGGCAACGACACCGTCGAGGGTCAGGACGGGTCGGACACGCTGCGCTTCAACGGTGCGAACGTCGCCGAGAAGATCGACGTCTC